>JBDTKM010000223.1:0-21291 GCA_039935315.1 Rhodanobacter sp. | reverse complement strand
GGGTGTTGGTGACCACTAGCTGGTCAAGCTGGGAGCCTTCGATATTGCTGATCGCAGCACCCGAGAGCACCGGGTGCACGCAGTAGGCAACCACCTTGCGGGCACCGCGCTCCTTCAGCGCCGCCGCCGCGGCGCACAAGGTACCGGCGGTGTCGACGATGTCGTCAACCATCACGCAGGTCTTGCCGGCGACGTCACCAATGATGTTCATCACCGTGGAGACGTTGGCGCGCGGGCGCCGCTTGTCGATGATCGCCAGCTCGGCATCATCCAGCCGCTTGGCAATCGCGCGGGCACGAACCACGCCACCCACGTCGGGACTGACCACAATCAGGTCTTCCATGCTGTAGCTGCGCCAGATGTCGGCCAGCAGCACCGGCGAAGCATACACATTGTCGACCGGCATATCGAAGAAACCCTGGATCTGATCGGCATGCAGATCCACCGTCAACACGCGGTCCACCCCGGCGGCACCGATCATGCGGGCAGCCAGCTTGGCGGTGATCGGCACGCGGGCCGAGCGTGGCCGGCGATCTTGCCGCGCATAACCGAAATACGGCATCACCGCGGTGACGCTGGCCGCCGAAGCGCGTTTCAGTGCATCGGTCAGTGCCAGCAACTCAAACAGGTTGACCGCGCTCGGCGCCCCGGTGGGCTGGATCACGAACACTTCCTGCTTGCGGACGTTTTCCTCGATCTCGATCTGCGCCTCGCCGTCGCTGAACGTACTGACCAGCGCCTTGCCCAGCGGCGTGCCCAGGCGATGGGCGACATCCTCGGCCAGGGCACGATGCGCATTGCCGGTAAACAGCATCATCGAGCTGGACGTATCCACAAGTGTTACCTCGAAACTGAGCCATCCGAACAAAATGTTGAATTGGGCGCTGCTGCCTTTCTTCAACTCGCCAAGTCAGGCACATGCCGAACTTGGCTCCGCGTGCACCAGGCACGGTTGCACCTGATCCGCGGCAGGCCCTCCGTGACCTGCATCAGCCAGGCGCCAACGCCTTGGCTGATGAAGTGGCTGGGGCGGCAGGATTCGAACCTGCGAATGCGGGAATCAAAATCCCGTGCCTTAACCAGCTTGGCGACGCCCCAATGTCTTGTGTTTCCGGTGTTACCCGTTACCTGTTACCCGTATCCGTCAACTTGCACGATGGCGCGCCAGCGCCGCATGCAAGAGTGAAACATCCATGCCGCTGGCCACATGTACCTCGAACGACGCCGGGCAGCGATCTGCCACGGCGCGCGCTCGCGCCAGCGAACGCAGCTCCAGGAACACACAACCGCCACTGCCGGAAAGCCGCGCGTCACCGAAATTCCCCAGCCAATCCAGCGCCTGGGCCACTCGCGGATATCGCGCACGCACCACCGGCAGAAACGCGTTCTCGGTTGTTTCGCCGGAAACAAAGGATGAAATTGTCGCCCGCGGCGCATTTCGTGTCAATTCAGACGCTTGAAACAGCGTCGCGGTGGGCACCCATTCCCGCGGATCAAGCACCACATAATGCCGTCGCGGCAGGCGGATCGGGCTCAACTGGTCGCCAACACCCTCGGCCCAGGCCGAGCGCCCCCGCACGAATACCGGCACGTCGGCACCGAGCCGGCGCCCCAGCCCGGCCAGCGCGTCTTCGTCCAGACCCAGCCCCCACAGGCAGTTGAGCGCCACCAACACCGTTGCCGCATCCGAGCTGCCGCCACCAAGGCCGGCACCCATCGGAATGCGTTTGCGCACATCGATGTCCACGCCGAGCGCACAACCGGCATGGCGTTGCAGCAGTTGCGCCGCACGCACACTCAGGTCGTCCGGCGACGGTACTCCGGCGGCCCCGCGCGCACGCGTCACATCTCCATCCTCACGCACCCGCAGGCGAACTTCGTCACCCCAATCGAGCAGGCGAAAAACCGTCTGCAACTCGTGATAACCGTCGTCCCGGCGGCCGCTGATGCGTAGAAACAGGTTCAGCTTGGCGGGCGCCGGCCACACCGTCCATTCAGCGCGCGCCGGCAGCGCCAACGGCCGGCTCATGAAAACGCGCAAGTGCTCGGGAAACCCGTGCTCGCGATCGCGCTGGCGTGCATACGCGAAAGCCGGATCATTCTTGTCGACCACCACAAAACCGTGCTTTGCGTAGAACGGCGCATTCCACGGCACATCGGCCAGTGTGCCCAGGTCAACCCGTCGATAGCCGGCTGCGTGAGCCCATGTGCAGGCGTGTTCGAGCAGGGCTGCGCCGATCCCGCGCTGGCCATGCTGCGGCAGCACGTCAATCTCGGCGATGCCAATCGCACCGTCCCCAAGCTCGGTGTCCAGCCACACGAATCCCACCGGCTCCGCGGACCCATCCCGCGCTACCCAGATCAGGCCGCGGTCGATCGCGGAGCGCAGCAATTCGGGTGGCATCAGCGCAGCCGAATAGCTGGGCCATGCCGCGTGGCCACGAAACAACTGCACCGCCGTGCGCTCGATCACGCACAACGTGTCGACATCGCTCGGCCGGGCACGTTCGATCGGGATGGTCATGACGGATCCAGCGAGTGCACCGTGCCTGGGAGTCTGGCGGGGCGCAAAGCCTAACCCAAACTGCCGCGCTTATTGAAACTGCCAGGAGTCGATCGACAAGCGCACGTGGTACGGCGGCTTCGCCGCGTACACCTTGGTGGGTAGCGGTGGTTGACGAGATTCATCCCAGGAACGGTAATCCACCGACCACCCATCCTGTTGCAACAGCGCAGGCAAGCGGTTCGCGCCAAAACTGAGCTGGGCCGGCGTGCCCTGGGCACGCAGGCCCAGTACCCACGCGCGCAAATCGTGCAACGGCACCTCCCAACCCAACGCCTTGCGCATCAGCGCCTCGGCGTCCGGGCCGCGCAGCGAACCATCACGCAGACCATCAAGCACCGCGCCCTGCGGACCACCACTGAGGCGGAAATCCACGCCGCTGATCGCCGGCCCGCGCAGCACGAAATCGTAATGATCGCCGTTCTGGGTCCAACTGAAACTGCCGCTGCCACCGGTATGGCCATCGGAAACACCGAGTCGCCCCTGCAACGTCCAGTGATCCGCCCGAGTAAGGGTTTGCTCGCGCGTACGCTGCGCATCGAGCAAGCCGGCATCGGCTTTCATGCGCACCGCCGGCACGCAGGCGGCCAGTAACCATGGCAAAAGTACCGCGAGGACACGCGCTGCCGTGCGCACGGACGAAGACCTCATGGCCGAAGCCGCTTCAGCGCGTTTTGCAGGCTGGCACTGTGCGGGTCGCGTTGGTGCACTTCGTCGAAAACCTTCTGCGCATCCTGTCGACGCCCCTGCGTCCACAACACTTCGCCCAGATGCACGCCGACATCGGCATCCTTGCCGACCTGCCAGGCCCCGCGCAAGGTTTGCTCCGCCTGCTGCAGATGACCGAGCCGGAATTGCAGCCAGCCCCAAGAATCGGCGATGGACGGATCGTTCGGCTTGGCCGCGCGGGCAGACTGCAACAGCCTGGTCGCCTCAGGCAGGTCGCGATTCGCGTCGGCCAGGGTGTAGCCCAGCGCATTGCTGGCGTCGATGTCGCCCGGCTTGATCTTCAGCAGCTGCTGAAAGTCCGCCACCGCCTGATCGATCTGACCGGCCTCGGCATACGTCAGGCCGCGACCATAAAGCAACCCCGGATCGTTGGGCACAACCTGTAGCGCCTGGCTGAAGGCCGCTTCCGCCTTCGCGTAGTTCTGCTCGCGCAAGTACAGTTCGGCATCGGCCTGCCAGGCCTGCCGCAGCTGTGCGGGTTGTTCGAGGTAGTCGATCTGCAGCTGCGCCAGCAGTTGGTGGGCCTCGTTGCGCTTGCCTTGCGCATGCAGGATCAGGGCGCTGCGCAAATCGGCCTCGAACGCATGCGGGTCCTCGTCCGCGACCTGACCATACCAATCCAGCGCCTCGCCATCGCGATGCTGCATTTCGGCCAGTTGACCGAGCAGGAAGGCATTGCGCGCACGCATCGCGGGTGCACTTTTTTGCACCTCGCGGTAGAGCGCCACCAATGCCTTGATGTCTTCGTGCCGCGCAGCCAGTGCGGCGCGCATCGCGTAGATGTCACCATCCTGGGGGCCTTGTTCGAGCAACTGCGCGGCGGCAGCATCATGGCCGGACTCGCTGAGCATGCTGGCGTAAGCGAGTCGCAAGTGCGTGTCCGAAGGCGTCTTGGCCAGCGCCTTGCGCAACAGCGCCTGCGCGCCGTCACGGTCACCATCCTTGAATTTCATCTGCGCGGCCCAGGCATACGTTTCGGCACTCTGGAAGCGCTTCACCGCAGCCTCGGCGATTTTCAACGCGTACGCGTGCAGGCCCAACTTGTCGCCCAGTTCGCTCATCGCCAGCCAGGCCCTGGCGTCCGCGGGCAGCCGCTGCGGCGTGGCAAGAGCCTGGAGCAGGCGAGCTGCCTGCGCCTGGTCACGTGCACCGACCAGGACCCGGCCGAACAGTCGCCAGGCGTCTTCGTCGCCGCTGCCGGTGAGCAGTTCCAACTGATGCCGCGCCCCGGCCGTGTCACCTTGATCCAGCGCGAGTTCGGCGCGCGCCTGAGCCAGTTGGGCGGGTTTGGCACCGAGCGTCTGCCAGCGAGCCAGGGCACGTTCGGCGGCGTCGATATGGTGTACCGCAAGGGCCAGCGCGGTGGCCCGTTCGGCCACCTTGGGGTCCACGCTCAGCGCCATCGCCGTGTCGTAGTGCGCGGAGGCCGCGTTCAGGTCACTGCGGCCGAGGGCCATTTCACCCGCCAGCAGCTGCGCCAGCAAGTCGTGCGCGGCATCCGGCGTGGCTACCACGATTCGCGCCAGCGGCTGCGCCGTGACGGCAACCGGCGCAGCCGGCCGCGGCGGCGCGACGGCGCATGCGGCCAAGCTCAGCACCAAAAGTGCCAGTGCCGTAAAATGCCGCAGTTGCTTGAACTTGCCTGCTGCGCTGCGCACACTACTCTCCGTCCACATGCCTGACTGTTGTCGCTCCGGAACGTTTCCGGCAATGCAGCATCAAGCTTAGCCTACGCTGGACCCTTGCCGTCGAGATGTTTCCACCACCATGCCGTTGATCGCCCTCGGGCTCAATCACCTCACCGCGCCGGTCAGCCTGCGCGAGCAAGTGGCGTTCGATGAAGACGCCGCAGGTGCCGCCGTGCTCGAACTGGTGGGCCAGCCGGGGGTCGAGGAGGCACTGATTCTCTCCACCTGCAATCGCACCGAGCTCTACGTGGGCGTGACGGCGGGTGCCGAGGACATCCCGCAGGCCTGGCTGAGCCGTCACCACCATCTGACTCCGGGCAAGCTGGATGAGTTCCTGTACCGGCACGATGAGCAGGACGCGGTGCGCCACATGTTCCGCGTCGCCACCGGGCTGGACTCGATGGTGCTCGGCGAGCCCCAGATCCTGGGCCAGGTCAAGAACGCATACCAGCAGGCGCGTCAGGCGCACGCGCTGAAAGCGCCGATGGATCGCCTGCTGCAACATACCTTTGCGGTAGCCAAGCGCGTGCGCACCGATACCCAAATCGGCGCGCATACCGTATCGGTGGCATTCACCGCCGTGCGCCTGGCCGAACAGGTTTTCACCGACCTGCATCAGGCCTGCGTGCTGTTGATCGGCGCCGGCGACACCATCGAGCTGACCGCGCGGCACCTGGCCGAGAGGCAGACACGCCGCCTGATCGTGGCCAACCGCACGCTGGAGAGCGCGCAGGATCTGGCCAGCCGCTATGGTGGTTATGCGGTGGCCCTGGCGGATCTGCCGCAGCATCTGGCCGAAGCGGATATCGTGATCTCCTCCACTGCGGCGCGACAGCCCATCGTCACCCGCAGCATGGTTGAGCAAGCGATGTCGGCGCGTCGGCGCAAACCGATTTTCATGGTCGATATCGCGGTACCGCGCGATATCGAGGAGTCCGTCGGCAGCCTGCCCGATGTGTATCTCTACGGCATCGATGACCTGCGCCAGGTGATTGACGCCAACCGCCGGTCACGCGTTACTGCGGCGCGCGAGGCGGACGCGATCATCGACCTGCAGGTCAGCCGTTACATGGCCTGGCGCCGGGCCTTGACGGTCAAGAACCCGGCGCTGGACATGCGCCACCACGCTGAAATTTATCGCGACGAAGTGCTGGACAAGGCCCGCGTCATGCTCGCTCACGGCAAATCACCGGACGACGCACTGGCCTTCCTCGCCAACACGCTCACCAACAAACTGCTGCACCACCCGAGTGCGCGCCTGCGCGAGGCTGCGCTCAGCGGTGACATGGAGCTGTTGCACGCCGCTGGCCGGCTGTACGGGCTGGACGAAGACGAGCAGGGCAAGCGCAGGTAGCGAGGGCGGCTGGCTGCCGCATCACGGAGTTTTCCCGGCGCGATGCAGGCGCCCACGCCTGCGCTCGCGACTCGACCCTTACCTCTTGGCCCTGCCCGTCCATGACACCATCCATTCGCCGCAAACTCGAAGCCCTCGCCGAACGTCATCAGGAGATCGGGCTGCTGCTCTCGCAACCGGACGTACTGGCCGACAACCAGCGCTTTCGCGAACTGTCGCAGGAATATGCGCAGCTAGAGCCAATCGTCGCCTCGCTGCACGAGCACGATCGCGCCGAGCACGAACTGGCCGAATCACGTGGCATGCTGGATGATGCCGAGCTGCGCGAAATCGCCGCTGACGAAGTGACCCGGCTGCAACAGCGGCTGCGCGATCTCGATGGCGAGTTGCAGTTGTTGCTGCTGCCCAAGGATCCGCGCGACGACGCCAACATCTATCTGGAAGTGCGCGCCGGTACGGGTGGCGACGAGGCGGCGATTTTCGCCGGCGACCTGTTCCGGATGTACCTGCGCTACGCGGAAAGCCGTCATTGGCACGTCGAGGTGCTCAGCGAGCACGCCGGCGAGCACGGCGGCTACAAGGAGATCGTGGCGCGCATCGAGGGCAAGGGCGCGTACTCGCAGCTGAAGTTTGAATCCGGCACGCATCGGGTGCAGCGCGTGCCGGAAACCGAGTCGCAGGGGCGCATCCACACCTCGGCGGCGACGGTGGCGATCCTGCCCGAGCTGGACGAGATCGACAAGATCGAGATCAACCCGGCCGATCTGAAGGTCGACACGTTCCGCGCCTCCGGCGCGGGCGGCCAGCACGTCAACAAGACCGACTCGGCGATCCGCATCACCCACCTGCCGTCGGGCACCGTGGTGGAATGCCAGGACGAACGCAGCCAGCACAAGAACCGTGCCCGCGCGATGAGTCTGCTGAAGGCGCGCCTGCTCGACGCGGCCCAAAGCAAGCAAGCGGCGGAACAGGCGCAGGAACGTCGGCTGCAGGTGGGCTCGGGCGATCGCAGCCAGCGCATCCGCACCTACAACTACCCGCAAGGCCGGATCACCGACCACCGCATCAACCTCACCCTGTACCGTCTGCCCGAGACGATGCAGGGCGACCTGCGCGAATTGATCGACACCCTGGCCCGCGAATACCAGGCTGATCTGTTGCAGACCATGGGCAGCGCCTGAACCTCGCCGCGGCACGAGCGGCTGCTCAGCCGGTGATGAAGCCGAACAAGTCTTGCTCAGTCAGGTTCTCGCGGAACACCTGCTCCACCTGCGCCGCCGGCGGTCCCTGCCACAGCCACTTCTCCAGCACGTCGAGCGCCTCGCCACTACCGCTGGCCAGCACTTCCACGCGGCCATCGTCCAGATTCTTCGCGTGACCAGCGAGTCCAAGGCCAAGTGCCTGCTCGCGGGCGCGGGCCCGAAAGAGCACGCCCTGAACCCGGCCGCTGACGATGAAACGCGCAGTGGGCATCAGCGTGCCTCGATCCATCGTTTGAGCATGGCCTCGGTCACCGGCCCGATCCGGCGCTGCACGACCTTGCCGTCCGGGCCGATCAGGTAGGTGGTGGGCAGGCCACGTGGTTCGTCGAAATCCTTCAGCGGCTTGTCCAGCGTGACCTGCGCGACCGGATAAACCACCGGATGCTTGACCAGAAACGCCTTGATGTCGCCCGGCTCGCTGTCCTCATACGCCAGCCCGATCGCGCGCACGTTCTTGTGGGTGGCAACGAAATGCGAGATGTCCGGCATTTCCCTGATGCACGGCACGCACCAGGTCGCCCAGTAGTTGACGATCACCCAGTGTCCGCGTTGGGCGGCCAGGTCGAACGTTCCGCCCGCCAGCGTGGTCACGTGCAAGCTCGGCTGACTCGGCATCGCGGCGCGTGCCGGTGCGATACAAGCGAGCGCCAGTGCGGCGACGGCGAAGCGGATGGAGAACAAATTCATGCAGGAAATTCCTTGGTATCGGCCATCAGATCGGCTGGCGCGGGAAAGACTTGATCGAGCCGGGCGCCCAGTTTGACCTGCAGCGTGGCCGCCAGTTCATCGAGCAATGCGAGTAGTTCCTGCGGCAGCTGGAGACCCATCGATGCCGCCTCCTCGATTGGCCGCAACGGCAGTCGACAATGCGTGTTTCCATACAGCCGAAGCAGATCGGTGCTGTCCAGACTGCGGCTGAGCAGCCAGCCTCCGGCTTGCCCATGCTGGATCAGATCCGCCTGCTGCAAGTCGTCGAAGTAGCTGCCGATGGCACCGACGCTGAGATACGGGGCGCGCAAGCGCGCCTCGGCCGCGTCGACGCACTCGCCACGGCGCTGGGCATCCACAAACATGCCCAGGACCGCCAGCAAGCCCAGGAACTCGGCCGCGACCGGCAGGGTTTCGGATGGCGGATGGTACTCGTAGGCCGAGATCGACGCCGCGATCGAGGCGGCCAGTATCACGATCACCCATGACAGGTAGATCCACAGCAGGAAAATCGGAATCGCTGCCAGCACGCCGTAAATCTGCTGATAGGTCTGCGCATGAGCCACAAACTGACCGAACCCCCAGCGCGCGATCTCGAACAGCACCGCGCCCAGCAGCGCGCCGATCGCCGCGTCCCGGCGCGACACCCGGATATTGGGAATGACCGCATACATCAACCACAGCGTGAAGAACGTCACCAGGAACGGCAGCGTCGTCAGCAGGCTGCTGCCGATGGTGTGAATCTGATCGGAGGCCACGCTCAGGAACGGCATCGCAGTGACATACGACGTCGCCGCGATGCCGGCACCCACCAGGATCGGCCCCAGCGTCAGCGCCGCCCAGTACAACAGCAGGCGCGAACCCCAGCGGCGCGCCTGATGCACGCGCCAGATCCGGTTCAGCCGATCCTCGATGCTGATCATCATCGACAGCGCGCTGAACAGCATCACCAGGATGCTGATGCCAGTCAGTCCCTTGGCGTTGGCAGCAAAACTCTGCAGGGTTTCCTGCACCTTCAGGCCCGCCGCCGGGACGAAGTTGATGAACACGAAATCGATCAACGTGTCACGCGCACTGGCGAACACGGGAAACACGGCAAACATCGCCAACACCGCCACGCTGAGCGGCACCAGCGACACCAGGGTGGTGTAGGACAGCGCGCCCGCCGTCTCAAAGCACTTGTCGTCGATGAAGCGCTGCCACACGAAGCGGCGGAAATAGCGCAGGCGATCAGGATCGAAGCGAAGGGCCATCGGTATCCTCTGTCGGCGGCAACGGCCGCGACCAATATCGAACGGTACACTAGCGTACTGGCTGTGAATGCCTCCATCGCGCGAGTCGACGCTGCATGAATCGAGAGATCCTGGTGCTGTATTACAGCCGTAGCGGGCACACCGCTCAACTCGCGCGCCTGATCGCCCGCGGCATCGAGGAAGTACCCGACATGCACGCCCGCCTGCGCCAGGTGCCGCCGGTGGCGCCGGTGACCGAAGTGACGCAGCCACCGGAGCCGGCAGATGGCGCGCCATATGTGACCAGGCAGGATCTTGTCGACTGCGCGGCCTTGGCCATGGGCAGCCCGACCCGCTTCGGCAACATGGCGGCGCCACTGAAATACTTTATCGATTCCACCGCGGCCGAATGGGCCAGCGGCACCCTGGTCGGCAAACCGGCGGCGCTGTTCACCTCCACCAGCACCATGCACGGCGGCCAGGAATCAACCCTGCTGAGCATGGCCTTGCCGTTGCTGCATCACGGCATGTTGCTGGTCGGCGTGCCATTCACCGAACCGCGACTGAGCAGCACGCGCAGCGGCGGCACGCCCTACGGCGCCAGCCATGTCGCAGGGACCAAGGGCGACAACCCGATCAGCGAGGACGAACGCGAACTGGCCCGCGCGCTGGGCCGGCGTCTGGCCGATGTCACGCGTCGACTGGCGGAAAACGCATGAGCGACACAGCGCGCGCAACTGTCTTGCCGGCCTACCGCGTCGGCCTCGCCTGCTGGGCATTGCTGCTGTTGCTGCAACCGCTCTGGCACGGCTGGCTGTTCCCGCCGCAGGAGTTGTCGCGGTGGTGGGTGCTCGCCTTCACCACGGTGCCACTGTTGCTCCCCGGGCTTGCCATTCGCAATGTGCGTCGCGCCTTGCTGTGGGTCGGGATCCTCAGCCTGTTCTACTTTTGCCATGGCGTGGCCGAGGCATGGAGCGCGCCCATGGAGCGCCCCTGGGCGCTGGCTGAAGTCGTCCTGACGGTCGGCTTGATCGGCATGCTGGGTGCCGGCGTCAAGGGCCGCCCACGCGTGGCGCCACGCGAATAGCGATACAGCATCGGGGCCGGATTCCGGTGGATCTTCGCTCCTGCAATCCACCCGTCAGCCGAACACCACCATGCTCTGCCGGCTCAACGCCACCGGCTCGCCGCGCGGGCCCCACAGCATCACGCTCTGACTGGTGTAGCCATCGCGGGCGGCAAGCAGCTCGGCGTCGACGCGCCAGCCGTCCATACCGAGATCGTCGTAGCGGTCGCGCAGCAGCTCAAGCATCCAGCTCAACGAGCTGCCTGGAATCGGCTGATCGAACATGCTCAGCGCGATCGGCGGGATGAAGTCGGCGAAGGCCAGCACGTGGGTTTCGTCAGGCCGGCCGTCATCGCGCAGCGAAAGCTGCAGCACGGACTCGCGCTGGGTGCCGCCGCTGAAAGGCAGTTCCCCACGCAACCAGCGTGCCCCGAAGTGCTGGGTAAACGCGGGCATCACACCGTCGATGTAATGCAGTTCCCGCGCCCCGCCGGCGACGACCGGCGGCTGTTCGGGCTGAAAGTTCAGCGCCGAGGTGCGCGCGTTGCCGAACACGCCAAGCAGCCGGCACAGCACCTGCTCACGGCCACCCAGACTCGCTTCCACGTGCATCGCACTGCGACCCTGGCGCAGGCAGGTTGCGCGGATCTCCACGGTGCCGGCAGGTACGGGTGCCAGGAAGGTGACCTGCAAGGTGCGCAGCGGCATGTCCGCCGGCACCAGCTCACGCATGGCGCGCAAGGCCAGCGCCGCCTGCAGGCCTCCAAAGGCACTGCGCCCCTGCAGCCAGTCCTCGCTCACCGTGCCCTGCCAGTGGTCGCCGTGACGAACCACGCCGCGCATCGCTGCAGAGAATTGCATGCTTGCTGTTCCTGGCTGAAGTGATCTCCGATGATGCCAGCATGCTCGCTGCGCGTCCGCGTCCGCGTGCTCGCCGCCTGGCATGGTCACGCAGGGCACCATGGCCTTTTCGCGGTATCCACCACGGGCCCACCTGTAACTCGACGAACCGCGGCCGCTGAGCCTGCTCGATCGCGAACTGCCCGGCAACCGGCGCGCGGCAACGGGCAGCCACCGCCACGAACTGCGCGAGCATGCGCAGATGACGAACCTGCTCGGGCGCGATGCCCTTGCGCATCGCGAAATGCGAATCCCGGCCCGAGACAGCGCCAGCAGGCGTGCCCCTGCCCGCCACGCTCGCGCACACACGGGCTAAAATGCGCGGACTCCCAAAACGGCCATCCCCATGCAGCACCTGACCATCGTCACCACTGGCGGCACCATCGACAAGATCTACTTCGACGACAAGTCGGATTACAAGATCGGTGCGCCGCAGATTGGCGAGATCCTGGGCCATCTCGGGGTCGCCTTTGATTTCGACGTGATTCCGATCCTGCGCAAGGACAGCCTGCACATGAGCGATGAGGATCGCGCGCTGGTGCGCTCCACGATCGAGGCGCAGCCGTACCGCCACGTGCTGGTCACCCACGGCACCGACACCATGGTGGAAACGGCGCGAGCGCTGGCCAGCGTCAAGGGCAAGGTGATCGTGTTGACCGGTGCGTTGAACCCGGCGCGCTTCCAGGGTTCGGACGCGGTGTTCAACATCGGCTGCGCCGTGGCAGCCGTGCAGACTCTGCCGGATGGTGTCTACATCACCATGAACGGGCGCGTGTGGGATCCGGCCAAGGTGCGCAAGAACCGCGACGCCAACCGCTTCGAGGAAATCACCGCCTGAGACTTGCCAATCGACGTCGAGCCAGTCGCCGGCCTGCATCGTGTCGGCTGCGGCGGACTCAGAGCATGCCGGTTTCGAGCTTGGCCTCGTCCGACATCATCGTGTGATTCCACGGCGGGTCAAACACCAGGTCCACCTCGGCCTCGGTGATCGTGGGAATCATCTCCAGCTTGGTACGCGCATCCTCGACCAGGATGTCGCCCATGCCACAACCCGGTGCGGTCAGCGTGAGCTTGACGTAGACCTTGCGATTGCCATCAGGCAGCTGCTCCATGCTCAGGTCGTAGATCAATCCAAGATCAACCACGTTGACCGGAATTTCGGGGTCGAACACCGCATGCAGTTGTTGCCACGCCAGCTTTTCCACATCGGCATCGGTGGCATCCGGAGGCAACTCGAGCGGCGGCGGCGGCTCCTTGCCCAGAGCATCGGCGTCGACACCCGCAATGCGGAACAGGTTGCCTTCCACATAGACCGTGAAACTGCCGCCCAGCGCCTGGGTGATGTAACCGATCTGGCCGGCCGGCAGGACAATGACATCGCCCTGCGGCACCATCACGGCGTCGCAATCGCGTACCAGGGTGACCGGTTCGCTGCTCAGACTGAAACCACTCATGCCAACGTCAATCCCGTGTCTGCAGGCACGACCGTGTGCCCTGCCAAAGTGTCTATTATGCCGTCCGCGACGCCTCGCTGCTTGCTCCAGATCAGGCCAACGCCATTGAGTTCAAGGTTTCGATACGCCTTCGGCCGCGCCCGCCCAAGTTATGATGGCCGCTTTACCCCGGAATCAAACCGATGGCTTGCATCTTTTTGCCAGTGCGACGCCGATGAGCGCGCGTAACGCGGTGTCATTCCTGTTCGCCGCGTTCTGCGCGTCAATGCTTGGGCTCGCCGGCGGTGCGGTGTGGATGGTGTTGGCCTTGTACCTGCACCATCCGCTGCCCTGGCTGGCGGTGCCGATCGGTGTCTTGCTGGCGTTGACCGTCCGCGGCTGCGTACAGCGCCCCGGCATCGGTGCGATGCTGCTGGCGGCGAGCGCCACGGCGCTGGCCGCCATCTACGTCAGCATGCTGATTGCCGGCGTGATGCTCGCGGGCAACATGGGTCTGGGCATGATTGACGCGCTGCATACCGCAGGGATCGCCATGCTGTGGCAACTGGCGTGGATAGCAATGAGCCCGGCGGACATCGGCTGGAGCGTGCTGGCCATGGCGCTGGCGGCGTGGCTGGCACGCGGCAAGCGCCCGCGCCAGCCCTGAGGCAGGCTCAGCCGTCGACCGCCTTCACCGCGTTCACCAATTCGCCCATCGCTGCCTGGCCGTCGCCATACAACATGCGGGTGTTGTCGGCATAGAACAGCGCGTTCTCGATGCCGGCAAACCCGGTGCCCTTGCCGCGCTTGATCACGATGACCTGCTTGGTGCTCACCACGTCGAGGACCGGCATGCCATAGATCGGCGACGCCGGATCGGTCTTGGCCGCCGGGTTGACCACATCGTTGGCGCCGATCACCAGCGCCACGTCGGTGCTGGCAAACTCGGGATTGATGTCTTCCATGTCGGCGATCAGGTCATACGGCACGCCGGCCTCGGCCAGCAGCACGTTCATGTGCCCCGGCATGCGCCCAGCCACCGGATGAATCGCGAACTTCACCTTCACCCCGCGCTTGATCAGCACCTGGGCAAACTCCCACACCTTGTGCTGCGCCTGCGCCACCGCCATGCCGTAGCCGGGAACGATCACCACGCGTTCGGCGTAAGCCATCATCACCGCCGCATCGGCGGCGTCGATCGGCTTCTGCGCCCCTTCGATCGCCTGCGCTTCGCCACCTGCAGCACCGAAGCTGCCGAAAAGCACGTTGCCGATCGAGCGGTTCATGGCCTTGGCCATCAGCTGGGTCAGCAACGTACCGGCCGCGCCGACCACCATGCCGGCGATGATCATCGCCTCGTTGCCCAGCACGAAACCCTCGAATGCCACCGCCAGGCCGGTGAACGCGTTGTACAGCGAGATCACCACCGGCATGTCGGCGCCGCCGATCGGCAGCGTCATCATCAAGCCGAACAGCAGCGCCAGCACGAAGAACGCCACCAGCAACCAGTCATTGGCGTGGCCACTGGCAATCACGACCCCGACGATGACGGCCGCCGCCAGCAGCAGCAGGTTCACCACGCGCTGACCGGCGAACACGAACCGCTTGTCCATCCAGCCCTGCAGCTTGGCGAACGCGATCATCGAGCCGGAAAAGCTCACCGCACCGATCAACGCGCCAAGTACGCCCAACGCCAGTTCGATGGGCGACAGCAGCCGCAGCCCTTCGGGAATGCGCGCAGCGGCATTGACCGCCCAGCTCTCCGGCTGCAGCGGCGAGGTATTCAGCACCCCGCCCGGATGCAGCAAGGCCCAACTACGCACGTAGCCGATCAACTCCACCGCGCCGATCGCCGCCGCCGCGCCGCCACCCATGCCGTTGTACAGCGCCACCATCTGCGGCATCGCGGTCATCGCCACCCGCTTGCCGGTCCACCACGCCACTGACACGCCGATCACCACGGCCGCGATGATCAGACCCAGGTTGTGCATGTCCGGCAGGAAGAATGTGGCCAGTACCGCCAGCAGCATGCCGTAACCAGCCCAGACGATGCCGCCGCGCGCGGTGCGCGGTGAACTCATGCGTTTCAGGCCCAGGATGAACAGCACTGCGGCGAGGAAATAGCACGCCTTGATGACGTCGGACCTCAGCATATCGGGCAGCCAGCTCATCACTTGGCCCCCTTGCCGGCGCCGGGCTTGCTGGACTTGAACATTTCCAGCATCCGCTCGGTCACCACATAGCCGCCAGCCACGTTGCCTGCGCCCAGCAGCACGCCAATGAAGCCAATGACGATCTGGAAGGTGGTTTGTGCGTGGCCTAGCGCGATCATGGCTCCAACCAGCACAATGCCGTGCACGAAGTTTGAACCCGACATCAAGGGCGTATGCAGGATCACCGGCACCCGCGCGATGATTTCATAGCCGGTAAAGGCGGCCAGCATGAAGATGTACAACGCCAGGAAACCGTCAATCATGAGCCCACTCCGCCAGGATTCATCCGAACCTGCATCATACGGGAAGCGCGGCGATCGGCGGGGCTGCCAGCTGGCTGCGGTGATGTTCGGCTGGACCCGCCGCGCGCGGTCAACCGCTGGCAGCCTGCTGCGTTGAACACGGTAGACCCTCCGATGGAGCCTCAGGATGATCCAACCGACGGCACTGAAGCAGCGGGCATGAATACCGTGGTGGGCACGCTGGACGCGGACGCCCTGGCGCCGGTCAGCCGGGATGACGCTCGGGAAACCCCGGCCACGCTGGATGCGTTTCTGGCCCAGGTCGAGCGCCGCGCCTACCGCATGGCCGAGCTGCAATTGCGCCAGCGCGAGGATGCAATGGACGCCGTGCAGGACGCCATGTTGCGGCTGGTGCGGCACTACCGCGACAAGCCGGCCACCGATTGGGCGCCGCTGTTCTGGGGCATCCTGCGTCGGCGCATCGTGGATCTGCAGCGGCGGCGCAAGGTGCGTTCGATCATGGTTGGCTGGTTGGGCGGCGGCCGCAGCGACGACGGCGACGAGCTGCCCGCGTGGGAGCCGATCGACCCAGGCCAGGATCCGCTGGCTCGCCTGCATGACGTGGCGTCATACGCCGACATGGCCGCGGCGGTACAGAAGTTGCCAAGGCGCCAGCGCGAGGCTTTCATGCTGCGCATGCTGGAAGGCCTGGACGGCGCCGAAACCGCGCAAGCCATGGGCTGCTCGGAAGGCAGTGTAAAAACCCATCTCTCGCGCGCCATGCATCAGCTGCGCACTCAACTGGAGGATTGGCGATGAAATCGTCCGATACCCATCGGCCCGACCGCCGGCAACACCAAACTTTCGAAAAACGCGCCCGCGAGGTGTGGCACGAGGCAGCTCGACAGATCGATCCCGGCACGGCCGGACGCCTGCGTGCGGCCCGGCGCACGGCGCTGCAGGAAGCGCGCAGACCAGCGCCGCGTGTCGCAAGCTGGCTGCTTCCCACCGGCGCCCTCGCTGCCATCGCCCTGGCCGCGATGATGGTGTGGCAGCCACTGCCGCATGCGCCGTCGATGGCACAGGACCACCTCGGCACCAGCGCGGTGTTGGAGACAGACAACGAATTGCCGCCGAACGCCGAGCAGGTCGATCCGACCCTGTACCAGAACCTCGATTTCTATGCCTGGCTGCTGCCACCGACAGCCGACCGGCCACCCGCTGAACCATGAGCAAGCGATTTCGCCTGATCCCCTCCTTGTTGCTGGCCGCCGTGCTCGCCACCGCAATCGCCCCGTTGTGTGCGCAGACCGGCCCGTCGCCAGCACCGGCTACGCGCACCGAAGGGCCGCCCCCGGCGGCACGCCCGTGGGCAAGCCTGGATTCAGCCCAGCGCGACGTGCTGGCTCCGCTGCAGCAGCAATGGGACAAGTTGCCGCCGCGCCGGCAGCAACACATGCTGCAGAAAGCCCGGCACTGGGTCACTCTGCCACCGGCGCGGCGCGAAAAGATTCGCGAACGGATCAGTCATTGGCAGCAGATGACGCCGCAACAACGCCAGCAGGCACGCGCCAACGAGCGCAAATTCCTCGAGATGTCACCGGCCCAACGCCAGCGCCTGCACCAGAGCTTCGAGCGCTTCCAGCAGATGCCACCCCTGCAACGCGAACGGCTGATGCGTCAATGGCGCGAGCTGCCACCGGCACAACGCCGACAGGAGATCAATCAGCAGCAACCGGGCCGCACTATCACGGGACATCCGTCCGCACGCCCATCATGGCCGCACCCGCCACGCTGACCCGACCCGCGCTCAGCCCGGAAGGCGCACCTCTCCGGCGTGCGTCACGCAACTTTTCGCGATCAGCTCGTCATCAAAATCCGGCTTCAGTTCGCCCTCGTGCACCAGCAGCTCGACGAAGTTGTACACGTTGCGCGCGTACATCTCCGAAGCGTGCAGTGGCGCGCCCGCGGGCAGGTTGAGCGGACCGAGAATCACCACGCCGCCGTGCTCAACCCGCTGACCCGGCCGGGTCAGCTCGCAATTGCCGCCGCTTTCGGCGGCCAGGTCCACGATCAGCGCGCCCGGTTTCATGCCCTCGACCATGGCCGCCGTCAAGATCTTCGGCGCCGGTCGCCCCGGTACGGCGGCAGTGCTCACCACCACATCGAATGCCTTGAGGTGGTCGGCCAGGGCCTGCTGCTGGGCCGCGCGTTCCTCCGCCGACAGCTCGCGCGCATAGCCTCCACTGCCTGCGGCGCTGACCCCGAGATCCAGGAACTTCGCGCCCAGCGACTCGATCTGCTCGCGGGTCTCGGGGCGCACGTCATAACCCTCGATCTGCGCGCCGAGCCGGCGCGCCGTGGCGATCGCCTGCAAACCGGCCACGCCGGCGCCAATCACCAGCACCTTCGAGGGCCGGATCGTGCCGGCCGCGGTGGTCAGCATCGGGAAAAACTTGGGTGATGCCTCGGCGGCAATCAACATGGCCCGGTAGCCTGCCACCGCCGCCTGCGAACTGAGCACATCCATCGACTGCGCCCGGGTAGTGCGCGGCAGCAGCTCCAGCGAAAATGCGCTGAGCTTGCGCGCCGACAGCGCGGCGAGGCGATCCGTCGCGCCGTACGGACGCAACTGGCCGACCACCACAGCGCCCTCGCGCATGCCCGCGAACACCTTGTCTTCGGGTGGTAACACACAGGCCAGCAGATCCGCCTGGGCCAGCACGCTGGCGCCATCAGCAAACTCCGCCTCGGCATACGCGCCATCAGGAAATCCTGCTGCGCGACCCGCATCGTGCTCCAGCAGCACGCGCATCCCCTTGCCGCGCAGCTTCTTCGCCATCTCCGGCGTAATCGCCACGCGCCGCTCCCCGGCAGCGGTCTCACGCAAGGCGGCAATGGTGACTGGCATGGTGCGATCCCGTTGGAGTGGTCTGGACATCTTAGCGGCAGTTGGCCCGGTGAGCTTTGATCCATCGTGATCGGCAAGAGTAAGCTGGCCCGCCGGCCCGCGCTGTGATGCGCCACCGAGGCCATCGCCGGAGTCCACGATGCCAGCAACCACCGCTGTACTGAACGATCTGCTGGCCCTGGCGCGGCAGGCGCGCGAGCAGGCCTACGCCCCCTATTCACAGTTCCACGTCGGGGCCGCGGTGCTCACCCGCGACGGCCGCAGGTTTGGTGGTTGCAACGTGGAAAACGCCGCCTACGGCCTGTGCAACTGCGCCGAGCGCACCGCTTTGTTCAGCGCCGTCGCCGCCGGTTGTCGCCGTGGCGATTTCCTGGCACTGGCGGTGATCGCCGACATGCCGCAGCCAGCCAGCCCGTGCGGCGCCTGTCGTCAAGTGATGGCCGAACTGTGCGACGAGACGATGCCGGTGCTGTTGTCCAACCTCGGCGGCAGCACCCGCCAGACCACGGTGGCCGAGCTGCTGCCTGACTCGTTCAAACTGCCGCCGGCAAACTGAAGTTCGCGCGTGCGCAGCACGCCAGCTAGCATGGGCACCCCTCACCCCGCGAGCTGATTCATGCCTGACCTTCTTGCCCTGCTCCAGCAACGTCGTTCGGTGCCCTCGCGCCAGCTCGGCGAGCCAGGCCCCGACGAGGCCAGCCTGCAGGCACTGCTGGAAGCGGCAATCCGGGTGCCCGACCACGGCAAGCTGGTGCCGTTCAGGCTGATCCTGCTGCGCCGTGATGCCAAGCTGCAGTTCGGCGAACGACTGGCGAGGATCGCCACGCAGAACAACCCTGAAATGGCGGGAGCCAAGCTGGAAAAGGAACGCCGGCGCTACACGTTTGCACCGCTGGTGATCGCCGTCATCGCATGCATCGACAGCGACAGCAGCGTGCCCGAGATCGAGCAAAAACTCTGCGCCGGCAGTGTTGCCAACAACCTGCTGCTGGGCGCCCATGCGCTGGGCTATGGCGCGCAATGGCTGACCGGCTGGGCCGCCTACGATCGTGGGGCGGCGGCGGTGCTCGGGTTGGCCGGAAACGAACACGTGGTGGGCTTCGTGCACATTGGCACACCGCAGATCGAGATACCCGACCGCGATCGCCCGGCGCTGGCCGACGTGCTCGAAACGTGGACGCCGTGAATGCCGCCGTCAATGCAGGCCCGGCCGCGCATCTGGTCGACGGCAGCCTGTACGTATTCCGCGCCTGGCACTCGATGCCCAACGAGTTCTTCGACCGCGACGGTCATCCGGTCAATGCGGTGCACGGCTATGCCCGCTTCCTGTGCGAGCTGCTTGAACGCGCGCAACCCGAACACATCGCGGTGGCGTTCGACGCCTCGCTGACCAGCTCGTTCCGCAACGCGATCTACCCTGCCTACAAGGCCAACCGCGAACTGCCGCCGCCGGACCTCGAGCGGCAATTCGTGCAATGCCGCGCGATCACCGAGGCGCTCGGCGTGCATTTGATGATCGACCACCGCTACGAAGCGGACGACCTGATCGGCAGCACCGTGTGGAACCTGCGCGCGCTGGGCTGGCGCAGTGTGATCGTGTCGGCGGACAAGGATTTCGGCCAATTGCTGGGCGAACACGACGAGCAGTGGGATTACGCGCGCGGCTTGCGCTGGGGCCCGGCTGGCGTGTTCGCCAAGCTGGGCGTGCATCCACACCAGATCGCCGACTATCTGGCCTTGTGCGGCGATTCGGTGGACAACATCCCCGGCGTACCCGGGATCGGCGCGAAGACCGCCGCGGCCCTGCTCAGCCATTTCGGCAGCCTGGATGCGTTGCTTGAGCGCATCGACGAAGTGGCGTTCCTGCGCATGCGTGGCGCGGCCAGCTGCGCGGTGAAATTGCGTCAGCATGCCGAACAGGCCCGACTGTGCCGGCGGCTGACCCGGATCGCGCTGGACGCACCCGGTGCCAGCCGCGTGGAAAGCCTGGAGCGCCAGCACCGACCGACCGAACAGCTCGACGCCCTGTGCGAACAACTGCAGTTTGGCCCGTTCACCCGCAGCCGCCTGCACGCGCTGCTGCGCTGAGCGTCTGTGGGTTGTCCGGTCGCGTCGGAGCGGTCAACATCACCTTTCACCATCCTGATCTGAAGCCAGCCATGAACGACCCCGCCAATCGCATTCCCGCCGATGCCCGCGCGCCTGCCGAAACCTTGTTTGAAGGGCGCTGGCTCAGCCTGCGCAAGCGTGGCCGCTGGGAGTACGCCGAGCGCAACAACCCCAGCGGGGCGGTGATCATCCTGGCCGTCACGCCGGCGGACAAGGTGCTGTTCGTCGAGCAATACCGGGTGTCGATCCTGCAGAACACGATCGAAATGCCGGCCGGACTGATCGGCGACCTGGCCGAGCAGAGCGACGAAAACGCGCTGATGGCGGCCCAGCGCGAGCTGGAGGAAGAGACCGGCTATCGCTGCCAGCGCGTGGAGTTCGTTCATTGCGGCCCGTCTTCCTCCGGCATGAGCACGGAGATGATCACCTTCGTGCGCGCCTGGGGCCTCGAACAAGTCGGCCCCGGCGGTGGTGATGAGAGCGAGAATATCCTGGTCCACGAAGTACCCCGCAGCGAGGCTGGCGCGTGGTTGTTCGCGCGCGCCGCCGACGGTTACTCGATCGACCCGAAATTGTTCGCGGGGCTTTGGTTCATCGAACACATGGACTCGCGCCAGGCTTGAGCGGCCGTTTCGGCCAGGCGCGGGTGGTCTTGCTCGGCAAAACGCGGAAACAGCGGCAGGATTGCCGATATTTTCAGCGCCAGCTGTCCTGACGGCGAGCCGCACCGAGGTTGCGCGTGCAGGCTGCACGGTGGGCTGACCGGGGTGTTTGCCACCCTGCCGACCAAGGGCAGGAAAGGGGCGCCGGTTCCGCCTTCAGCGCCTTCCCCGCCATGCGGGTGAGGCAAAACCACGCAGCAACAGCGCAGGCAAACGGAA
>JBDTKM010000222.1:0-7739 GCA_039935315.1 Rhodanobacter sp. | reverse complement strand
TTCTTCTGCTGGCTTCGATCTGGTTCGGCAGAATCGTGGCCGACTCGGCCACCCTGGCGCCGCTGTTCGACTTCGACGCCAAGGCGCTGGCGTGGCTGCTGATCGCCTACGGTTTCTGCGCCTCGGTGCTGCCGGTGTGGCTGCTGCTGGCGCCGCGCGATTACCTCAGCACCTTCCTCAAGATCGGCACCATCGCGCTGCTGGCGCTGGCCATTTTCATCGCCGCGCCAACCCTGCAGATGCCCGCGGTGACCCGCTTCATCGACGGCAGCGGCCCGGTGTTCGCCGGCAACCTGTTCCCGTTCCTGTTCATCACCATCGCCTGCGGCGCGGTCTCCGGCTGGCACTCGATCATCGCCTCCGGCACCACGCCCAAGCTGCTCGCCAACGAAGGCCAGGCGCGCATGATCGGCTACGGCGGCATGCTGATGGAGGCGTTCGTGGCGATCATGGCGTTGATCGCAGCCACCTACCTGCATCCGGGCGTGTACTTCGCGATGAACTCGCCCAGCGCGATCATCGGCACCACCGTCGAGCAGGCTGCCACCACGATCAGCCAATGGGGCTTCGTGGTGACCCCGAACGAGCTGATCGAGACCGCCCGCAACATCGGCGAGAACAGCATCCTGAGCCGCGCTGGCGGTGCGCCCACACTGGCCGTGGGCATGGCCCAGCTGCTGCACCACATCCTGCCCGGCGCCGGCATGACGGCGTTCTGGTACCACTACGCCATCCTGTTCGAAGCGCTGTTCATCCTGACCACGGTGGATGCCGGCACCCGCGTGGGCCGCTTCATGATTCAGGAGATCGCCGGCCTGATCCACAAGCCATTGCAGGAAACCAACTCGTGGACCGGCAACCTGCTGGCCACCGCCATCTGCGTGTTCCTGTGGGGCTACTTCCTGTACCAGGGCGCGGTCGATCCGCTGGGTGGCATCAACACGCTGTGGCCGCTGTTCGGCATTGCCAACCAGATGCTGGCCGCCATCGCGCTGATGCTGGCCACCGTGGTGGTGGTCAAGCTCAAGCGCGAACGCTACGTGTGGGTGCCCGGCATCCCGGCGTTGTGGCTGATCATCTGCACGATGACGGCCGGCTACGAGAAGCTGGTCGGCCCGATCAGCTTCACCGCCGCCGCCAACAAATACTCATCTGCCCTGCAGCAAGGCCAGCTGCTGGCCCCGGCCAAGACCCCCGCCACGATGCAGCAGATCGTCACCAACAACTACGTCGACATGGCGCTCACCGGCCTGTTCATGGCGCTGATCGTGGCCATGGTGCTGTTCTGCCTGCGCGCCTTGATCAAGGCCTGGCAGACCAACCACCCGACCGCGCACGAAGAACCGTACGTGGCGCTGAGCAGCGTGGCAGGCGGCGTGGCCGGCTGAGGAAGATGCGATGAACGCCACTTTCCAGTCGGTGCGCAAATGGGCGGTGCAAACTGCCCGGCTTTGCTGTGGCATACCCGACTACGACGTCTACGTGAAGCACCTGCGCGAGCATCATCCGGAGCACAAGGTGCCCAGCTACAAGGAGTTCTTTCGGGAGCGGCAGGAGGCGCGGTACAAGGGTGGCGGGGGAAGGTGCTGTTGACGAGTGACGCAAGTCTCCTTGCGATCCTGAGGAGCCAGTGAGCACTGTCCGCTTTCGGGACGCTGGTCATCAACGAGGCCCGGCTCGCTGCATCACTTGGTTGGACGTCCCATATTTTTTGGAGGAAAAGGAAAGACAGTCCATTCCAACCGATAGCATGGCAACGCGAGGAAACCGTGGCCTCTGGCGGGTCTGACCCGGTTAGCTGACGCAAGACCAGGGCAAGGCGACGAGCTATCGGCCGATCGATAGTGCTCGGTTGCCTCACGCCGTTAATGAGTCGCTTGATCTGCGCACGGTTCGTCGCCAGTTCGGATGCACCGTGGAAATCGACCACATCGCGCCAGGCCGCTCGTCTTCATGTCGCGGTACCGGTTTACCTGTCTGGACCGCCGCCCATTCTGTGGCACCACGTGATCGTGATCAGTCAGATTGCCCGCGACCTTGTTGCGGGCGCTGATTCCCTAAACCCCGGTTGCGCCCGTCAATCACTCGGCCGTAGAGTACGCCACTTGGCTCACACGGTTGATTTGATGCGCTGCCGCAATAATCCTGATGTGTGAGGTGTTTGCCCGCCAGTTGTTTCAGCCATAAAACTGCCACGGAAACTCGAACATGGTTCGGGAAATCCACGACAGAGTTCTCCCGTTCGTTATGCCAATTCTGTTCACGGAGGACGGCCATGATCAGCGATCCGGTTGCTGCGAAACGCGCGTTGCTCGCGCTATATGCGGAAGACATGTTGGGTAGCCAGGAGCCCGGTCTCGCGCCGCTTCTCGATCCACGATGCGCGGCCCAGTGGACGCTGAATGGCCATTTGATCGCCAAGAACGCGTTGTTCGGTGGGCAAAAGCTTCAGCTCGGCGATGCCGCCTATTACGGCTTCGTCGCTGTCAACAAAAACGATGCGACGAACATGATCGCCGTCGTCCGCGGCACGGAAGTCCCGGTGGAATGGCTGGAGAACATCGAGGGATTGCTGATCGACCGTCCCAATATTGGATGGGTCGAACAAGGTTTCGATTCGATCTACGGCTCCATGACTTACGTACCGTTGAACGCTGCGGCCGCTGTCCAGCCGCAAGTGCCCGCGGCAGCGGCGGTTGCCGGGTCATTGCCCGCGGGCACGACAATAACGGTGATTGGCCACAGCCTGGGTGCAGCCTTGGCTTCCTATTTGATGCTGGATCTTGCCACCGTACCCGACCGCTCGTATCGCGTGGAGGGCAGTCTGTTTGCGTGTCCGCGCGCAGGCGGTCGGGATTTCGTCCAGCGGGTAGATGACACAGTCGATGCATATTGCGTTTACAACTACATGCGCGACCTTGTGCCCCATGTGCCGCCCTCATTGCCTCTGCCCATCAGCTTTCAATCGTTCCCGCAAACCCGCTGGATCAAAGCTGCGGACGCTCAAGCCGTCATCAAGAACGACATCGCGTGCAATCACCATGCGTATTGCTATGCGGCCATGCTCGACTTTTCCAGCGTGATGGCCACACCCGACACTCCCTGCATCGTCGGCAAGGCCACACCTTAATTCCACCTTGCATGGCCTCAGTGTCTTGAGTTGTTGAGATGACCGCGAGGGAATCGTCATGTCCGATCAGCACTTCCAAACCGCCGAAGCGGTGTATGACGCCGATGCGCTGGCGCTTGCCAACAAACGAGCGCCGCGCGAGAAGCCCCCAGCGGCCCCGGATGCGTCGTTGGGCGAATCGCCAAGGGCAGCGACCATCGTTGGCCGTCATAGCGCCAAACCTGCGCCGCGCACCGCGTCCCCGAACGATTCGATCGTGTCAGGTACCGCGACCCTGGCGCCCGCGGAGGAAATGCCACTCACGGGCGACCTGTCACGTGAACCGTCGCCAAGTCAGGATTTGAACAAAAAGCCCGAGCAGAAAGCGGTCGGCGACAAGCGCATTGGCTTGGCGTTGTCAGGCGGCGGTATTCGCAGCGCCACCTTCAGTCTGGGTGTGCTTCAGCGTCTGGCGATGCGCGACACGTTGAAGGAAATTGACTTCCTGTCCACGGTATCCGGCGGTGGCTACATGGGGGCATTTTTGTCCGCATGGATACATCGTAGCCGGTCGCCGGCTTACGTTTGGGACCAGCTCAAGCGTTGCCCGGAGAACAACCAAATCGAGCCAGCCGAAGTCCAGTGGCTACGTCGCTACAGCAACTATTTGACCCCGCGTGTCGGCGCACTGAGCCTGGATGCATTGACGGTTGCCGCAACCTATCTTCGCAACGTGGCGCTCAACATGACCATATTGATTGCGTTCGTGACGACCATGGTGATGGTGCCGCTCTTTTTCATTCTTCCCGTTCAATCGCTGCTCGCAGATCCATCGGTAGCGCGCGACGGCATGGCGGTCTTTGGCTCTCTCGCATTGGTCGCCAGTTGCATTCAGCTCTCGCCCGTCTCGCGCCGACGCTGGCCGGGCGTTACGCGACCGGTGCTGGTCTATTCGTTGGTAATCGTGCCCGGCTTCCTCGCCGCGCTGTTTGGCGGAGCCTATCTGGCATCCGTCGATGCGAGCACGTCATGGGGACGGATGTGTTTGGTGATCATCGTTCTGATCGTGGGGATCATGGCAGCGATGCAGATAGCGTTCAGGCGGTTGGGTTTTGCCGCGTCATCACCGCCTCTCGTGAGCCCCTTTCGGTTCAGGGTTTACGCGCCAGCAACGGCCGTCACCGTGGCGGCCGGTTTCCTGATGCTGGCGGGTTTGCATCATGCGTGGAAGCAGGTTCCAGTTCCGGTCAAGAACGCCGAATTGATGCTGACTTTCGGCGCGCCGTTGTTGGTCGGCGTCCTTGCGATCAGCGTTACGTTGTGGATTGGATTGATGGGGCGCGACTATCCCGAGATGTACCGCGAATGGTGGAGTCGCGTAGGTGGAGCGTCGATAACGATGGGCGCGGTCTGGATCGCATGGTGCGCGCTCGCCATGTATGTGCCGATGTATCTGCCCGGCTGGATCGCGGACATCAGCAATTGGTCGAGTCAGATGATTGCCGCCGGCTGGCTCGCTTCGCTTGCGACCGTCATCGGGCTTGTTCGCTCGCTTTCCGGAACTACCAGCTCAGGAAAGATCCTCCCGAAACGGGCCATCGTCGCCGCCGGTCTGGCCACCGTAGTTCTCGTGGTGCTGGTGGTCGCGATCGCTTGCGGGGCATTTGCGCTTTTGCAGAAAATCACCGCGATCGCTCCGGGGGCCAATGGTTTCGTCGATGTGACCAATTGGCTTTGCTGGTCCACCACGCACAGCTCGACGTGCCCCACAACCGTCGCCGGTTTGCACGTTCTCCCTGCCGTATGGGTGGTCTTTCTCGCGAGCGCCGTCACGGCCCTTGTGCTTGGTTGGCGCGTTGACATCAATCGCTTCTCGCTGCATGACATGTACAAGAATCGGCTCATCCGATGCTATCTGGGGGCGTCCAATTACGCACGCCAGCCGAACTTGTTCACCGGTTTTGATCCCAACGACGACATCGCCTTGGCCAAGCTGGCTCCTCTGGGACCCGTCACCCCAGCACCTGCTGACGCCCCATCCGGCCCGGGCGCACCGGCCAAAGATGCTCCGTTGATAGCGGAACCGCAGCGCCCATTTCCGATCTTCAACACGGCGCTGAATCTCGTTCACGGGTCGGAGTTGGCGTGGCAAGAGAGAAAAGCAGCTCTGTTCGTCCTTACACCAACATTTTGCGGTTACCAGCTGGCGCCATCCAGTGGCAACAAGCCGCTGTTCTCCGCGCCGTCCGCTCAAGGGATTACTGCAGCGCCGGAGGAGGCTTTTCGTCCCACGGCGTTGTATGCGGACAACGCATCGCGCAGTGACCGCAGCAGCTATCGCACCGCTGGCCCAAACAATCTGCCGGCCAACATCGATAACGGGGAGCGCACCGGATTCACGGTTGGGATGGCCATGGCGACCTCTGGTGCCGCGGTAAGTCCGAACATGGGTGCCAACACGCAACCGGCATTGGCGATGCTCATGACGTTTTTCAATATCCGGCTGGGCCGTTGGTGCCCGAACCCCGCCAAGAAAGACTGGCGGCGAGCCAGTCCACGCTCAAACCTGGCATGGCTGCTCGCGGAAGCCAGCGGCAACACCAACGAGCAAAGGAGCTTTGTCTACCTTTCCGACGGCGGGCACTTCGAGAATACGGCTGTTTACGACCTGGTGCACCGGCGCTGCTCACATATCGTGATGGTCGATGCAGGTGCCGATCCCGCTCGCGCCTTCGAAGATCTGGGCAACTTGATCCGCAAAGTGCGTGTGGATTTCGGTGCCGTGATTGACCTGAACCTCAACGATCTATACGCACTGAAGAGCGGTCGCAGCAACGCAGGCTTCCTCAGCGGAACAGTGACGTACGCGAGAGATCCCGAGCCCGCGACAGGCAAGATTTTGCTTATCAAACCCACACTGTGCAGGCAGAGGCTCGAACCGGCCGATATCTACAACTATGCCCGAGGTGACGAGACGTTTCCGCAGCAGACGACCTTGGATCAGTGGTTCGATGAATCGCAGTTCGAAGCCTATCGCTGCCTAGGGTCGTTCCTGACGGAGGCGGCCTTTGCGGCGAACCCGGACTTCTTCCTCTAAGAAAGCACTGTGTTGGCAGGCTTCTACCCTGTTCGCGCGGACGCTCCCAAGAAGTAAGCGGGTCAAAATCACCTCACTTCGAGAGGAAGTGTGTCAAGGACAATTTGAACGTGATGCCTTGAATTGTGCCTGCCACCCTTTCCGTCTGACGACCTAGCACGGCAGGTGACATGGACGCGACCGCCCATCACCTGGGGGTGGCCGATATCCTGCGGCGCTTTGGTCCGGCCTATCGGGCCACGCATGCGCTATCGGCACCCCGGGCCAAGGTCTGGCGTGCGCTCGTCGCCTGCCGCACGGCCGCGCTCGGCGGTCACCTGGAGGCCTGCGACACCTGCGGGTCGATGCGTCGGGTGTATCACTCCTGCCGCAACCGCCATTGTCCGCTGTGCCAGACCCGCGCCAAGGAAGCCTGGCTTGCGCAGCGCCAACGCGAACTGTTGCCGGTACCGTACTTCCACCTGGTGTTCACCCTGCCGCACGATTTGAACCGGCTGATCGGGCAGCAGCCGCGCGCGATCTATGAAGTGCTGTTCGCGGCGGTGTCGGCCACCGTGACCGAGTTTGCCGCCAACCCGCGCTGGCTGGGCGGTACTCCGGCATTTTCGCTGATCCTGCACACCTGGAAACAGGACTTGGGCCGGCACGTGCATCTGCATGCCCTCGTTGCCGGTGGCGCGCTGGCGACGGATGGCCAATGGATCGCGGCCCGGCGCGGGTTCCTGTTTCCGGTACGCGCGCTGTCGCGGGTGTTCCGCGGCAAGTTCGTGGCGGCCCTGGCGCGCGCGCGGGCCACCACGCTGCACGATGTGGCTGCGCTCGCCGATGCTCCGTGGCATGCGCTGCGGGCACGCCTGCACAAGCACGCGTGGGTGGTCTATGCCAAGCAGCCGCTGGGCGGACCCGAGCAGGTACTGGCGTACTTGGCCCGCTACACCCACCGGGTCGCGATCTCCAATGAACGCCTCGTGGCGATCGATCGCCACGAGGTGGTCTTTCGGGTGCGCGCCGATCCGACGACCGGCAGCAAACGCAGCGTCCGGCTGGACGGCGTGGCATTCATCGCGCGCTTCCTGCTGCACGTGCTGCCCAGCGGGTTCAAGCGGATCCGTCACTACGGTTTGCTGGCGGCCAGGCACAAGGCGCAGCGTCTGGCCGCGGCACGCCAAGCCTTGGCGGCGCCACCGCCCGATCCGGTCGTCATCGAGTCCGTCGCCCAGTTCATGCAGCGGGTCGCGCACATCGACGCAACCGCCTGTGCCCATTGCGGCAAAGGCCACTTCGTCGCCATCGAGGCCCTGCTGCCGTTGCCCGCGTCGGCGAGCTCAGCACGCGGACCACCATGCATCTAGTCCTTCACCCTCGCCGTGCGTCGCCATGCCATAGCTCAGGCAACGGGCACGCCCCCTGCGTGCACGCGCACAGCCATCTCCTCGACACCCACCTTTCGCACTCGATCCCGGCCGCCCCAACAGCCGCCCCTGGACTCCCAGCACCCGCGCATCCGGCCACAACACACCGCGAACCCTATAC
>JBDTKM010000221.1:0-4590 GCA_039935315.1 Rhodanobacter sp. | reverse complement strand
GATTCGTCGCGATCGAACCAGCTGCCGTGCGCAGCGCGACGCTGGCTGGCATGGCGAGAAAGTAGCGTCCGGCAGCGCCATAGATCTTCAGGGTCGAATCGCCATTCACGTCCCAGGAAAAACCAAGACGGGGTGCCCACTGCGGCTTGGTGAGGCGCAGATAGGGCACCCCAGAGGGGTTGTAGTTGGTGAACTGGTCGTTGCGAATACCCAACTGCAACATCAAGTGGTCGGCAACCTGCCAGTGGTCTTCGACGTATTCCGCACGCTGCTTCACGCGAACCGACGCCGAGTTGGAGTAATTGCGATCATAGCCAAAGTACCCTTCCCCACCGCCGGGATACTTGCCAGGAGCATCGACGAAAGGCGATTCGCTGATGTCGGTGTTCGGATCGCCCTTGCCGTACCACAGCTCGTAGCCGCTGCCTATGGTTGCGCCGTCGTCAATATCGTGAGAGTCCTGGTTGTCGACGCCTGCAGTGATCGAGTGCGTTCCGACCTCGTAGGTAAGGTCCAGCCGCAGGTTGGCGTTGGTGGCGCGGTGACTGGGATTGTTGACCACGTCGATGGTCTGACCATTGGTGCGGGGCTGTCCTCCGGTATATGCCGGGTTCTGCTCGTCTAAACCGCGGATAATGGGGCCATCTACACCGGAGGGTGGGACTTGAGTGTAATAGCCCATGCGAGACTTGCCGTACATCGCATTCAGCGTCAGGCTGTCTGTGATGTAGCTGGTGAACTTGGCTACGTAGATCTTTGCGGTGGTCTTGTTAGTGGTGTTTTTGTTGACGAATGCTCCGGTGGCGCCATTGTTGTAATCGTAGGCATAACTCGAGCCGTCAGTGCGATGCGTCTGTGAGACATCGGTAAGCTCCAGGATATTGGCGTCGTTGATATTCCAGTCAACCTTCAAGTAGCCCTTGGGGTTCTTGTACGTGTATCTGTTGTTGGCGGGAGTCGACGACATGTCGCTGATTGCGTTGCCTTCTTCTCGTTCTGCTTCGGCCGCAGCGAAGACGTACAGACGGTCTTTGATCAGCGGCCCACCCGCATAGGCGTCCACCGTGGTCGCCCACGACTTGTCTTGGTCATTGCGCTGAAAAATGTTGCCCGCCTTGGCAGCCTGGGCGTAATAGATGTTCCGCTGGTCCTCCTGCGCGAAGGCTGGTTGCCACAGCACCTGGGCGCCGAAATGCCACTCGCTGGTACCGCGTTTGCCAACTTGGCTGATCACGCCCCCGTCGGAGCGGCCGTAGGCCGCCGAGTAGCCACCATTCAATACCTCCTCCTGCTCGACCGCACCGTAGGGCAACGTGATGCCGCCAAATCCGCTCAAGGGATCAGTCGTGTTGAATCCGTTTATGTAATACGCGTTTTCGGTAGGCGCCGAACCACTGAACGAAACCAGGGGATTGCCCGTGGTGCCCTTGAAGTAATTGCTTGCGGGCAACGCGCCTGGAGCCAACAACGCTACTGCCTCGGCGGTCCGCGCGAGCGGCAGCTTGGCCATCTCGTCCGCCGTGAAGATGGTGCTGGAACCGGTTGACGTAACGTCGATGTGCGGCACCGAATTGGCGTTTACCAAGACGGCACCGAGCAGTTTGGCGTCGGCCGGCAACGGGCTGCCGGGAGCGGCCGTGGCCGAGGAAAACGACACGTTTGTAGCCAGGCCCACACGCAACGTGACGTTGTCTCGCACGTTGATGGTCTTGCCATTCTGGCGCAAGGAGACGGTGTAGTTAGCGAGCGGCAGCGACCCCACGCTATACCTGCCACTTTCTGTGACGGGCACTTCCCGGACAAGACCGTTGCTGCCTTCGATCAAGATGGTTTCGCCAGCAGCGACCGGTGCTTGCCCGGCAATGGTCCCGGTGGTGGACTGGGCGTAGACGCTACCTGAGAGGATCGCAGCCAGCGCTATCGCGATAGCCGAGCGGTGTGAAGAAAATTTCATTTGCCGCCTCATAACCGTGACTCCGTTGGCCAAAAGTAAGGACTTAACACGCGGCTGACATGTTAATTTCAATCGATCTAAATATGATCTACAAAAAAAGAGCTCACGCTCCTCGATCGAGCATCGGAAAGTGTGACTGCCAGTCCCGGCCACACCCCACTTTGAACAGCGTCAATTCCTGGCCATTCGGGCTACGCCAACTGGTCAATCACGCCGAAAAAGCCAGCTGACAGTCCAGATTATTGGAACCCGACAAGTGGGCCCGAAGTCCGATCCCGGAATACGTATTAAACTACGCTTTCACTACAATATTCGCGAGAATGCTGCAGATGACCACACTTGTCATGCTGCGACGCAGCGTCAGAAAATCAGGCGCATCCAAAGCGCGCTGGGACACTGGGAAAAGCTCGGCCCTCTCTCACGAACGTACTGTTTTGTCGTGCACCCTCAGCCGGTGCGGCCTTCTTCGGTGCATGGATGAGCATATGGATAAGCTGCGCCTCGCGTTCCCGACAGAGCTTTCTGTCGGGATACAGTAGATCGTGAAAACAGCTACTGGGAGCTTGCAGAGTGCAGGAACGCTGCCAGGAATTTTGCGGCAGGCTGGTCTGGGTCTTGCCAAGCACAAAGCCCGGTCGTCGTCATGCCACATGCGGCCGGAGATCAGCTGATCGGTATGCGCCCTGCGCGCCCATGGAAAGTCCTGCGGCGGCCGCTCGACGACATGCCGGAATTTGTCCTCGTGCTCTTTCGGCTGATAGTCCCCGCCAGCAGAGTCATCCGCTTCGTTCCAAACTTCCCAAGCGCGGATGCGGTCAGCGTCCGCGAAGCTCCCGACAGCCGCGAAGCTCCCGACAACGCCTTTCAAGTAGATTTCAAGGTCATGCCGAGCTGCTGCGCCCAGCCGAATTCGGTGTCAATCCGCTTTCGGTGTCAATCCGCTTGGGATCGAACGTGGCCGCCTGCCACATTTCCGGCACGTAAGCCTGAACGATCATTTCTGGAGAGTGATCGTAACGCTGCATGCCCGCTGGCTATCCTTGCCAGCGGAGGTGCGCGTTCCGATTGAGAGCAACGCGGCGGCAGCCGTCTGGGCACAGGTCCAGGCTTGGTGCCATGGCCCGGCGGCGGCCACGTTGCGCCAGTCCGTGTCCGCCGCCCCAACCATGCCAACAAGCGGCCCGTGCGAGCTTTCGCACCCACGTTGACCGGCGCACTCGCGCGCACAGGTCATCCGATTGGTCGGACAGAGTGGCGCAAGCATGCCGATGAATGCTGCCGATGCATGTTCGAGGCCATCCACCACATCCGCGCGGTAGCGCAGCTTGTTCTCGGCCATCCAGTGCTGCACGGCGGTCAGAAATTCAGGATAACGGTCGCCGTAATCGTCAAAGATGATGAAGCCCTGCATCCGAATGCGGCGCTTGAGCAAGGTGGCGGTGAGCAGCGAAAGACGGTCCGGTTCAGGCGGCAGCCTGGTAGCAGTTGTACTGCGCCACCAGACCGCACTGCAGAACACGCGCTTTGGTGTTGAGTAGCGGCAGTACCGCGTCAAAAACCTTGTCACCGGCGCTTGCAAAATACACGTCAATCCCGTTCGGACAGGCGTCTTTCAAGCATTCGTCCAGATGCTCATGGTGATGATCGAGGCAGGCATCGAGACCCAGTTCGCCAGTCACATAACTGCATTTCTCTTGACCAGCAGCGATCCCGACGATGCGACAACCCTTGCGCTTGGCGATCTGCCCAACCACGGAGCCGACCGCGCCGGAGGCGGCGGCCACCACCGTGTCACCGGTCCTGGGCTGACCGATATCCAGCAGTTCCATGCACGCGGTAAACCCGGGCATGCCGAGGATGCGCAGCGCCCGGGGGCTGCATGCGCGTGACGCATCCGGCAAGACGATCACCCTCCTCCGATGCACGCAAATCTGCTTTATGCGAGCCCCTCCGATTGACGTTTCCAGCACTTGCTTTCGCATCTCCGCGTACACTCGGACCACCTACACCGACGCCCATGACGCTGGCGCCGATCGGCACCGGCGCGCCGGCACGCTGCTCGCGCAAAGGGCGAATGTGCTGCGCACTCGCATCAGCGCTCCGGCACAGGATCAAAAGCCGTGGTCTCCAGCTGGGCGGCCTGCGCCCGTTCCAGAATCAAGTGCTTTACGTTCTGCTGTGGAAGCACATGGAAGCGATCGGCCTCCACCGCCTGCAGCGCCATCTCCGCCGCCTGCGCCGCAGAAATCAGCCGCTGGGCAATGGCATGACGCAACCGTTTCTCATGGCGTCGCAGCGCAGGACTGTCCGCTACCGTATCGGCAAGCTCGGCTGGCCGGTTGCGCTGCGCTTCGGCGATCCGGGTGGGGGAAAACGCCGGGGAAAGGCAGGTGACGCCGACCTTGGCGCCTGCGCCTTTGATGTCGTTGGCTAGTACGACTGTGTTACAAAATAAGGCATTATAGGAACCTCCTGAGGGACTTGATGAGGTTTGCCATGAGCCTGGGTGTGGAAACGCGGTTTGAAGCGTACTGTGACACGATGGTTGGAGCGCTGATGCATGCCGATCGCGAGCAGCCAGCGCGTTGGTATATCAAGGGGCTGCTGTTGCCGGGTGAGCGCAAGAGCGTGGAACC
>JBDTKM010000220.1:0-12937 GCA_039935315.1 Rhodanobacter sp. | reverse complement strand
GTATTCGGCGTGGCCATCGTTTTGGCCCCGCCGACGGGTTGCGGCCGGGGTTCCGGTTCCGGGATGGCCGCCGGAACATAGTTCGGTATCGTGCGCGAGGCGGCGAAGTGAGGCTTTTGCTCACCCTCCACAAAAGGCGCGAGTTGGAAACTGATGATGCGTTCGTCTGCGTCCAGCGCTGCTTGCAGCGCGCGCATCTTGCGGGCAGGTCCGCGGACCACCATCGTCAGCAAAACACCGTGCGGATCCTGGATCAGCCGTTGCCGCTGCAAGGTGAAACCGCTTGCGATGACAAAGTGGCCGATCTCGACCAACAGGCCCTGCCGTCGCTCGGACAGGGCCTGGATTTCCAGCTCGATCATCAAGTTCCCGGTTTGTTTTGAAGGTGTGCAAACTTGCGGGTGAAAGCATGCGCGAATTCAACGGCGCAAAGAGTGATGTAGCCCATGCATCGGCAAATATCTCGACACTGCTGCGTTCGCAAGACGCCGTGCCCGCACCGGTGGTTGGCGTCGCACACCCTGCAGCCGTGGCCTGCAAGGTGTGTCGAGGTCAGAGCGTGACGGGTTGCTTTCCGTTCGCCTTGAGTGCGTCATTGAGTTTGCTCAGCTCGGCCTGCTGCAACTGATTCCAGCGGGCAAGCGTGCTGTCCAGCGTCTGCGACAGCGTGGCCCAGGCGGACTGGGCGTCCGTACCCGGATCCGCGTCGGCACCGTCGACGGCCCGCTCAAGCTTGGCCAGGTTCATCGACAGCGCGCGCAGGCTGTCGGTGCTCTTCGGCGGGGTGCCCATGCTGTTGCGTGGATCGGGATGCAGCACGACGCCGGACAGCTCCTGCGCCTTCGCCATCAGCGCCTCGATCTGCGCATGTGCCGGGGCGTCCGTTTGCGGCAAGCGGGCGTCCAGCGCCTTGAGCAGCTTGTGCGCTTCGACATTGGCAGCGGCGGTGCGCACTTGCGCGTCCTCGACCTTGCGCGCAAGCAAGAACTCGCGCTGCATGGCGGCGACTGAAACGTTCACGCGCGGGTCGGGCAACAATTGCAATGGCTGGCGGTAGCTGTTGCCGTCCACATGCAATGCCACGCGATACGACCCGGGCGGCGCCCATACACCTTCCGCCGCGCCGCTTTCGGATTCGACGCCAACCGGCGCGCCGTAGTGCAGATCCCATACGAAGCGGTGCATGCCGGGCGCGGTCGTCAGCCGGATCGGCTGCGGCACCCATTCAGGCGCAAACGGGAGCTTGGCCGGGTCCAGCCTCGGTGGCTTGTCGTTGCTGCTGTAGCTGCGCACGATGTGGCCTTGCGCATCGAGCACGTCCAGCGTCACCGGCCCCTTCACCGAGTTCGGCAAGGCATAATCGATATAGGCGCCGTCGGACGGGTTGGCTGCGGCAGGCTCGTCCTTGGGTAGCGGCGTGCCGGTGAAGCCTGCCGCGCGCACGCGGAATGCCTGCGCCGGTCTGAACAGCACGGTTGAATTGGCGTGCACGTCGGCGACCTGCCGCAAAGCACTGCCGTCGTCCATGATCCAGAAGCCGCGGCCGTGAGTCGCCAGCACCAGGTCGTCCCCATGGATGGCGATGTCGCGCACCGAGGTCATCGGCAGGTTCTGCTGCAGCGACTGCCACTGCGCGCCATCATCGAACGACACGTACATGCCGCGCTCGGTGCCGGCATACAGCAATCCCTTGTGCTGCGGATCGGCGCGCACCACGTTGACGAAGCTGTCGCGCGGAATGCCGTGGTCGATACGCTGCCAGTTGGCGCCGCCGTCGGTGGTGCGGTAGATGTACGGCGTGTCATCGTCGAGGCGATGACGATCGACGGCGAGGTAGGCCACGTTGGCATCGAACGGCGACAGCTCGATGCCGGCGATCTTCGACCACGCCGTCAGCGCCTTCGGAGTGACCTGCCGCCAGTGCGTGCCGCTGTCATCGGTGCGCCAGACCAGGCCGTCATCGGTACCCACCCACAACGCGCTTGCACTCAACGGCGACGGCGCGATGGTGTAGATCACGCCGCGCCGCTTGCCCACATCATTGTCGTCGGCCGCAGTGGGCGCATCGAGATTGGCTGGCGTGCCAGCATCCTCGCGGGTGAGGTCGGGGCTGATCGGGGCCCAGTGGTCGCCGCCGTCGGTGGTACGGAACAGGCGCTGATTGGCAAAGTACAGCGTCTTGGCGCCGCGTTTGGAGAATGTCAGCGGCAGCGTCCACGCGCCGCGATAGTGCGCCGCCGGGTAGGCCAGGGTCGGGTCGACGTTGCGGGTCTGGTTGGTGCGCACGTCCAGCTTGTCGACCTTGTCGCCGTAGACGATGTCATGGTCGTCCGGGTCGGGCGCGATCATGCCGCTCTCACCGCCGGCAGTGACCTCGTGGAACTGCTCCATGGTGATGCCGTCGCTGCTGTGGCCGCGGCTGGGCAGCGACACCGCGCCGGAGTCCTGCTGCGCGCCGTAGACCCAGTACGGGAACTGGTTGTCGGTGGCCACGTGGTAGATCTGCGCGGTCGGCTGGTTCAGCCAGCTTGACCAGGTCTTGCCGCCGTTCAAGGTGATCAGGGTGCCCTGGTCGACACCGAGGATCTGCCGGTTGGCATCGGTCGGGTCGATCCACAGCTGGTGAAAATCATCGCCGGTGGGGTCGCCCTTCAGCGCGATGAACTGCTTGCCGCCATCATCCGAGCGCAACACCAACGTGTTCATCACATAGACGCGGTCGGCATTCTTCGGATCCACCGTGAGTCGGCAGAAATACCAGCCGCGCTGCCAGATGCGCTGATCCGCGGTCTCATGGTTCCAGTGCACGCCGCCATCATCAGAACGGTACAAGCCGCCCTCGCCACCACCCGCATCGACCAGCGCGTAAACGCGACCGGGCTGGCTCGGCGCCACCGCAATGCCGATGCGGCCGGGATGTGCGGGAAAGCCGTTGCCCTGCAGCTGGCTCCAGTGACTGCCGCCGTCATGCGATACGTACATGCCGCTGCCGGGTCCGTTCGAGGGCGGGTACACGCTCCATGGCGGGCGGCGGGTCTGCCACAGCGCGGCGTAAATCGTGTTCGGGTCGCCGGGCATGAACGCGAGGTCGATCGCGCCGGTGTTGTCATCCTTGAACAGCACCTTGCTCCAGTGCGCGCCGCCATCGGTGGAACGGAACACGCCGCGTTCGGCATTGGGCCCGTAGGCATGCCCCAGCGCGGCGACGAACACCGTGTTCGGGTTGCGCGGGTCGACCAATATCTGGCCGATCTGCCGAGTGTCGTCCAGTCCGATGTGCGACCAGTGCTTGCCGGCGTCGGTGCTCTTGTACATGCCGTTGCCGTGGGCGATGTCCGAGCGCATGTCCGCTTCGCCACTGCCCACGTAGATCGTGTTCGGGTCCGATGGCGCCAGCGCCAGCGCACCGATCGAGCCAACCGGTTCGCCGTCGAAGATCGGCTGCCAGGTTCTCCCCGCGTCCACGGTGGCCCACACGCCGCCATCCACCGCGCCGAAATAAAAGTGCCGCGCATCACCCGGCACCCCCGCCACCGCCAACACCCGGCCACCGCGGAACGGCCCGATCGAGCGCCAGCTCAAGCCCTGGTACAACGACGGATCAACCGTGGCATGGACACTGAGAGTAGTGGCGAGGCCGAGGGCGAATACGGCAAGGACGCGACGCAGGTGCATGGAGAGCTTCCTGGGGTAGGGGCGGGGCAAGAGAGTCAGTTTAGGCTCGTTCGCAGCGGGGCGCTCACAGGTCGGAAGTCATGGTTGGCGACGCGGGGAAGGCTGCTCCCGGCGGAGGATTCAACCGGTCGTTCAACCGAACTGCCGCAAAGCGGTCGGTCACGAACGACGGCAACGGTCGGCATGCGACAGCTGGGCGACCGCCACGCCCCCGAGTTAGCTGAAGGGGCGTCGGGCTCGCAACACGGTGACTACCCCAAAAGAACGGCGACGTCCCGTGCAACACGAAGCGATTGCCGTTTGAAAATGTCGTTGACGCGGGCCTCTCTTGCCATTACGGTGCGCACGCCCGGCGGGCCACCCGCGGGTATTTTTTGGCTGCTTCTGAGATACATGGACAGTTATCCGAGTACCCACGCAGCGATTGCGCCGTTGGCGCCGGTTGCTGCTGCGGTCAAGCCCAACGTGAATACACCCCGCGCACCGGTCGCGGGCGGGCACTCCTGACGTCCCGCTCGCCTTCGGTCCACGGACTGGAGACGAGCCATGCTCCTGCTTAGCTTTGTACAGTCGTCCTCGCGCGCTCCGCCGCGGGCGGCGCGGGTGCGCCTGCCCGGCGAAGCGCAGCCGCGTGGCCGCTGGTTGACCTTGCGCCGACATTCCGCTGCGCCACACTGGCGCCAGCGGCCGATGCCGCTCGGGTCCTTGCCAAAGGCCGATCGCATGATGCGTATTCCTGCACCGATACCGTTGGTACTTATGCTGCTTGGCCTGAGCAGCCTCGCCGCGCGCGCCGACACGGCCCCGCCGCCGCTGTTCTTGCCACAGCTGCTGGATGCGCAGGTGAACTACGTGGCGCAGCGGCTCGACCCCCTGTACTCCGCGTATGCCGGCCCGCTCAGCCTGCCGCCCGCCGGTGACCAGGCGCTCTCGCGCACTTTCGGGGCTTACCTCGGCGTGCGGCTGCCAGCGCATCTGGCGTTCTATCTGGACGGCGAGCTGTTCACCGGCAGCGGCGTCAACAAGGGCACTGGCCTGGGCGGCTACGTCAACGGTGATGTGGTACGCGCCGGCCCGGGCTCGGGCGGCAAGCAGCGGCCGTACATCGCGCGCGCCTATCTCGACTGGAGTCTGCCCCTGGGCACGGCCAGCGCGACGGTGGCGCGCGCGCAGGATCAGCTCCCCGGCCAGCTTGCGACACAGCGGATCGAGATCAAGCTGGGCCGACTGGCGCTGGCCGACGACTTCGACAAGAACCGTTATGCCAATGACACCCGCCACCAGTTCATGAACTGGGATTTCATCAATACCGCGGCCTACGATTACGCCGCCGATACCCGCGGCTACACCAACGGCTTCATTGCCGCATGGGTGCAGCCGCACTGGACGCTGCGCTACGGCGTGTACCTGATGCCGCTGCAGGCGAACGGCCAGGCGCTGGCCGGGCCGCTGAGCCGCGCCCGCGCCGAGCAGGTGCAGCTTTCGCTGCGCCCGTTCGGCAGTGACGGCTTCGCGCTGCGCCTGCTGGTCTACCGCAACATCGCGAAAATGGGCAATTACGCGCAGGCGCTGGCGCTCGCCGCCGCCAGTGGCGCCACGCCGGATATCGTTGCCGACGGCCGCTACGGCCGGCGCAAGCATGGCTATGTGCTCAATGCCGAGCTGCCGCTGGCCGACGACGGCGACACCGGGCTGTTCGCCCGCTGGGGCTGGAACGATGGCCACACCCAGTCGTTTGCCTACACCGAGGCCGACCGCGCGCTGAGCCTGGGTGCGCAGCTGTCCGGCGTGCACTGGCGGCGCTCCGAGGACCGCGTCGGTATCGCGTTTGACCTCAATGGGCTAGCCAGCATGCATCGCGCTTACCTCGCCGCCGGCGGCTGTGGCTTCCTGCTGTGTGATGGCGCGCTGGACTACGGTCGCGAGCGGGTGATCGAGGCGTACTACCGCCTGCAGCTCGGGCATTACCTGCAACTTGGCCCGGACCTGCAATGGATCGTCAACCCCGGCTACAACCGCGCACGCGGACCGGCGCGAGTGGTCGGCTTGCGCATGCATCTCAGCCTCTAAACCACGCTTCAAGATTCCTGCAGGATGCCGATCCGTAGCGGTGCCGGATACGCCCGTCCCGCACGCCAGCACCAGCATCACGAAAAATCCCCGCACGCGCGCCAGCGTGATCCCGCGTCTTACGCCTGTCGGCCACCCGAACTGTCGGGCCACCACGTCCGCGCCGTGGATCAGGCCAAACGCAAATGCCGCGCCGGCCAGCGGCCACTGCACCAGCTTGCGTTGATTGAGACGCTCGGAGAAGTCCACCACGCCGTACCTTCTCGGAGAGCTTGCGGATGGTCAAGTGCAGCCTTTCATCACCGATCCCTGTCGTGCATCCGCCCCATCTGGCCGATCTGTTCTGTCGTTCGATCGAACAGCCGCGGAGCGGTCGTTCGCGACCGGCCGAACCGGGTCGGCGAGGCCATCTATGGGTCAATGTCGCTGACCGGCCAGAACTGTTCAACAGCTTTCTCCAGGTTGCCTGACAGCGGTCGTTCAAGTCGGCAATGCGCTTTGTGCGTCGCTCGTGGCCGTTGGCATGCGTACGCCGACTTCTCCGTTCAGCACTCGGTACACGCGGCGATGCATCGGCAACCTGATGTTTGTGGAGCGTGGAACGACAAAGGCATTCAAGCCCGTGCCGGGTTCAGGCGCAATCAGGGTGGTAGTCTCCCGACGATGCGGAGCTCGGGTCAGCCATCATCGGCCTCGACGGGAATCGCGGGAGGCGCAACATGCACCGTCGCCACCATCATGAACAGCATCTCACCGGCCGTATGGGCTGGCTGCGCGCGGCAGTACTTGGCGCCAACGATGGCATTGTCTCCACCGCCAGCCTGGTGCTGGGCGTGGCCGCGGCGCACGCATCGACGCAGGCGATCCTGCTTGCTGGAAGCGCTGGCCTGATGGCCGGCGCGATGTCGATGGCCGCAGGCGAATACGTCTCGGTCCATTCGCAAGCGGACAGCGAACAAGCCGAGCTGAAGAAGGAGCGTCTGGAGCTGAAGACAGACGCGGAGGGCGAGCACAGGGAGCTCGCTGCAATCTATGTTGGTCGGGGCCTGGACGAAACGCTGGCCGCCCAGGTCGCGACCCAGCTGATGAAGCACGATGCGCTTGACGCGCATGCCCACGATGAGCTCGGCATCACCGACAACCTGCGCGCCAGACCGCTGCAGGCCGCCTTCGCCTCGGCGCTGAGCTTTGCGATGGGTGCGGCACTGCCGCTGCTGGTGGTGGTGCTCAGTCCCGCCTCAGTGCTGTCATGGTCGGTCTTCATTACGTCGCTGGTCTTTCTGGCCATTCTCGGCGGGCTGGCTGCCCGCACAGGTGGTGCCAGGATCCGCACCGGTGTCATCCGCATCACGTTTTGGGGCGCGTTGGCGATGGCCATCACCACCGGCGTCGGCATGCTGTTTCCCGTGGCCGGCTGAGCGGCCAGGCGGCATCGCCGAGCTCGCCGCAGTGAAACCCGCAGGGGTCAATATTGGATGGGCGTCCAACTTGAATTCTCTGTGCACCGAGACCACTTCTCCGGGCGTAACGGCCAGCTTGCCTTGCATGCCGCCCGCAAGTGCCCGTCGGGAACGCTCCTTCCGAGTCGCGATGTTCATGCCGCGTCTGCCCAGCTGATGCAGTCCCTCTGGCCGAACCCACGATCAGTGCGGATAAGTCGCGCTCCCCGGTACGCGGGTACGACCGTGGCGATCGGCTCGTGTGGGTTCCAGCCCGACTGCAAGGGCAGTTGCGAGTCCTGCGGGAATGGCGACAGGCGCAGCTGCAGGCAGTCACGCAGCTTGTAGATTGGACCCCGGGCAAGTAGTCGGCCGCGGGGCCATGAAGCGTGAAGCCGTCCGCGGCGCGCGGCGCGTCACCCGTCTTTCGCGTCTGCGCTCGTCTTTGAATCCTCAGGCGCGCTGTCCGCGTTGCGCCAGAACGGCAACATCCCGCGCAGCGTGCTGTCGCGCCGCATGAAATGGTGCCAAAGCGCGATGGCGGCGTGGGCGCCCGCCAGATACATCAATACATTACCCAGCGTCCCGTGGATATTTTCAAGCTGTTCGGAAAATGTCTTGTCGGTCACGGGCACATGTGGCAACGAAATGCCCAGGAAATTCCAGGCGTCGGGCGACCACAAGCGGTTGCTGATGCCGAGCAATGGCACGACAAACAGCAAGAGGTACAGCGCATATTGCACGAGGTGGGCGAACCACGCCTGCCACGCTGGCAGCGCCGGCACGATCGACGGACGCCTGGCGCCCCAACGCACGATCACCCGCGCCAGCATCAGCAGCAGGATCACTATGCCGAACTGCATGTGAGCCCATTTGAATTGCGCACGAATAGTTGACCCCTTGGGTGACCAGCCATGGGCGTAAATCAGGATCAGTGCCGCAGTCACAAGAATGAAGACAAGCCAGTGCAATCGGCGGGCCCACGGTGAATAGCGTGAATCGTTCATAGTTGTGTCCAATGTTGCGTCGCAATGGCGGTGAGCCTTTGAGAGAAACGGAGTTTCCTGCACCCTCCGCAATGAGATCGGGCAGAACGGCTGCCGTGCTGCATCTGTCCACCGCCATGTTGGCTGGCCTACGCTGGCGCGGCGCCGATAGACGTCAAAGAGTGCACTGACACGGGAGCGTGATTGCTTCGAGTGGAGATGAGCCGACTCACGCGGATGTCTCGCAATGGCCCGCCGAGCAAGGCCATCTTAAACGCTAAGCACGAGTGCGTTTTGACCGAGGTCAACTTCGGTAATCTCAGGCTGGAAACTTCAAATTGCTGGCGGCCGTCGCGGTTCGAGCCGATTTCCAGCACCGTTCACGTAGCCAGGCTTGCGACGGACCATCGTAAGGAAGTTCGAAAAACAGAGGTCATGTACCACGAGGGTTCCCGAAAGTGGCCGTCCGCCACCGCCCGCCATGGCTCGACCGCTGCCTGACGCAGCGTGTTCGACCTTCATTGAATGCGCTGGAGCGGCGATCGGCCAATAGCCGCCAACTGCTGAATAATGCCAGGCGACCGACCGACGCTGAGCGGCCAACTCGGGATATTCGATCCTTCAGTCGGATTGGCGGACAGCGGACGTTGAAAATTCCTGCAAAGTGCAGACCCCGGCGTACTTCCGTTGGAATGGGTTGGTTGCCCGCAACCACCCTCTTGGTGGCGGTGACCAGGCGGTCGCCCACCACGTTCCAGCAGGCGTCACGCCTAAACCGTCGATGTGATCGTGACCAGGTCGGCCTCTCCCTGCCCGATCTGCGCGGTCGGAAAGGAGGGCGACAGGAGCCCTGAGCATCATGTTCGGACGGGTGGCGAGTGCGCTGTGCGATCAGGAGAACGACCATGTTGTACCCAAAGCTCTTCAAGGATCTTGAACAGGCTCGCTGGAGCATGCAAACCGATATTCCGTGGGCGAGTTTCGACGCCAGCCTGCTCAGTGAGGAACAGGCGCAATCGATCAAGATGAATGCGATCACCGAGTGGTCGGCGCTGCCGGCGAGCGAGATGTTCCTGCGCGACAACCAGCACGACTCGGATTTTTCCGCATTCATGTCGATCTGGTTCTACGAAGAAATGAAACATTCGCTGGTGCTGATCGAATATCTGCGTCGCTTCCGGCCGGATCTGGTGCCAACCGAGGAGGAGCTGCAAGCGGTCCGCTTCCCGTTCGATTCGGCGCCTCCGCTGGAAACCCTGACGCTGCATTTCTGCGGCGAGCTGTTGCTGACGCGTTGGTACAAGTGCGCGTCGCAATGGCACACCGAGCCGGTGATCAAGGTGATCTACGAAACGATCTCGCGTGACGAGGCCCGACATGGCGGTGCCTACCTGAAGTACATGAAGCGCGCGATCGAAAAAGACGGCAACGAGGCGCGGCGTGCATTTGCGAAGATCGGCTTGCTGGTGGTGTCGGCAGCGCGCGTCGGCAAATCTGTCCACCCGACCAACCTGCACGTCAACAAGTCGTTGTACCCGAACGATACGGTGCAGTCGCGTCTGCCCAACCCCGAATGCCTTGACGAATGGCTGAACCGGCAGATCCATTTCGACAAGGAATGGGAGCAGGGCGTGGTCAAGATGATTCTGCACAACCTGTCGCAGCTGTTCGGTCACAAGGTGACCACGTCATCGGAGCTGAACACCTACCGCAAGGCGCTGGAAAGCGGCCCGGTTTGAGCCCCATCCATTTGGCGCAGAACCCGCCAGGACGCGAATTCCTGACAGCACACACGAACAGCAAGCGGAAGCCGGCCAGGATTCCGGCGAGAGATCCACGTGAGTATCGACGTGGAACAGGCGCAATGGCCAGTTTCAATGCAGCGGTTCGAGAGTTGAACCGACGCCCCGGGAAAAATCCAGACCAGGAAACACCGGCCGGCAATGATCGGCAATCTGTTGCGTCGATCGGGTGAATTCACCAGCGCGAGCAGACAGCCGGTTTGCAGCCAGGTTGATCCCCTCGCGGGCGCCGTTGCCGCGCGTTCAAGGCTTCACGAAGCGCAACGTCATCCGGTCCGACTCGCCGATCTTTTCCAGTTTCGCGTGCTCGCTCGCCGGTCCGGCGAGGTTCGGCGGCAAGCGGTGCACGTTGATGTCTTCAGGGTCGTTCGGGTTGGCGTTGATCTCGGACACGCCCTCGAGCCGGAAGCCGGATTTGAGCCCCAATGCGATCAGGTAGTCCTCGGGAATACGGTGCAGCTCTTTGGCGGATTCCACCGCATCCGAGAATGGTTTGGCGCGATGCTCGACTACGCCGAACACACCACCGGGTTTGAGCACATCGAATGCCGACTTGAATACCGCCGCCAGGGTTTCAGGGCTGTGATTTAGCCAGTCGTGAGTGTTGCGGAAAGTCAGCACCATGTCGGCGGAGTCTGGTGCACCGAGATTTACCTTGAACGGCGGGGCGAAGTCGATGACCTTTTCGATATGGCCGAACACGGCGCGATTGGCCTTGATCTTGTCGCCAAACTTGGGTGAACCCGCTTCGATCAGATGGCCGTGGTCGGCCAGGAACGGCGCCAGGATTTCGGTATACCAACCACCCGCGGGATCGAGCTCGATCACTGTCATTTCCGGCTTGATGCCGAAGAAGTCCAGGGTTTGCACCGGATGGCGAGATGGGTCGCGCGCCTTGTTCGCGGCGGAGCGCCAGGCGCCGTCGGCGGCCTTTTGCAATTGCGGAGTGACGTTGCTGACGGGTGCTGTGGCGGCGCAGGCGAGGCCGGGCAGCAGCAGGCTGCCGGCCAGCAGGAACAGGAGTTTGCAGTGGCGACGGGACATGACTCGATCCTCCGCATGGGTGGTCGCCCAAGCCTACTCCGCTTGCCCACGGGCAAGCGGAGTAGGCCGTATCGCGGGTCCCCGATGGTCGTCAGCCATTCATGGCGCGGCGGCGATGGTCTCCGGCGCGCCGGTCATCAACGTCGGCGCGCCGCTGGCGTACGCGGCGTGGTTGTAGCTGGTGACGTCACCGGCCAGCAGCGCATTGAACTGATCCACCTTGACGCCGACTTCGCCGCCCAGCTGTTGCGCCATCTCCAGCAACGCTGGCGTGGGCATCTGGCCCGCCAGGCCGGAGAAACCGCCTTCGGCCATCGCGGCCATGCTGCCCTGCAGATCGGTCAGTTGCTTGAGGTCATCTTCGACTACCGCATGCTGCACGCCGGGGGCGTAGATGCTGTCGCGGAAGCTGTCCAGCTCGCCATCGAGCTTTTTCGCCTGGGTCAGCGCGCTGGCGTAGCGGCTGTCGTCACCAGCCTTGTCCTCGAACTGCTTGAGCGTGGCGCGCATGCTAGTGACCCGGTTCAACATGTCGTTGAGCGCGCTGAGCTGCGCACGTGCCATCAGTCCGTGTTGCAGGATCGCCTGTGCCGCCGGCAGCGCCGGCTGCTGGTTGGGGTCGGCTTTCACCAGCACGTTTTCGCTGGCGCTGTGGTCGTCCGCACTGACGGTGACCTGGTAGGTGCCGGGCAGGGCCATCGGGCCATGGCTGTTGTTGCCGTCCTTGTCCTTGTCCGGGTCGTCACTCTGCAGCTTGTCGAAATCCAGCCGGGTAGCGCCGTCGTACTGCATGTTCCACACGTAGCGGTTCACGCCGGGCTTGGCATTGGTGTAGCGGGTGGCGATCAGCTTGCCGGCGCTGTCGCGCACGGTCAGGGTGACCGCGCCGTGCTTGTCCTTCTTGCCAGCCTTGATCGCTTTCGCGACGCTATAGTCGATGGTCACCCCGTTGGGCGCGTTGGGCACCGTATACAAAGGTTCGGCACCTTCGCCGCGCGACCAGCGCAGCAGTTGCACGCCGGGTCCCGGCGTGAACAGGTGCAGCGGTTGCGTCGCGATGCGGTCGCTGTATTCGGCCAGCGGGGCGAAATGGTCGAACACCAGAATACCCAGGCCATGCGTGGCCAGCACCAGGTCACCCTGCACGAATTTTGCGTCGACGATCGGTGCGGTAGGAAAGTGGGCGCCGAGCTTGTTCCAGTGACCGCCGTTGTCGCGCGAGATCCATGCGCCGATGTCGGTGCCGGCGACCAGCACGCCGGGATGTTCGGGATCTTCGCGCACCACCGAGACCGGCGCGTCGGGCAGGCCCTTGTCGATCCGTGTCCAGCTCTTGCCGAAGTTGTCGGTGCGCCAGGTGTAGGCATGCCGATCGTCCAGTTCGTGCGCGTCGAAGCCGACGTACGCAACCCCCGGCTGGCTCGCCGACACGCCAATCTGGTAGACACGCGCCCACTTTGGCGCGCCGCTCGGGGTGACATTGGACCAGTGTGCTCCGCCATCACGGGTAACCTGCACCAGGCCGTCATCAGTACCGGCCCACAGTACCTGCGGGTTGGCAGGGGCGATGCTCAGCGACAGCACGGTGTCGTAGGTTTCGGCACCGGAGAGGTCGAGGTTCACGGGGCCCCCGGAGAGAGCCTGCTTGGCCTTGTCGTTGCGGGTGAGGTCGCCGCTGATCGGGGTCCAGGTCTGGCCGGTGTCGGTGGATTTGAAGATCACGTTGGCGCCTGCGTAGACGGTGTTCGGATCCTGCGGATCGACCGCGATCGGCGTGGTCCAGTTGAAGCGGTATTTCGCTGCCGTCAGCGGCAGGTCGTTGATGAAGCCCGGGCCATGCAGGTACGGCATGGCGAACATGCTGCGCTTGCTGCGGCGGTGGAACACGCTGACGGCACCGTCCTGCGCGTCGTTGTAGATG
>JBDTKM010000219.1:0-21251 GCA_039935315.1 Rhodanobacter sp. | reverse complement strand
GCGTGTTCGGCCATGCGCCGACGCCGTGGCAGGTGTTGCGCCACATCCACTGTTTTGCTGCAACGATTCTCGATCGGGTGTTTCTGCTGGCGCATGGGGAAACGCCGTTTCAGATCGAGACGCAGGGACTGGACCTGCTGGACCAGCGTCTCGCTTTGGGTCGCGGCGTGTTGCTGCTTGGCTCGCACCAGGGCAGTTTCGAAGCGCTGCGGGCGGTCGGTGCGCGGCGCCCGGACATGCCGTTGCGCGTGGTGCTGGACAAGCAGAAGACGCCGGCGATGACCGAATTGCTGGAGGCGCTGGCGCCAGACGTAGGTGCGCACGTGATCGATGCCGCGCAGGACGGCACCACCGTCGCCCTGGCCATGGCCGAGGCCTGCCAGCGCGGTGAGGTGGTGGCGATGCTGGCCGATCGCGGTCGCGGCCGTGAAGTGCTGCGCCGCGCCGAGTTGCTGGGCTCCCCGGCGCCGTTCCCGGTCAGTCCCTGGCTGCTCGCCCATACGCTGCGTGTGCCGGTGGTACTGTGTTTCGGACTGTATCTGGGCGGCAATCGCTATCGGCTGGTGTTCGAGCCATTCAGCGACCGGGTGGAGATTCCGCGGCATGATCGGGGGCCGGCGCTGGATGCGCTGATCCTGCGCTATGCGCAACGGCTGGAACACTACATCCATGTTGCGCCCTACAACTGGTTCAATTTCTATGATTTCTGGCAAGCGACGCCTGCTGCTGAGCCTCCTGCTGCCGTGGTGGATGGTCACCGCGTCGGCATCTGAGCCCGCAGTCGCATCGTCTTCGGCGCAGACGCTGCTCGCTGCGCTGGGGCAGCCGGCGCCCGCACACACGCCCTTTGCCGAGGCACGTTTCCTCAAGCTGCTCGATCGCCCGCTGGTGGTGTCGGGGCAGTTGTCCTGGCTCGGTGGCGACAAGCTGGAGCGGCGTGTCGATCATCCGCAACGCGAGACTGCGACCATCGCCGATGGCGAGGTGACCCAACAGCGCGAAGGCAGGCATGTGCGGCACTTCTCGCTCAAGCGCGCGCCGCAGTTGCAGGTGCTGCTGGACAGCTTCGTGGCCCTGCTCAGTGGCGACGCGGCGCGGCTGCAGCAAACGTTCGGGATTCGCCAGACTGGCGACGCCAGGGGCGCCTGGACGCTGACCTTGGTACCGCGCGATCCGCGTGTGGCGAAAGCCGTTGCCAGCATCCGCATCGACGGCGTCCGCGATCAGTCGCGTTGCATGCTGATGCAGGAAGCTGATGGCGACCTGGCCGTTGACCTGTTGGGCCCGCTGGCCACAAGGATGCCGGCCGAGCCCACCCGCGAGGCACTGCAGACGCTGTGCCAAGGCATGCCCTGAGCATGCGTCCGGGCGCGCGGGCCACGCTGCTGGTGTTGTGGTTGCTGGCGCTGGCCGGACTGGGCTGGGTCGTCAGCCAGCGCTTGCGGGTCAGTACCGACTTGCGCAGCTTCATGCCGGCGCCAACGACGCCGGACCAGCGCCTGCTGATGGAACAGGTTGGTGACGGGCCGGGCTCGCGATTGCTGCTGTTGTCGATCTCTGGCGCGCCTGACGCGCAATTGGCCGGATTGAGCCAGGGGCTGGTCAAGGCGTTGCAGCACGATCGGCGCTACAGCCAGGTACTCAATGGCAACTTCGATCTGGCCGCACTCGATTCCACGTTGCTGCCCTATCGTTATCTGCTCTCGCCAACGCTGGATACGCAGCGGCTGGATGAGGCGTATCTGCGCGACCAGTTGCAGCAGCGGCTGGATGACCTCTCCTCGCCGGCCGCCAGCCTGCTGAAGGGCTTGCTGCCCCGCGATCCCACCCTGGAGATGCTGAAACTGGCCGAACGCTGGGCACCCGCCAAATCGCCGGAGCTGCGCGATGGCGTGTGGTTCACGCCACGCCACGAAGCGTTGCTGCTGGTGCAAACGCTCGCTGCCGGCTTTGATCCGGGGGCACAGCAGCACGCGATCGACGGCATTCAACACGCTTTCCACGCGCTGCCGGGCAGCGCCGCGGCGAAGCTTGAGCTGAGCGGGCCGGGTTACTTCAGTGTGGTGATTGGCGCGCAGACCCGGCATCAGGCTGACTGGATCGGGCGCATCTCCACCGTGGGTTTCATCACGCTGTTGCTGCTGGCCTACCGCAGCATCACCTCGCTGCTGCTGTCGGCGCTGCCGATCGCCAGCGCCGCGCTCGCCGGCATTGCCGCATTGACCGTGGCGTTCTCCGAAGTGCACGGCATCACGCTGGCATTCGGCTTTACCTTGCTCGGCGTGGCCCAGGAGTATCCGATCCGCGTGCTCAGCCATCGCCGCGCCGGCGAGGATGCGCTGCAGAGTGTGCGCGACCTGTGGCCGCTGCTGCTCACCGCCATTGCGTCGGCCTGCATCGCCTACCTGGCGTTCTACGCCTCCGGTGTCAACGGATTGAAGCAACTCGCCGTGTTCACCATCGTCGGCTTGCTGGTGGCCGGCTTCAGTACCCGCTACCTGTTGCCCTACCTGCTGCCGCAGCGCGTGCGCGACGTGGCCACCATGGGCTGGTTGATCGCCGCGCGCCGCTGGGTCGACCACTTGCCGCGACCACGCTGGATACCGTTGCTGGTGGCGCTGGCGATCGTGGGGATGCTGGCGTGGGCGCCGGGCCCGTTCTGGCAAAACAACCTGGCGGCATTGACGCCGGTGCCGCCAGCGATGCTGCGCATGACGCGCGCCTGCGCGAGGCGTTGGGTGCGCCGGACGTGCGCTATCTGCTGGTGCTTCAGGCGACCACCGAGGAGGGCGTGCTGGCGTTGTCGCAACAGCTGCAGCCGAAGGTTGACGTGCTGGTGGCGAAGCATGCGGTCGACGCGGTCGAATTGCCCTCGCGTTATCTGCCCACCGTCGCGCTGTAACGCGAACGGCAACAGCGGCTACCCGATCGCGCCACGCTTGAGCAGGCGCTGCACGGAGCTTTGCAAGGCCTGCCATTTCGCGCCGACCTGTTCCAGCCGTTCGTTGACGACGTGGAAACGGCGCGTCGGCTGCCGCCACTGACGCCGCAGCGTTACGCGCAGACAGCGCTGGGCCAGCGGCTGGCCGCGATGCTGGTCGAACGCGACGGCCATTGGCTCGGCCTGGGTACGGTCAGCGGCGTGCACGATGTGGCGGCATTGCACGCCTTGGGTCCGGCAACTGGCGGCAAGGTACGGCTGCTCGATCTGAAGGCTGCGTCTGAATCATTGGTGGCCGCCTACCGCACGCGCATCCTGCAGGCGCTGCTGGTGGCCGGCCTGCTGCTGGTGCTGACCATCACGATGGCCCTGCACAGCGCGCGCCGCGCCTGGCACGTACTGGCGCCGATGACCCTGGCCACCTTTCTGGTGCTGGCGGTGGAGCGGATGGCCGGGATCGAGATCTCGCTGTTCCACCTGGTCGCGCTGATCCTGGCCGGTGGCCTGGGGCTCCATTACGCGCTGTTCTTCGAACGCGACAGCGGCGATCCGGCCGAACAGCGGCGGATCCTGCACGCCACCATTGTCTGCGTGTTGTCCGCGCTGCTGGTGTTCGGCATGCTGGCATGGGCGACCATTCCGGTGCTGCGCGCGATCGGTCTCACCGTGAGCCTGGGCGTGGTCTTCCACTTCTGCCTGTCCATTCTGATGGCGCCGCACCCTCCCAGTTCCTCGTCCGGCGAAGCGACCCGCCGCACCGCGGCGGGAGAAGTTGTGGGCGCAGCGTTGACTCCGGGTTTGCCGCACACTGATGACAGCAGCTCGCCACCCGGCATCCCGCCGTGATCGAGCCCCTGCCACGATCCGCCTGGGCCGCCCTGATTCCCCATGCCGGCGCGATGTGTCTGCTCGATGCCGTGTGCTCGTGGGGCGAGCTGCGCATTCACGCCATCAGTGCCGGCCACGCGCGCGCCGACAATCCGCTGCGCGGCGAGCGCGGTTTGCATGCGGTGCACCTGGCCGAGTATGGCGCGCAGGCGATGGCGGTCCATGGTGGCCTGCTGGCGCGAGCGCGTGGGGGCGATGGCGCCCGCCCGGGTCGCCTGGTGAGCCTGCGCAATGTGCAATTGTTCGAGGAATATGTCGATCAGCTGGACGCTCATCTGGACGTCCATGCCGAATGTCTTTACGCCGATGATGGCGGCGCCCAGTATATTTTCCGTGTCGAACATCGTGGCCGGTTGCTGGTCAGTGGCCGTGCTGCGGTGATCCACCCTGCACCGTGAATGGAGGTCAGCTCATGTCCACTCCTGCTTCGCCCCGGCGGGCGCTGGTCACCGGCGGCAGCGGTGAACTTGGTGGCGCGATCAGCCTGGCGCTGGCTGCTGGCGGTTACCAGGTCATCGTGCATGCGAACCGCAGCTTGCATCGTGCTGAAGCCGCCGTGGCCGCGATCAACGCGGCCGGCGGCAGCGCGCAAGCCACCGCGTTCGACGTGTGCGACGCCCAGGTGACACGCGCGGCGCTGGAAGTCTTGCTTGACGAGGGGCCGATCCACGCGGTGGTCAACAACGCCGGCATCCACGACGACGCCCCGATGGCCGGGATGAGCTCGGACCAGTGGCATCGGGTGATTGACGTTTCCCTGCATGGTTTCTTCAACGTGACCCAGCCGTTGCTGCTGCCGATGGCGCGCGGTCGCTTCGGTCGCATCGTGTCGATCAGCTCGGTGGCCGCGTTGCTGGGCAACCGCGGCCAGGCCAACTACGCCGCCGCCAAGGCCGCTCTGCACGGTGCCAGCAAGTCGCTGGCCCGCGAAATGGCCTCGCGTGGGATCACCGTCAACGTGGTGGCGCCGGGCGTGATTGAAGGGCGCATGGCCGACGCCGCGTTTCCACCCGAACGCATCCGCGAGCTGGTACCGGCCCAGCGCGCCGGCACGCCGCAGGAGGTGGCGGCACTGGTCGCCTTCCTGTGCAGCGATGCGGCCGCCTATATCAACGGGCAGGTGATCGGGGTGAACGGAGGGATGGCCTAGGAGCCTGTCGGACTTTGGTGGGCCGGCCTGCGAATCCGCCGATGGGGTCCACTACCCGCCGGTGCCTGGTCCATCGAACGGTGATCGACCGGCGCCTTCTCAGGGCTCTGCCTTCGCGTGGTCGAAATCTGCTCCAACCACCGACGTCCGACAGCCCCTGGCGTGGGTGCGAGCCCGGACTCAGTGCTCGCGCAGCAGCAGTCGATACGCGGGATGTTCGCTCTCGTCTACCCACGGATAGCCCACTGTGGCGAGGAAGCGCTGGAACAGCGCGCGCTCATGCGGAGGCACCTGGATACCGACCAGGATGCGGCCGTGGTCGGCGCCGTGGTTACGGTAGTGGAACAGGCTCACGTTCCAGTCCGGGTGCAGCTGGTCGAGAAAGCGCACCAGTGCGCCGGGGCGCTCGGGGAACTCGAAGCGGTACAGCAGTTCGTCACAGGCCAGCGGCGAACGGCCGCCGATCATGTGGCGCAGGTGCAGCTTGGCCAGTTCGTCCTCGGTGAGGTCGAGCACCTCGAACGCCTGCGCGCGGAACGCCTCCACCAGCGCCTCGCGTTCGGCATGGCTGGCGATCTGCACGCCCACGAAGATGTGCGCGGCGCGGGTGTCGCCCATGCGGTAATTGAACTCGGTCACGCTGTGCCGACCCAACGCGGCGCAGAAGCGACGGAAGCTGCCGCGCTCTTCCGGGATGGTCACCGCGAACACCGCTTCGCGCTGCTCGCCGAGCTCGGCGCGCTCGGCGACAAAGCGCAGGCGGTCGAAATTCATGTTGGCGCCGGAGACGATCGCCACCAGCGCGCCCGTGCCGACGCCATGTGTGGCGACATATTGCTTGAGCCCGGCCAGCGCCAGCGCGCCGGAAGGCTCCGGTACGCTGCGGGTGTCGTGATAGATGTCGCGGATCGCGGCGCAGATCGCGTCGGCATCGACCCGCAGCATGCCATCCACGTATTGGCGACACAGCTCGAAGGTCAGCGCGCCAACCTGCTTCACCGCGGTGCCATCGGCGAACAGGCCCACCTCGTCCAGGGTGATCCGCGCACCGCACTCCAGCGAGCGTGCCATGGCATCGGAGTCGGTTGTCTGCACGCCGATCACTCGTATTTCCGGGCGCAGGGACTTGATGCAGGCGGCAATCCCCGCCAGCAGGCCGCCGCCGCCGACCGGCACGAACACCGCCTGCAGGGGTCCGGGATGCTGGCGCAGGATCTCCAGCGCGATCGTGCCCTGGCCCGCGATTACCGCCGGGTCGTCGAACGGATGCACGAAAGTGGCGCCCAGCGTGATTTGCAGTTGCGCGGCGGTTGCCTGGGCCTCGTTGTAGGAGTCGCCGGAGAGCACCACCTCGACCATCGCGCCGCCAAAACGGCGTACCGCATCCACCTTCACCTGTGGCGCTGTCACCGGCATCACGATGGTGGCGCGGATGCCCAGTTTTGCCGCGGCCAGCGCCACGCCCTGCGCATGATTGCCGGCCGACGCAGCCACCACGCCGCGCTCGCGTTGCAGCGGATCAAGCTGCACCATCCGGTTGTACGCGCCGCGCAGCTTGAACGAGAACACGGCTTGCTGGTCCTCGCGCTTGAGCAACACGTTCTGGCCGAGTCGTGCGCTCAGCAGCGGCGCCGCGTCGAGCGCCGACTCGTGCGCTACGTCGTAGACGCGCGCAGCGCGGATTTGTGCCAGCAGGTCGCCTTCGTCGTCGAACGTCCGTGGCGCGACTGCATTCACGCCGCGAGTGCCGTAGCCGGGTTCGTGACTTGCAGCACGTCGACCAGCTTGCGCGTCTGTTGCACGATCTGGGTGAGCCCGGCCTCGTCGCATTGCAGGCTCAAGATCAGGCGCGATACCGCCGGATCATGGGTCGGCCCCACGGTCAGTGTGTCGATGTTGTAGCCGCGCGAGGCGAACAGCCCGGCCACACGCACCAGCGCGCCGGACTCGTTCTGCATCAGGATGGACAAAGTGTGTTTCATTGCGGACTCCGGTAGTGAGTCCCTCCTCTTTCGGGGAGGGGGTCGACAGGCGGGTGAGGGTTCGGGCGGAGCGGGAGTCCGGGCTTCGCACGTACCCGCATCCAGCCCGGCGGGCCACCTTCTCACCCGCAAGGGGACTCCCAAGGTCGCCGAGGGGGAGAAGGTGGAAGGTCAGAACATGGCGGTGCTGGCGTCCTGTTCCGGAGCAGCGGCCGAACGCGAAGCGATGAACTCGCCGGTGATCATCTGTGCATAGCTGGCACCGGGGCCGACCATCGGATACACGCCGGCGTCCGGATCGATGATCACTTCGAGGAAGGCCGGGCCGGCGAAGCCGAGGAACGCGGCGATGGTCGATTCCAGATCCTCGTTGCGCTCCAGCCGCCGCGCCCAGGTGAAGCCGTCGGCTTGCGCGGCGAGCAGGAAGTCCTTCTTGTGCAGGCTGCGGTCGGTCGAGGCGAAGCGGCTCTTGAAATACAGCTTCTGCCACTGCCGCACCATGCCGTCGCCATGGTTGTTGAGTACCACCACCTTCAGCGGCAAGCCGTAGGTGGTGACCGTCTCCAGCTCGCCGATGTTCATGCGGATGCTGGAGTCGCCATCGATATCGATCACCAGCGCGTCCGGATGCGCGAACTGCGCTCCGATCGCCGCTGGCAGCCCGAACCCCATCGTGCCCATCGAGCCGGAGCTGATCCAGTGTCGTGGTGCGCGGAAATCGAAGTATTGCGCCGCCCACATCTGGTGCTGGCCGACGCCGGTGCTGATGATGGCGCGGCCGGCCGTGTGCCGGTTGATCGCCTCGATCACCGCGTATGGCTGAATCAGCGTACTGGCGCGGTCGTAGTCCATCGCGTACGTCTGCTTGAGCGCCGCCACCTCGGCGTGCCAGTGAGCCAGCGCGGGTTTGATCGCGTGCGCCCGGCCGTATTCGGTGAGTCGGGTCAGCGCCCGGCCGAGCGGACCGACGTGGTGCCACTGGACCGGCTTCACCTTGCCGATCTCGGCGGGGTCGATGTCGATCTGTGCAATGAATTTCGCGTGTGGCGCAAATTTGTCGGGCACGCCGGCCACACGGTCGTCAAAGCGCGCGCCCAACGCCAGCACAAAGTCGCAATCTTCCACCGCGTAGTTCGCGTACGCGGTGCCGTGCATGCCGAGCAAGTGCAGGGCTAACGGGTCGGTGGTGTCGAACGCCCCGAGCCCCATCAAGGTGGTAGTCACCGGCAGTCCGAACTCGTCGACGAATGCCCGCAGCTGGCCACTCGCGGCTGCCGAGATCACACCACCACCGGCATAGATCAGCGGGCGGCGCGCCCGCGTCAGCGCGGCAAAAAATGCGGCGCAATCCGCATCGCTCAGGTTCGACTGTTCGACCGCTTGCAGGCGCGCCCGGTAACCGCTGAGCAGCAGCTCGCCGCTGCCTTGCCAGTCGATCGCCGCGTTCTGCACGTCCTTGGGCACGTCCACCACCACCGGGCCCGGGCGACCGCTGCGCGCCAGCGTGAATGCGGTGCGCAAGGTGGCCTCCAGCCTTGACGCATCAGTGACCAGGAACACGTGCTTGGCACAGGCGCCCATGATGTTGCTGACCGGCGCTTCCTGGAAGGCGTCGCTGCCGATCGCGGCGGTGCCAACCTGGCCGCAGATCACCACCAGCGGAATCGAATCAGCCATCGAATCGCGCACCGGCGTGACCATGTTCGTGGCGCCGGGCCCGGAGGTGACGAACGCCACGCCGACCTTGCCGGACGCGCGCGCGTAGCCGGCGGCCATGAAGCCCGCGCCTTGCTCGTTGGCCGGGACCACCAGCGGCAGCGGCTCGCTGCCGTCGGCGCGCGCATGCAGCGCGTTGTAGCGAAATACCGCGTCGTACACCGGCAGGATCGCACCGCCGGAATAGCCGAACATCACGTCGACCCCTTGGTCGGCGAGTACCTGCACGATCGCCTCGGCGCCGGTGCTCGGCGTGTCGGCAAGTGGCGGGTGGTCGACGATGAAGTCTGCGGCAGCGCTGGCTGCCGGCGATGATGTGGTCACGATGATTTCCTGGATGTGCCGGTCACGCCGGCGGACTGAGTAAGCGTGTTGCGAGAGTTCCTAGTTGCGGATCAGTTCTTCGGCTACCGGGTCGTGGGCAGGAAGGCCGTAGGTCGAGATCATCCGCAGCTCTTGCGCCAGGGCGGAGAAGTTCTCCCAGGCGATGCCATTGACGTCGGCATCGCAGGTGAAGCCGTGGGCTTCGTCATCCTCGAAACCTACGTGACGCAGCTGGCCGGCATGGTCGGGCTGATGGTTGATCGAGAAGTTCAGTTGCTCAGTGCGCCACATGGCGTAGGTATTGGGTACCACCGCCTGCGGCGGCTGGCCCAGGCGCACGCTGTAATCGGCGATGGATGCGTCCAGGTCGGCGACGGCCAGGGCGATATGAAAACGTTTCATGACAAACCTCGTGTGTTTCGACAGGTGAAGTAACGGCCTGCCCGCGGACGCCGGCAGGCCGTTACGGGTTCAGCCCACTTTCTGCAGCGGTTCGACGGCGGCCTTCGGTGCATCCGGCTGCAACCACGGCATCTGCGCACGCAGCTTCGCGCCGACCTTCTCGATCGGATGGTCGAGATCGGCCTGCTTGAGGCGCTTGTAGTTGGGCAGGCCGGCGGCGTACTCGGCCGTCCAGTTGCGGGCGAAGGTGCCGTCCTGGATCTCCCGCAGCACATCCTTCATGCGTGCCTTGACGCCGGCATCGATCACCCGCGGGCCGCTGACGTAGTCGCCGTACTGCGCGGTTTCGGAAACGAACTGCAGCATCTTCGCGATGCCGCCCTCGTAGAACAGGTCCACGATCAGCTTCAGTTCGTGGAATACCTCGTAGTAGGCGATCTCCGGCTGGTAGCCCGCTTCGATCAAGGTCTCGAAGCCGGCCTGCACCAGCGAGCTGGCGCCGCCGCACAGCACGGCCTGCTCGCCGAACAGATCGGTCTCGGTCTCTTCCTTGAAATCAGTCTTGATGATCAACGCGCGGCCGCCGCCGATACCGTCGGCATACGCCTTGGTCCTGGCCTCGGCCTCACCGCTGACATCCTGCTTCACCGCCCAGATGCACGGTACGCCGCGGCCACGTTCGTATTCGGTGCGCACCAGCGCGCCGGGGCCCTTGGGCGCCACCATGATCACGTCGATATCGGCACGCGGCACGATCTGGCCGAAATGGATGTTGAAACCGTGGGCGAACAGCAGCGCGGCGCCGGGCTTGATGTTTGGTTCGATCGCCTCCTTGTAGAGAGTGGGCTGCACCATGTCGGGGGTGAGTACGGCGACCAGGTCGGCGCCCTTCACTGCTTCGGCCGGCTCGCAGACATTGAATCCATCGGCCTTGGCCTTGTGCCAGGTCGGACCGTTCGGGCGCAGGCCGACGACGACGTCGAGGCCAGAGTCGCGCAGGTTGAGCGCGTGCGCGCGGCCTTGGCTGCCGTAGCCGAGTACGGCGATGCGGGAATGATCGAGGGTATGGTTGCTGCTCATGCGGTGACTCCCTGGTTGGATGGTTTGGAGGTAGTGGTGTAAGGGGTGGAGTTGGTGGGTTGCGTGGTGGCGCCGTCGGAGGCGGAGCCCGCCAACAGCGCGAACTTGGCCAGTACGCCACGGCCGGCCTTCGACGCGGGTGGCTGCCATGTGGCGCGGGGCGCGATGAGGTCGGCGCCGGTGGAGAGCTCCCGTGCGGGCGCGCGGGCGGGGCCGCGCTTGATCAGATCGCTACGCATGAGAAAGGATTCCAAAGGACAAAATCCCTTCTCCCCGCTGGGGAGAGGGTGGCCCGAAGGGGCGGCAGAAAAGACGGACACATCCGTGCGTCCGCTGGGAAAAGCGTGATTCATCGTGGGCGCGCATCAACCGCATGCGCGTGCTCCATTCGGGAGCGCCGTGGTGCTGTCGACGTGGCATTCCAGCGCGGCCAGCACAGCCGTCAGCACCTCGTTCGTGCCGGCCCGCCCGCCCAGGTCGCGCGTGTGCGGGCCGTTGCGCAGCACCGCGTCGACGGCGGCCTCGACCGCCGCAGCCTCCGTTTCCAGTCCCAGCGAGTGGCGCAGCAGCAGCGCGGCGGAGAGGATCGCACCGACTGGATTGGCCGCGTCGGTGCCCGCGATGTCGGGTGCTGAACCGTGGATCGGTTCATACAGTCCACGACGGCCGTCGCCCAGCGAGGCCGATGGCAGCAGGCCGAGTGAACCAGCCAATGCTGCCGCCTCGTCGGTGAGAATGTCGCCGAACAGGTTCTCGGTAACGACCACGTCATAGCGGTTCGGTCGAGTCAGCAGCAGCATCGCCATCGAGTCGACCAGTTGGTGCTCGACGGTCACGTCGGGATACTCGGCGACCAGCCGTTGCACCGTGCTGCGCCACAAGCGCGAGGTCTCCAGCACGTTGGCCTTGTCTACCGAGGTGAGCTGTCCGCGACGGCCGCGGGCCAGCTCGAAGGCGCGGCGCACCACGCGTTCGATCTCGGTGACGGTGTACTTGCATTCGTCGGTGGCGGTGTCGGCGGTGCGTGTCTTTGCACCGAAGTAGGCGCCGCCGGTGAGCTCGCGTACAAACAGCACGTCGACGTTCTGCAGACGCTCGTTCTTCAGCGGCGACAGCTCGGCCAGCGCCGGATGAACCTGCAGCGGCCGCAGGTTGGCATACACGCCCAGTGCGGCACGCAGCGCGAGCAGGCCCTGTTCGGGGCGTACCGCTGCGTTCGGATCCGACCACTTTGGGCCGCCGACCGCGCCCAGCAGCACCGCATCGGCACCTTGGCAGGCTGCCAGCGACGCGGCCGGCAAGGGATCGCCGCTGGCATCAATCGCCGCACCACCGATCAGTTGTTCGTCGAAGTCGAATATGTGCGCATAGCGCGCGGCTACCGCTTTCAATACCGCTGTCGCCGCGGCGGTAACCTCGGGACCGACGCCGTCGCCGGGCAGGGTGACAATGCGTGCCTTCATGCTGCGCGCTCCCGTTGCTCGTAATGAGTGATGGCATCGGCGTGCTGCAGCAGATAGCCGAGCTGGTCGACGCCGTTGAGCAGGCAGTGGCGGGCGAACGGCTCCAGTTCGAACGCGATGCGGCCGCCGTCGGGCAGGCTGATGAACTGATCACGCACATCGATGCCCAGTTCGATCCCGGGATGCTCGAGCAGCCAGCGATGCTCGGCCACGCTGATCACGATCGCCAGCAGACCGTTCTTCAACGCATTGCCGCGGAAGATGTCGGCGATCTCGCTGCTCAGTACGGCCTGGATGCCGTAATCGAGCAATGCCCACGGCGCGTGCTCGCGCGAGGAACCGCAACCGAAATTGCGCCCGCCAATCAGGATCGAACAGCCTCGCGCCTGCGGTTGGTTCAACGGGAACGCGGGGTTGTCGCTACCGTCCGCCTGGTAGCGCCAGTCGTTGAAGCACAGCTTGCCCAGCCCCTCGCGCGTGGTGGTGGTGAGAAAGCGCGCCGGGATGATGCGGTCGGTATCGATATTCTCGTCGACCAGCACCGCGGTGCGGGAGTGGATGTGGGTGATCGGCTGCATCAATGAAATTCCTTGCCGACGTTGTTGTGGAACGTCGCGCTGCTGTCGTTTGCCGCATCCCGCCCTTCGGGGGGGGATTGAGGTGAGAAGCGGGTGCTCGCGGGGTGGATGATCGAAACGTGCTCTGGTGCAGCAGTGAGGACGGCGCGCGCCCTCGCCCAAGCCCTCGGCGGCTCTACCTGCATCCGTGCAGCGTTCTTCGCGCACGGGAGCGGGAGCACCGCGAAGCAGGGCGTGCTCATGCCGCCACCTCTTCAGGCAGGTACTCGCGCGGGTCGGCTACGCATCCGGCGATGGCCGACGCCGCCGCGGTGGCGGGGCTGGCCAGCACGGTGCGGGCGCCCTTGCCCTGGCGACCCTCGAAGTTGCGGTTGGAGGTGGAGACGACCAGTTGACCCGGTTGCGCCAGGTCGCCATTCATGGCGATGCACATCGAGCAGCCGGGTTCGCGCCACTCGGCACCGGCGGCTAGAAAGATCTGGTGCAAGCCTTCGCGCTCGGCGTCGCGGCGCACCGTTTCGGAGCCGGGCACGACCAGCATGCGTACGCCTTGGGCCACGTGGCGCCCGTGCAATACCCGTGCTGCCTCGCGCAGGTCGGACAGGCGCCCGTTGGTGCAACTGCCGACGAAGACCAGGTCGACCGGCATGCCCTGCATCGGCTGACCCGCCTGGCTGTGCATGTAATTCAGCGCGCGCTGATCCTGCGTCGAGTTGGCAACCGGCACCGGCGTGTTGATCGCGATGGCGCTGCCCGGGTGGGTGCCGTAGGTGACGGTGGGCTGCACTGCGCGCGCGTCGATGTGCACTTCGCGGTCGTAGCGGGCGTCGTCGTCACTGCGCAATTCGCGCCACGCTTTGACCGCGGCATCCCAGGCCGCGCCCTGTGGTGCGCGTGGCCGTCCCTTCAGCCACGCAAAGGTGGTTTCGTCAGGGGCGATCAGGCCGGCACGTGCGCCCGCTTCGATCGACATGTTGCAGACCGTCATGCGCTCGTCCATCGTCAGCGCCTCGATTGCTGCGCCGCGATACTCCAGCACGTGACCGGTGCCGCCAGCGATGCCCACCGTGCCGATGATGTGCAGGATCAGGTCCTTGGCCCCGACACCGCGTGGCAGTTGGCCGTCCACATGGATCGCCATGGTCTTCGGCTTGCGTTGCAGCAGGCATTGGGTCGCCATCACATGACCGACCTCGGTGGTGCCGATGCCGAAGGCCAGCGCGCCGAACGCGCCGTGGGTGGAGGTGTGGCTGTCGCCGCAGACGATGGTCATGCCGGGTTGGGTCGCACCCAGCTCGGGGCCGATCACGTGCACGATGCCGCGGTGTGCGCTGCCCCAGCCAAACAGCTCCACCCCGAACTCGTTGCAGTTGGTCTCCAGTTGGGTGACCTGTGCCTGCGCCTGCGCGTTCACGTACGGCCGGCTGCCATCGGCGTTGTTTGGCAGCGTCGGCGTCGAATGGTCCAGCGTCGCCAGCATGCGATCCGGTCGTCGCAGCGACAACCCGCGCTCGCGTAGTTCACTGAACGCCTGCGGCGAGGTGACTTCGTGGACCAGATGCAAGTCGACATACAGGATCGCCGGCGTGTCGGTGGTTTCGGCGGCCACCACATGCGCGTCCCAGATTTTTTCGAACAGGGTGCGCGCGCTCATGCGCTGACCCCTGCGTTCGTGTTTGCAGAGAGCGGGTCACCATCGGCTCGTGGCGCATGGTTGGCGACGTCCGTATTCACAAGCTCAAGCCAGCCCCGGCGATCTTCGGTGCGCCCGTCGAACAGGCCGAAGAACGCCTGCTGCAGTGCCCGGGTGATCGGCCCAGGGGTGCCGTTGCCGACCGGCTTGCGATCGACCGAGCGCACCGGCGTGATCTCGGCCGCGGTACCGGTCATGAAGACCTCGTCGGCGCTGTACAACGCTTCGCGCGGCAAGTCGCGCTCCTCCACCGCCAGGCCCAGGTCTGCGGCCAGGCTGAGCACGGAGTCGCGGGTGATTCCAGCCAGGATGCCGGCGCTGGTTGGTGGCGTCATCAGCTTGCCCTTCTTCACCACGAACAGATTTTCGCCGGAACCCTCGCTGAGCAGACCGTTGTGGCCCAGGGCGATGCCTTCGTCGTAACCCCCGCGGCGCGCCTCGGCCGCGATCAGCTGGCTGGAGAGATAGTTGCCGCCGGCCTTGGCCCAGCTCGGGATGGTGTTTGGCGCTGGGCGCTGCCACGAGGACACACAGACGTCGGCGCCCTTCTCGATCGCCTCGCCCAGATAGGCACCCCATTCCAGCGCCATGATCGCCACTTCGATCGGCGCGTCACCCCGCGGCAGCACACCCAAGCCGCCGGCACCGCGGAACACGATCGGGCGCACGTAGGCCGAGCGCATCCGATTGGCGCGAATCAGCTCGTGGCATGCTTGGTTGATTTGGTCTTGGCTGTAGCCGATCTCGATGCCATAGATAGCCGCGGATTCAAACAGCCGCGCAGTATGGTCGGCCAGACGGAAGTACGCCGGGCCCTGCGGCGTGGCATACACTCGCTCACCCTCGAACACCGACGAGCCGTAGTGCAGCGCGTGCGTACTGACGTGACAGGTGGCCTCGGCCCAGGGTTTGATGTGGCCGTTGTGCCACAGGTAGTCGGTGTTCATCCAGGAGTCCTCGTGATCACAGGTGGGCGACGGCCACCGGCGCGGGGGCCGGCGTCTGTCGCTCGATACGGTTGACGATGTCCAGCGCCGCCAGCGCAGTGGCCTCGACGATGTCGGTACTGACGCCATGGCCATGCCAGTCGCGCTGGCCATGGCGCGCGGTGAGCCGAGCCTGCCCTTGTGCGTCGCCGCCCTCGCTGACGGCACGTACCAGGAAGTCGGTGAGTTCCAGCTCGCCGCCGGTGGCGCGCTCGATCGCACGCAGCACCGCATCGACTGGACCGTCGCCGATCGCCGCCTCGCTGGCCTCGTGGCCGTCGTCATGCGCCAGCTTCACCGAGGCTGACGCGCTGCCGCCAAGATGGGTGGCGCTGTTGAGCTGCAGCAGGCGCCACGGGCCGACCGCATCCGGGTCATGACCGAGCGCGATCGCCGTGAGATCCTCGTCGTGGATCTCGCGCTTCTTGTCGGCCAGCTTCTTGAAGCGGGCGAAGATGCTGTCCATCGCCGCCGCGTCCGGCGTATGCCCCAGCGCCTGCAGCCGCTGACTCAACGCGGCGCGCCCGGAATGCTTGCCCAGCACCAGCTTGGTCTCGCCGATGCCGACATCCTGCGGGCGCATGATCTCGTAGGTGCCGCGATGCTTGAGCATGCCGTGTTGGTGGATGCCCGCTTCATGTGCAAACGCGTTCTCGCCCACGATCGCCTTGTTGCGTGGCACCGCCTGGCCGGTCAGCTGGGTCAGCAGACGCGATGTCGGATAAAGCTTGCGCGTGTCGATACGGGTATCGACGCCGAAGTGCGCGGCGCGCACCTTCAGTGCCATCACCACCTCCTCCAGGGCCGCGTTGCCCGCACGCTCGCCGATACCGTTGATGGTGCATTCCACCTGGCGTGCCCCGGCGCTCACTGCGGCCAGACTGTTGGCGACGGCCATGCCCAGATCGTTGTGGCAATGGCTGGAGAAGATCGCCCGCTCCGCGCCTCGCACATGACGGCGCAGGTACTCGAACAGCTCGACAATCTCCGCCGGCGTGGTGTAGCCGACCGTGTCCGGCGCGTTCAACGTGGTGGCGCCGGCCTCCAGCGCCGCGCTGAATACCTCGACCAGGAATTCGGGCTCGGTGCGCAGTGCATCCTCGGCCGAGAACTCGACCTCGTGGCACAGGCCGCGGGCGCGCTCGACCGCCGCCACGGCGGTATCGAGCACCTGCGCCTTGCTCATGCCCAGCTTGAACTCGCGATGCAGCGGACTGGTCGACAGGAATACGTGGATGCGCGAGTGCTGGGCGTGCTCCAGTGCACGTCCGGCGGCGTCGATGTCGCCGTTCTGACAGCGGGCAAGACCACACACGGTGGTATTCCTCAGCAACGTGGCGATTTCCGCGACCGCAGCAAAATCGTCTGGCGACGCTTGCGGGAACCCGGCCTCGAGCACATCCACGCCGAGCGCTTCGAGCTGTTGCGCCATGCGCAGCTTGGCGCGGCGATCCATCGAGAAGCCGGGCGCCTGTTCGCCATCACGCAGCGTCGTGTCGAAGATGCGCACATGCTCGGCGACAGCGCCGGCGCTGCTCATGGCTGGAATTGCTACGTCTGATTCAGGGTTCATCGCGGGCTCCGTAAGGTGAGCCGAGGGCAACAAAAAGCCCCGCGCCGTTGCCGGTGCGGGGCTTTCTGGGAATCTTCAGGTTTCTATTTACCTGGAAACATGCCCTCAGCCCGCACCTCCGTGGGTAATAAGGAGTACGAGTACAAGGGCAATAATGAGCGTGCCGCCGACCTGCAGCAGACCGTCAACCGTCGTGAGACGGTTCATTTCGGCGGTGCGGCAATGGCTGTTGCGCTGCGACATGGATTGACCGTAAGCGATCTTGATCGTCGCTGTCAACAAAAAAATCAAAAAATTTCTGAAGAGGGGGCGAAAACAAGGGTATGGACGGCTAGCCGTCCATATAGATACAAATGAAACCATCCGCATCCAGGCCGATGTGGATGAGCGAGGGAACGGTGCCATGAATGCCTGGTATTGCAGACGAATTCGATCTGTCGACGAATCTCGCCCCACCTCAGCCGCCCGTTCAGAAACTTCCGTGCTCACCCGCTGCCTCGAGCATGGAGCGTACGTCCCCACGAGAGGGCCCGACGTCCGGCAACGTGGCATGTTTTCATGTGGATCGGCGGAAGAACGCGGGCGACGCGATCATCCGATTCGCCCAGCGTGCGTTTGCCGGGACGTGCCAAGAGCCATGCGAAGAGCCTGCAGAGCCATAAACGGATGGATCGGGCCTTCGCCCGAATCGGCGGGTCGCAGCAAGCTCACGCCGTGGGTGTCGCCCAGCCATGACCGGGGTCTGCGTGGCCTGTGGCCTGCCGTTCCATGCATGGGGCAAGGCGCCAGTGCCTCTGCGCTCTTTCTCACCCTGGATCACTGTCGCTATCGAGCTTGGCCCGGCCTCCTGCGTGAATTCGTCGCAAAGCCGGCAGATCTATTCGCGCCAACCCGTGCTCTGACGCCTCGGAGGCGTGATCCAGATCGGCACAAACATGGCTTGCGCCGGAAAAGTCTTCATGCGCGAAGTAGCTGCCACGCGTCACCAGGCAACACACACCAGACGCCAACGCTGCATGCAGGCCGGCCGGCGAATCCTCGATCGCCAGTGCGTCGTCCTCACCCAGGTTCAACCTCGCCAAGGCAACCTGGTAGACCTGCGGGTCGGGTTTTTTGCGCGCCGCGTCTTCGGCGCAAACCGCAGCGGCGAAGCGATCACGCCACCGTGCGCCGAACAAGTGCGGAAACAGCGCATCGACATTGCCGTGGCCGGTGGTGGTTGCCACGGCCAGCGCGATGCCGGCCCGGGCCAGTTCTTCGCTCACCCGGATGACACCAGGCCTGGCCGCAATCAGGCCTTGCCCGACCAGGTCGTGATAATGCCTGGCCTTGTGCTGATGCACGGTCGACGCCAGTCGCTCGCGTGCCATCTGGTCCTGCGGCGCCGATGGTGCGGTGTCGATCCAGGCCAACAGCCTTTCACGGCCGCCAGCGACGCGCAGCAGCCGGCCGTAGGTTGATACGTCCCAGTGCCATGGTAGATCGAGCTCGGCAAAGGCGCGATTGAAGGCGACCCGATGCCCGTCGCACTCGGTTTCGGCGAGGGTGCCGTCCACGTCCCAGATGACGGCACGCAACATGGCGCTCTCAGCGATAGAGCGTCGCCATGGCTTCCATCGCCACCGGCTTGATCCTGGCCGCCTGACCGGCGCACCCGAACGCCTCGAAGCGCGCCTTGCAAATGCTGCTGGCGGCCTTTTTCGCGGCGATCAGCGCCTTGCGCGGATCGAAGTCGCCCGGGCGTTCGGCCAGCCACTTGCGCATCGCACCGGTCATGGCCAACCGGATGTCGGTGTCGATGTTGACCTTGCGCACGCCACGCCGGATGCCGCGCACGATCTCCTCCACCGGCACCCCGTAGGTCTCCTTGATCTGGCCACCGTACTCACGAATGATCGCCAGCCACTCCTGCGGCACGCTGGAGCTGCCATGCATCACCAGATGGGTATTGGGCACCGCGGCATGGATGGCCTCGATGCGTTCGATCGCCAGGATGTCGCCGGTGGGCTGGCGGGTGAATTTGTACGCCCCGTGGCTGGTGCCGATGGCGATTGCCAACGCGTCGACGCCGGTGCCTTCGACGAAATCGCGCGCCTGCTGCGGATCGGTGAGCAGCATGTCGTGGGTGAGCTTGCCCGCCGCGCCGACGCCGTCCTCTTCGCCTGCCTCGCCAGTTTCGAGCGAGCCCAGACAGCCGAGCTCGCCTTCGACCGACACCCCGACTGCATGGGCAAGTTCGCAGACTTTGCGTGTGACATCGAGGTTGTATTCATAGCTGGCGGGCGTCTTCGCATCCTCGCGCAATGAGCCGTCCATCATCACGCTGCTGAAGCCCGAACGGATTGACTGCTGGCAAACCGCTGGCGTGGCGCCATGATCCTGATGCAACACAATCGGCAGGTCCGGGTGCGCCTCCACGGCGGCCAGCACCATGTGACGCAGATACGGTTCGCCCGCATAGCTGCGAGCGCCGGCCGAGGCTTGCAGGATTACCGGTGACCGGGTTTCCTCGGCCGCCTCCATGATCGCCTGGATCTGCTCGAGGTTGTTGACGTTGAAGGCGGGCACGCCATAGTCGTGCTCGGCGGCGTGATCGAGTATCTGGCGTAGTGAGACGAGGGCCATCGGCATCTCCGGGTCCATGACGTGTGATGAGGCTGCCCATGGCGGACTGCCCCGGTGAAGGTCGTCGTACCCATTGCATGGGCGCGACGAAGCTGGAGGGCTCACTGACCGACAACGTCTGCCGTGAGGTTCCGCTGCGGTTGCCGCACCGACTCATCCGCATGACGCAGCGCGAGTACGTGGTCGGCCAGCTGCGGGAAGCTGTGAAACAGCCGTGTGGGCTGGTCCTGCTCGATCGGCCGGCCCGCGTTGTAACCCCAGGGAACCGCCCAGTCGGCGACTCCGGCGCTGCGCGCAGCCCCCAGGTCGATGGCCGAGTCACCCACATGGGCGGTGCGTGCCGGCGTGCTGCCGAATTGTGCGATGACATGCTGCAGCACGCGCGGGTCCGGCTTCTTCCACGCCAGCGTGTCACCGCCGATCAGCAACTCGAAGCAGTCGGCCAGCGCGGTGACCTCAAGCACGTGTTGGGCGTGACGCCGCTCCTTGTTGGTCACGCAGGCAAGGCGTACTCCGTCGGCACGCAGGCGTTGAAGGGATGCAAGGACGTCGGCATACGGTTGTGCCACCGTCCCGGCCGTCTCGGCGTAACGCAGCTCGAAGCGAGCCAGCACCCGCTCGCGGTCGAGCTGCCGCTGCGGGTCGACCCGTGTCAGCAGTTGCAGCATCAGCGCATGTGCGCCGGTGCCGATCATGTTCTCGATGAGAGGCCGCGGCTGCGCTGCATGGCCGAAATCAACCAGTGTGAGATTTGCGGCTTCCACGATTTCGCCGGCGGTATCCACCAGCGTGCCGTCGAGATCGAAGGTGATCAATTCAATCATGGTTTCAAAATCTCCTGTACCCGTGCAGCCAAGGCTACGGCGGTAAGTCCGAAGTGCTCGAATACCTCGCCTGCCGGGGCCGACTCGCCGAAACTGTCCACGCCCAGCGCGGCGACGCAGCCGTATTGGCCCCACCAGCAAGTGACACCCGCTTCCACGCCAATGCGCGGCAGCGTGCCGAGCACCTGCTCGCGATAGTGGCGATCGGCGCGGTCGAATCGGGTCGAACTCGGCATGGACACGACACGCACGGCGATGCCCGTGGACGCCAGCAGCTCGCGTGCCTGCATCGCCACACCGACTTCGGAGCCGGTCGCCAGCAGGGTCGCCCGGGCGTCGTCGGCCTCCGCCAGTACATAGCCGCCGCGCGCGATACCAGCGAGCTGCGCGATGTCACGCGCCTGTGCAGGCAGACTCTGGCGCGACAGCAGCAGCGCGCTGGGGCGATCCGACGATTCCAGTGCCGCCGTCCACGCCACCGCGGTTTCGGCGCCATCGCAGGGGCGCCATACCTCAAGGTTGGGGATCAGGCGCAGGCTCGCCGCATGTTCGACCGATTGATGGGTTGGGCCGTCCTCGCCCAGGCCGATCGAATCATGGGTGAATACATGGATCACCCGCAGCTTCATTAACGCCGCCATGCGGATCGCATTGCGGCTGTAGTCGCTGAATGTGAGAAAGGTGCCGCCGTAGGGAATCAGGCCCCCATGCAGCGCCAGCCCGTTCATCACCGCCGCCATGCCGAACTCGCGCACGCCATAGGAAATATGGCGCATGCCCGCCTCGGGAAAATCGGTGAGGTTGGAGCCGGTCAGGTCGGCGCTGCCGCCGAGCATCTCCGGTACCTTCGGCGCGAGTTGCGCCAGCACCTGCCGCGAGGCCTTGCGCGAGGCCATGTTTTCCCGGTTCAGGGAGGACCGCGCAACTAGCCCGTCCCGCATGGCCGCCCAGTCGTGCGGCAACTCGCCGGCCATGCGGCGCAGGAATTCGGTCGCGAGTTCGGAGTGAGCCTCGCGATAGGCATCG
>JBDTKM010000218.1:0-9862 GCA_039935315.1 Rhodanobacter sp. | reverse complement strand
TGGTTTTGGCCAGCTTTTCCGCTCCTTTTCGTTGAATAGCTACGGCTATTCGCCTCAAACGATCGAAAAACCTGACTCAAATCCACTTTGCCTCGCTCACTTGGTTTCTACCGCCCACGCTCCTAGCAGGGCGGGCTGTCTGCGACGCCGTCTGTGCGGTCCATATCCCCGGGGCTCTTGGCCCAAGGAACCATCGCAAATCGGCGAACCGTCCGGAATCCGCTCTCACACGGCCAAATTCCGGCCTTGACCACCAACGGCCAGACCGACCGCTGCCCGTTGCCTCGCGCCTTTGCGGGCAAACGCCGGCCGCCGCACACTTCCCATCACACTTCCAGCTTCAAGGAAATCCCATTTAGACGTCTTTACGTCTTTACGTCTTCGACTTCTTGCGTTACCGTATGCTGAACTCGGCACGCCTGGCGTTGAATGCCAGGCGCCTCGCAGGCGTGCTCTGGCCACATTCACGCACGTCACCACGCACGTCACCACGGGACCGACCATGAAGTTCGACACGCTTGCCGTCCATGCCGGCTATACGCCAGACCCCACCACGCGCGCCTCTGCCGTACCGATCTACCAGACCGTGGCCTACGCCTTCGACAGCGCACAGCATGGCGCCGACCTGTTCGACCTGAAGGTGCCGGGCAACATCTATACGCGAATCATGAACCCGACCCAGGACGTGCTGGAGCAGCGCGTGGCCGCGTTGGAGGGGGGCATCGGCGCGCTGGCGCTGGCCTCGGGCATGGCCGCGGTGACCTATTCGATCCAGACCATCGCCGAAGCGGGCGACAACATCGTCTCGACCGCCACCGTCTACGGCGGCACCTACAATCTGTTCGCCCACACGTTTCCGCAGCAGGGCCTGGAAGTGCGTTTTGCCGACGCGCGCCGACTCGACACCTTCGCGCCGTTGATCGACGCACGCACCAAGGCAATTTTTTGCGAATCGATCGGCAACCCGTTGGGCAACGTCACCGACTTCGGCGCACTGGCAGCGATCGCCCACGAACACGGCATTCCGCTGATCGTGGACAACACCGTACCCAGCCCCTACCTGTGCCGGCCGATCGAGCACGGCGCCGACATCGTGGTGCATGCGCTGACCAAATACCTGGGCGGCCATGGCAACAGCATCGGTGGCGCGATCGTCGACAGCGGCAAATTCCCGTGGGCTGAACACAAGCATCGGTTCCGTCGGTTGAACGAGCCGGACGTGTCCTACCACGGCGTGGTCTACACCGAGGCGCTGGGTGCCGCGGCCTACATCGGTCGCGCGCGAGTGGTGCCGTTACGCAATACCGGCGCGGCGATTTCGCCGATGAACGCGTTCCTGATCCTGCAGGGAATCAGTACGTTGGGCCTGCGCATGGAACGCACCTGCGACAACGCGCTGGCGATCGCGCGCCACCTGCAACAGCACCCGAATGTGGCCTGGGTGAAGTATGCCGGTCTCCCTGACCATCCCGACCACGCGCTGGCGCAGAAGTACATGGGCGGCAAGGCTTCCGGCATCCTGTCGTTCGGCGTACGCGGTCAGGCCGGCGACAACCCGCGGGTGGCCGGCGCCCGCGTGCTGGACGCACTGAAGCTGTTCACCCGGCTGGTCAATATCGGCGACACCAAGTCACTGGCCACCCATCCGGCCTCGACCACGCACCGACAACTGGATGCGGCCGAGCTGGCGGCGGCTGGGGTCAGCGAGGACATGCTGCGGCTGTCGATCGGAATCGAGCACATCGATGACCTGCTCGCCGACCTTGACCAGGCGCTGGCGGCGGCTTAGGAGCCTGGCAGGCTTTGGTGGTCGAGTCGAGCATCCGGTTGCGTGAGGACAGCAACTGACGATTCGCCGGTCCATCGTGGTTCTACGGACCAAGAACCGGCGGGTAGCGGACCACACAGGCGGATTCGCAGACCGGTCGACCAAAGCCCGACAGACTCCTGGCGCCGCGCCAGCGATCACGTCAGTGCGCACGCCGCCAGTTGCGCGACGGCGGGGGCGATTCCGGCCGGCGCATCGACCGTCACCATCCGTGGCTCGTTCTCGCTCAGCCCGTGCTCCTGCTCATGCGCCCAGGTCACGCAGCAGGGCATGTGCACCGCCCAGCCGCCCAGGCACAACACCGGCTCGATGTCCGAACGCAGCGAGTTGCCGACCATCGCGAACTGCGCCGGCGGCAGATCAAACCCGGCCAGTACGCGCTGGCAGGTGACGGCATTCTTCTCCGACGCGGATATCGATCCGGCGAAACAGGTCAGCGAGCCCTGACTCGGCCACCTGCTTTATCCTGGTGGAACAGGTCGCCTTTGGTGATCAGCACGAGCCGATAGTTTGCCGCCACTCCCTCGACCGCTTCGCGGATACCCGGCAACAGTTCCACCGGGTGCTGCAGCACGCTCTTGCCCAGCTCGATCAAGCAATGGATGTCGGCGGCGCTGATCCGACTGTCGCTGATGGCGATCGCGGTCTCGACCATCGACAGCGCCATGTCTTTGGCACCGTAGCCGAACCATTCGAGGTTGCGCCGCTCGGTGGCCAGCATGGTCTCAGCCACATGTTCGTCGCCGAGGTCGACATAGCGCGTCAGGATCGCCGCGAAGGCGTCATGGGTCTGGCGGTGTGCCTTCGCTGTGCCACCGCGCGTCCTCGCCGTCGAAACCGAACAATTGGGGCATGTCCACCCCGTTCCACGGTGGGCGTATCAGCCCATGTCGCAGCCCGGGCGCATGTTGATATGCAGCGCGGCCGCCACCTCGCTCAACGGCTCATTGTCGCGGGTCAGGGTGATCCAGCCAGCCAGCGAGTCGCTCTCGGTCTCCCAACTCCACAAGGTGTAACCGGATTCGGCCAGGCGGTCATAGGCGATACCGAACAGACTGTCGGCATCCCTGTCATTGAAGTAGTCCTCGTCGTCCGGATCACCGCCCCAGTCGATCGACAAATTCCAGCGCGCACTCAATTCGTCGAGAGCCTGGATCAGGGAGCGCAGGTCCGTAGGGCTGACCATGAAGCCGGAGTGCCAGTCGATCACCCGGCCAACCAGCTCGACCGGCTCGGACTCGTCGCCTTCCGCCACCGCTTCGCGGTAATCGGTGAACTGCCCCAACGCGGTTTCCTCGTCACCGGGATTGATCAGACACAACAGCTGCCAGACTTTCGCCTCGACCGAGTCATCGTCCTCGTCGAAGACAAGATCGTCCTCGAAATCATCGTTGTCACGCATGTTCAAACGCCTGTCCGCTGACGCACCAGCTTGATCTCGCGCAGCGCACGAATCTCGATCGCGCCGGTGCGCACCCAGGGGGAGGAAGAGGCGATCAGCACCGCCTCGTCCATGTCGGCCGCTTCGATCTGACAGGAACCGACCAGAAATTCCGTCGCCTCGGCGCAGAGGCCGTCGACTGCGCTGGTTTGCCCCTCGCGCACGCGCACGGTGCACCCCGTGACCGCCGCCACCCATTGTTGTGAATCCAGCGACAGCCCTTGCGCGCGCGGCATGCCAGCCTTGAGCCGGCGGCCGCGCCTGCGGCGGTCGAATCCGCCGGGACCCGCATCCAGCGGGCGCTTGTTGCAGTAGATCATCACGCGATACTTCATGGCGTCCTCGCAACTGGAAATTCAAGGGACCTGGTGAAAGGCAGGGCAGGAGATAATGCTCCCATGAGTACCCTGCCCGATACCTCCATCGCCCTCTCGTGCCAGCCGATCGCCTTCGTGCGCTCGCCTTATGTCCGCCGGATCGATGCGCCACATCAGCCTACTGTGGTGGCCGGTACCGAAACGCTGGCCGCGGCCACGGCGAGGATCGAATTCGTCGCCGGCTTCCCGGTGGCCGCGTACCGCGACCTGGCCGGTTTCGAGCGGATCTGGCTGGTATTCGTATTCCATCGCAGCGACGGCTGGAAGAGTGAGGTGCGACCACCACGTGGAGGCGGCAAGCGCAGCGTGCTGGCAACTCGTTCCCCGCATCGGCCCAATGCCATCGGGCTGTCGGCCGTGGAACTGGTCGCGGTCAGCGACGGCGCGCTGCAGATACGCAGCGTGGACCTGCTCGACGGCACGCCGATCATCGACATCAAGCCCTACGTTCCCTATGCCGACGCGTTCCCCGCTGCCCGTGCAGGCTGGATCGACCAGGTCGACGCCGAGCAAGGGCGTCATTCCGCGCCCGGGCCACGCAAGCCTCGCTGAACTGACCGGCATCCCGACTGATCAAAGTCGATTCACTGGGCTCGTGGTGGCCGCCCATCGCGCGCCTTGTACAAACGCCGATCGGCCTCGATCATGCCCGCCTCAAGCGATGCGCCGGGCTCTATCGTGATCGAACCCATGGTGAATTCGATCGGCGCGATGGATCGATCCGCGTCAAAGCGGGCCACGATGCTGTCAGTGAGGCTGCCATCGGCCTCGCGCAGCAGCACCACGAACTCGTCGCCCCCCAGCCGTATCACCGCATCCTGTGGCCGCACGTGGTCACGCAGGAACTGCGCGACGCCTGCCAGCACCTCGTCGCCGCGCTGGTGACCATAGGTGTCGTTGACGTGCTTGAAATGGTCCAGGTCGAACACGATGCAGCCCCAGCGCTCGTCGCGCGGCGCCGCCATCAGGTCAGCCAGGTAGCGCCGGTTGTAGCAACCGGTGAGCGGATCACGGATCGACCACTCGCGCAGTTTCAGCTCTTGCTGGAACCGCTCGGTGACATCCTGCGCGTGACCCAATACGTAGGGCTCGTCCGCGTCGTCGTCGAGCACGTTGTGGTATTGCCAGATGTGCTCGCTGCCATCCTTGGCGATCAGCTGAAGCAGGCCGGCGTCGCTGTCCTTGCGCATGACACGCAACAGGTAGTCACGGAAACGCAAATGCAACTCGGGCCGGATGAAGTCGGTCAACGGACGCCCCATCATCTCGCCAATGGAATAGCCCAATGACTTGGCGGCGGCCGGATTGACCGACATCAACACTCCCTCATGATCGTGGGTGCAGATCAGCCCCAGGCTGAACTGGAACAGTTTGCGATAACGCCGATCGCTGGCCTCCAGGGCGGCCACCGCGCGACTGCGCAAGGTCACATCCTGAATCGCGCCGCCGATACGACAGGCGTGCCCGTCGGCGGTGAACTCCGCCTTGCCGATGGTGCGCACATTGATGCGGCGACCCTTGGCGGTGATCAGCGGCAGCTGCAGATCCCAGTCCTCACCGGTGGCCAGCGCCTTTTCCAATGCCTCGTGGACGGTTGCCCTCGCGCTTGGTTCGTAGAAATTCAGGGCCTCGTCCAGGTTGGGCTCATAACCGGGTGCGACATCGTGGATCCTGCAGGTTTCGTCCGACCAGGTGATCCGACTGGTATCCAGATCGAGCTCCCAACCGCCCACGCCAGCCAAGCGGGCGGTACGTTCGAGCAGCGCCTCACTGGCATGCAGCTTGTGCTGCAGTTCCTGCGCTGACTGGATGTGCTGGCGCAGCGCTACCGCTTCGCGTTCCTGCGTGGCATGCTCGTTGATGGCGTAGCAACGCAACTCAAACGCCTGCGCTGCCGCACGCGCCAATTGCTTCAGCACGCCGCGCTGCCGATCATCGAGCTCGCCCGGTTCGTGATCCATCACGCACAAGGTGCCCATGCGCAATCCATCCCGAAGCGTGATGGGGGCGCCAGCATAAAAACGTATGCCCGGCTTCCCGGTCACCCACGGAGTGTCCGCGAAACGCGGATCGCGCTGCGCATCGGCGACCTCAAGCAGGTTGGTCCCGAGAATGGCGTGTGCGCAGAATCCGCCGCCACGCGGTGTCTCGCTCACCCCTGGCAGGCCCACGTTTGACTTGAACCATTGACGCTCAGCGTCGATCAGGCTGATCAACGCAATTGGTCGCCCGGTGACTGCCGCGGCGGCGCTGGTCAGGGCGTCGAACAGGGGTTCGGACTCGGTATCCAGCACCGCCAGCGAATGCAGCGCAGCCAGGCGCTGTTCTTCATCAGGGGGAATGGTGGCAGACAGCATGGTAGACGGCGCACTTGGATGCTGGATCAGCGGGATCAACGCCTGCACCGTAGCAGCCTTGCCGCCGATTTGCCCCCTCGCGCCCAGCTAGCGTGCATCGCCGCCGCCAGTCGTAGCCGATGCGACCGGCCTCGTCACAGGCGACCGAGCAACCATAGAATGATCAGGATGATGACGATCACGCCGAGGATACCGCTGGGACCGTAGCCCCAGGAGCGAGAGTAGCCCCACCTCGGCAAGCCGCCGACAAGCGCCAGAATCAGCACAATAACCAGAATGGTAGTCAACATGGATCGTCCTCCGGGTGGTCGCCCCGGCCAGGGCGATACCGGTATCGTGCCCATTCGATCTGTCGTCGGCGCGTGATGAAACCTGCAGCGGGTACCCAACTCTCGCCTGGATGATCATGCCGTACGCACCTGCCCAGTCTGGCTGGCGCGGGATGGCGACCGCAATGACGCGCGTGGCCAAATCCACACGCCGGCTATATGCGCAGCGAGGGAACGAACCCGACCGGACTCGCGAAGCAGGAGGTCGCCGGGATGACTCCCGGCGGCTTCCTTCGTCGGTGACAGAAATCGCGTGACTTGCTCAGTCGACGCTGCCATCCAGACCGCGACGCCTCAGCAGCGGCTCGATCTGTGGTTCGTGGCCGGCAAAGTCGCGGAACAGCTGCAGCGCATCCTTGCTGCCGCCTCGCGAAAGCAACGTCGAACGGAAGCGATCGCCGTTGGCGCGGGTGAGGCCGCCATGCGTCTTGATCCACTCCACCGTGTTCGCGTCCAGCACCTCGGACCAGATATAGGCGTAGTAGCCCGCCGCATAGCCGCCCATGATGTGGCTGAAGTACGGCGTTCGATAACGCGGCGGCACGGCGGCGTAATCGGTACCGTTGGCCTTCAGCGCAGCGGCCTCGAAAGCCATCACGCCATCGGCTGCGGGGATCTGGTCCGCGCCGACCTGGTGCCAGCTCTGGTCGAGCATGGCCGAACCGAGGTACTCGGTCGTGGCGAAGCCCTGGTTGAACTTCGCACTGGCCAGCACCTTGTCCAGCAGCGCTTGGGGCATCGCTTCGCCGGTCTGATGGTGTTTGGCATAGTTCGCCAGCACGCTCGGCCAGTCCGCCCACATTTCGTTGACCTGCGAGGGAAACTCGACGAAGTCACGCGGCACACTGGTACCGCTGAAGTACGGGTACTTCACGTTCGAGAACATGCCGTGCAGCGCATGGCCGAACTCGTGGAACATCGTGGTCACCTCGTCCCAGCTCATCAAGGTCGGGCCACTGGCCGGCTTGGTGATGTTGAGATGGTTGGCCACGATCGGCAGGTTGCCGGTCAGATCAGACTGCTGCACGTAGGAATTCATCCATGCGCCGCCACGCTTGGAAGGACGTGCGTACATGTCGGCCAGAAAGATCGCCAGCTGCTTGCCGTCCGCATCGTATACGTCATAAACCAGCACGTCCGGGTTGTAGACCGGCAGATCGGTGCGCTGCTTGAACGTGAGGCCGTAGAGCTGGCCGGCGGCATGAAACACACCTTCCTCAAGGACGTGCTTCATCTCGAGATACGGCTTCAACTGACTCTCGTCAAAGTTGTATTTCTCGGCACGCACTTTTTCGGCGTAGTACGCCCAGTCCCACGGCGCGAGCTGGAATGACGGCTCGCCCTTGGCTGCCTGCTGCTTGTCGATCATCGCCTGCAAGGCCGTGCCTTCGCGCTTCGCATTGATCACCGCCGGCGGCGCCAGCTTGCGCAACATGGCGTTCACAGCCTGTGGGGTCTTCGCGGTTTCGTCGGCCAGCACGTAGGCGGCCCAGGTCGGATAACCCAACATCTTCGCCTTCTCCGCGCGCAGCCTCATCACCTGCGAGACGATGGCGGTGTTGTCATACGCATTGCCGCGGCCGCCACGCGCGATCGAGGCCTTGAACAGGCGCTCGCGCAGCGCGCGATCCTGCAGCTGTGTCAGCGGCGGCTGGCCGGTGGTGTTGAGCAGGGCGATGACGTATTTGCCGTCCAGGCCGTTGGCTGCGGCGGCTGCCGCAGCGGCGCCGACCTGCGCCTCGGTGAGGCCGGCCAGCTCGGCCTTGGTGTCGACCACCAGCGCCGAGTCGTTCACCTCGGCCAGCACGTTCTGGTTGAACTGGGTACCGTGCCTGGCCAGTTTGCCATTGATCTCTCTCAAGTGCGCCTTGTCGGCATCGGACAACTTTGCGCCCGCGCGGACAAAGTCGGTGTGATAACGCTCGATCAGGCGCACGCTTTCAGGATCCAGGCTCAGAGCAGCGCGGGTGTCGTACAGCTGCTGGATGCGCACAAACAACACCGGATCAAGCATGATGGCATCACGATGCGCCGACAGCTTGGACGCGTATTCGGCCTGGATCGCCTTGCGCGCTTCGCTGTTTTCCACGCCGACCAGGCTGAAGAACACGGTCGAGGTGCGCTTGAGGATTTGCCCGGATTGCTCCAGCGCCATAATCGTGTTGTCGAACGTCGGCGCTGCGGTGCGCTGCGTGATGATCGCGACCTCCTGCAACTGGTCGGCCATGCCACGCTCGAAGCCCGGCGCGAAATCCCGGTCCTGGATCCGGTCGAACGCAGGGTAATGCAACGGCAGGGTGCTTTCGGCAAAGAATGGGTTGCTGGTGTCAGCGGCCGCCATCGCCTGGGTCGGTGCCGCGCTGCGCGCGGACCCATGCTGGTCCGGAACGGTATCGGCAAACGCCGCGACGGAGCCGGACAGCGCAATTGTCATCGCCAGGGAGAGAGAAGGCTTCATCGAGATGGACTCTTCTTGGGGGAACCCCGATCCTACCCAACAAGCCATCCCGATACCCGTGACCAAAGCCATGGCTGGACAACGGGGCAAAAATGCGAGGTGATGGCTCAACCTCCCGGCCCCGCGATTCCGGGCTGTTGTGACGCGGCGATAGCGCGCCGTGGATCACTGCTCCGACTCCGACCGCGGACACCAGCTACAGCGTGGTGCTGCACCCGTGGGGCAACAACGTGCACGAGCGCCCGGTTGCGATCGCGCAGTCGCTGCGGCGCCGAGCCTACAGCGGGCCGGTGTGATCCTTGAAGAACTGCGTCAGGAACGCCTGCCGGGCCGCGCCACGGTCCACTTCAGTGGCGGTGTGCGTCGCGATCAGCTGACGCAGGATGCCTCCGTCTGACTCCCGCACCGCCGGCCAGTTCGGCAGCCCCGTTCCGTTCGGGTTGCCGGTCTTGATGAAGTTGGCGAAATAGCCTTCCATGGTCTGCGAGGTGTGCTGGTCAGCCGGCGTCCAGGCGTAAACGTGGTTGCTGTCCAGGTTGCCCAGTGCGAACTCGATCTCGCCGCTGTGCACCGCGCCGGGGGCGGCTTGCTCGCCCGGATCGGGTTGCTGCTTTGCCGGGCGCGGCTGCGCGAAGTAATAGAAATAGACCGGCGCATGTCCGTGGTGCCACTGCAGGTCCATCCAGCGCCAGGTACTGTGTGCGATGAAGAAATCACCGGCCAGCGCCGTGGCGGACTGCTTCACCTGGGCGTCGTTGCCGCCCGGATACAGCGCCAGCGCCCGTTCGGCCTGCGCGCCAAATACCCGCTGCAACGCCGCCCGGTAATTTTCTGGCGTCGGCGGCCGGTCTTTCAGCAGGCTCGTGTAATAGTCCTCTTGCGAATTGCTTCCCAGCAGCAGCGGTACCTGCGCCTGCCTTCCCTCCTCCATGGTGTGCGCCGGGGGCTCACGCAGGAACCAGCCGTCGAGATCGACATCCGCATCGCTATGCTGCGGTCGGGTGGCCTGCAACAGCGTATTGGGCGGCAAGGCGCGCAGCGCGGCGAGTGAAGTCGCGCCGACGCTGCGGGC
>JBDTKM010000217.1:0-3884 GCA_039935315.1 Rhodanobacter sp. | reverse complement strand
GAGCCGGAACAGGTTGCCCGGCGCGCGTTTGAAGTACAGCGTGCGACCGTCGATGCGCTGGTGTTCCAACAGACCGGCGGCATCCCAGCGGGCAAATTCAGCATCGGTCAGGTCAGGGATGCTTTTGCGCACGCGCGCCTTGACGTCGTCGGCGCCGAGGGTGAAATCGAGCAGAATGCGGCGCATGCGCTCGCGCTGGAACTCCAGCGCCCGGCGAGCATCGGCGGACAAGTCGGTCCCATTCAACGCCGCACCGATATCAGCTTCGGCGGCATGGAATTGACCGGCGTCGACGAGTGAGACGATCTTGCTCCGGGTAACACCCGGCGGCGGCGCGGCAGCGGCGGCAGCCATGACCGCGCCGATCGGGAGCAACAGCAAAAGCAAGCCCAACCCGGCGGCGACGCGCGCCTGCCCGAGCCTTGTCCTTGCAGGTGTTGCGCATGATGCAGTGGTGTTTCGTGGCACAGCGTTCCCCGCGATTGGCATTCAGAATGTTGTCGAACCGGTGGGTGGCCGCACTGCGCATCCGCCGGTACGGTGCACTACCTGACGATTTGCCGTCCACAGCACACGATGGGCCGGCGAATCGTCCGTTGCCGACCTCAGCCAGCCGAATTCTCGCCTCGGCCAGCAACTGCCAGACTCACTCCCAGTGCCCGTTGTGTAACACGGCCACCGGGCAGCGTCAATAATTTATTCTTTTGACTTGTGGTATAAGAATCGCTATTCCATGCGGCGCGAGGCGACGTGTGGTGTCGGGTGCCCCAGCGGCCATCCCATGCTCCATCCGACCTTCGGATATGGACTGACTGCATGACCGACATCGTGCGTATCTGCCCGCAGCAAAACGAACCACCGGGAAATTGTCAGGCATGAAAATCACAGACATCCAGTTCGGCATGCTGCGCGTGCCGTTGAAGACGCCATTCAAGACGGCGCTGCGCACGGTCAACACGGTCGAGGACATCGTGGTGATGGTGCACACCGACAGCGGCGAGGTGGGCTACGGCGAAGCGCCGGCCACCGCCGTGATCACTGGTGATACCCACGGTTCGATCATCGACGCGATCCGTCATTACATCTCGCCGCGGCTGATCGGACAGGACCTTGCCGACCTCAACCGGATCACCCGGCTGATCCAGACCTCGCTGGAGCGGAACACCAGCGCCAAGGCAGCGGTGGAGATCGCGGTCTACGATCTGTGGGGTCAGCTTTACGGCGCGCCACTGTACAAGTTACTCGGCGGGGGTGACCCGGCGATCACCACCGACATCACCATCAGCGTCGACTACATCGACAAGATGGTGGCCGATTCGGTTGCGGCGGTGGAGCGCGGCTTCGAATCACTGAAGATCAAGGTCGGCAAGGACATCGGCGTCGACATCGAGCGTGTGCGCGCCATCTATGCCGCGGTCGAGGGCCGCGCGTTGCTGCGCCTGGATGCGAATCAGGGATGGACAGCCAAGCAAGCGGTGTACGCGCTGCAGACGCTGGAGGAGGCCGGGATCAAGCTCGAGCTGATCGAGCAGCCGGTGAAGGCACGCGACCTGGAAGGCATGCGCTATGTCACCGAACGCGTGCACACGCCGGTGATGGCGGACGAGAGCGTGTTCGGTCCGATGGAGGTGATCGAGCTGATCCGGCTGCGCGCCGCCGACATCATCAACATCAAGCTGATGAAGACCGGCGGCATCTCCAACGCGATCCGCATTGCCGATATCGCCGCCATGCACGGTATCGAGTGCATGATCGGCTGCATGCTGGAATCCAGCATCAGCGTGGCCGCCGCGGTGCATGTGGCGGTGGCCAAGGCGGATGTGATCACCAAGGTCGACCTGGACGGCCCTTCGCTGTGTCAGTTCAATCCGGTCGACGGTGGGGTCATCTTCAACGAGTCGGAAATCTCGATCACGGATGCGCCTGGACTGGGTATCCGCGAAATCCGTGGACTGGAAGCGATCGAATTCTGATGTCGCCCCTGGTCAAAATCCGTTCCGAACGTGACCGCATGTCGGCGGTGGAGCGTCGCATCGCGGACTTCGTCCTGGAGAATGCGCAGTTGCTGCGCGACTACTCCTCACAGCAACTGGCCAACGCGCTGGGCATCAGCCAGTCCAGCGTGGTCAAGTTCACTCAGAAGTTGGGCTTCAAGGGCTATCCGGACCTGAAATATTCGGTCGGCGAGGCATTTGCCCGTGCCGACCGCAATGACACCCCAGCGGTGGCTGCAGCCGCGGCGGGCGGCGCTGGCGGATCGCCGGCCGAGCATCTCTGGCGACGCAAGGCGGAGGCGGAGGAGGCGACCCGTCTGCTCAATCCGGCGGAAAAGATTCGCGCCGTGGGCAAGGCGATCGAGCACGCGGGCCGGCACGGCAAGGTCTTTATCATCGGCCTTGGCGAAGATGACATCTATGCACGCAATTTCGCCTTGCGGTTGTCGCTGCTGGGCATCCTCACCGTGCACAACTTCGATATCGCGCGCATGACGGCGAATGTTTCAGTGGCAAGTGCTGGCGATGTATTGCTGGTGTTCTCCGAGCATGGCAACCATCCGGCGCTGGGCAAGATCAGTCGTTACTTCCGCGAGCGTCGCGGCAAGGTGATCTCGGTGACGCGTCACACCTCCAATCCGCTGCGCGCGCTGGCTGACCTTGCCTTGGTCGTGTCGGCGCATGACGAGTTGCCGTACATTCAACCGTTGCTCTATCAATCGGCGTTGCAGCATCTGCTCGACGGCGTATTCGTGCTGCTGTGCGAGGGGCGCGATGATCGTCGTGCCACCTTGTTGGCCAATCTCGAACGGATCCAGCTGATGCTCGAGCCATGACCGTCACCCATTCTTCAGGCGCGCTATCCGCATGACTTTTCCACACACGCTCTGTTCGCGCCTCGTCTGCGCCACGCTGTTGCTGACCCTGTGCGCCAGTGCCGCCGGCGAGTCTTCTGCCAGCGAGGCGAGTCGCTGGCAAGCATCCCGCCAAATGGTGTTGGTGACCGTAGCCAACTGGAACGCCGATCACGGCGTGCTGCGTACGTTCACCCGCGGTCCTCATGGCTGGGTCGCAGCGGGGATCTCCGCGCCGGTGACGATCGGGAGTCACGGCGCCGGCTGGGGGCTCGGGTTGAACGCGCCGCGCCGCGACGGGCCGCTCAAGCATGAAGGCGACAGTCGCAGCCCGGCCGGGGTATTTCGCATCGGCCAGGTGTTCGGTTATGCCACCAGTGCCGATACGACGATGCCGTATCGCGCGCTGTCCGCCACAGATTATTGCGTCGACGTGGCCGGCGCCAAGGACTACAACCGCATTGTCGATGCGAACGTGGTCGGTGCCGCCGCGGTGAAGGGTTCCACCGAGCCGATGCGGCGCGATATCCACCTCAACGGCGACCAGCACTACCGCCTCGGCTTCGAGATCGAGCAGAACTGGCAGCAGAAGCCGGGGGCGGGCAGCTGCATCTTCGGCCATTTGTGGACATCGCCGACCGACACCACGGTCGGCTGCACCGCGATGGCGCCGGCGGTGATGCAGGCGCTGGTCGCGTGGCTGCGGCCGCAACAGCAGCCGATCTTCGTGGTGTTGCCGCAAAGTGCCTATTTGAAGGTTCGCGGCAGCTGGCACTTGCCGATGATCGACGCGCAAGGCGCGCACCGATGAGCGCCACCCGTCGCGTACTGACCGGATTGGCGAGCGGCGCCGTGATCGGTTTGCTGCTGGCGGCCTGGCGGCCCGGGTTGGCGCTGGATGTCGCGAACGTGGCCCAGCCGATCGGCAAACTGTGGTTGAACGCCTTGCAGATGACCGTGGTGCCGCTGGTGCTGGCGCTGGTGGTGGTGGGCGTGAATACGGCCAGCGATGCGGCCGCATCCGGCCGCATCGCGC
>JBDTKM010000216.1:0-3776 GCA_039935315.1 Rhodanobacter sp. | reverse complement strand
TTTTACTAAATCGGGGTGATTCATGGTCTTCCCTCCTCAAGGCGGTGTCGCAACACCGGTTTCTGATTCAAAGTTGCGTACTTTCTGGTTTACCAACGGTCGAACGGGTGACAATCCTGCTCTCAGCTCCACACCGCAAAATGCTCCAATTTGAATGACGCCAGGTCGGGCAACACGGCATCAGCCTCCTTCAATACGTTGACATCGCCGATGCCGAGGGCAGCCATGCCGGCGGACTTGATCGCTGCCACTCCGGCTTGCGCGTCTTCAACGCCAAGACACAAGGCAGGGTCGACACCCAACGCGGCAGCCGCGCGCCGGAAGATCTCTGGATCAGGCTTTGCCCTGGTTACCGTTGACGCGTCGACGATGTGATCGAAGAACCCGCCAATCCCCATCCGTTCGACCAGTTCGCCCGCGCTGCGGCTGGCCGACGCCAACGCAACCTTCAGATGGGCAGCACGCGCCGTGCGCAGCGCCTCGATCGCGCCCGGCAGCAGATCGGCGCTCGAAAGCGACTCGATGGACTTGCGGTAATAGCCGTTCTTTCGATCGGCGAGCTGCTGCTTCTGCGCCGGGGTGTAGTTGCCCGCGACCGGACCCAGCACAAGCTCGAGTGAGCCAGCGCGATCGACGCCCTTGAGCTTTTCGCCAAGCTCACTGTCCCAGGCCAGGCCGAGCTCGTCGGCAAGCCGCTTCCACGCGGCCTGGTGCAGCGGGGCTGTGTCAGCCAGCACGCCATCAAGGTCAAACACGATGGCCTGAAAGGGACGTGGGAAGCTGACCCCGGCAGTCGGCGCGCGCGTCGGGGAATCCGTGTGGTCGACCAGTGCCAGCGAAGCGGTGGTGCCTTCCTGCAACAGCGCAGACTGGCCGGCGTGCACAATGCCCAGCGACGCTCCTTCAACCAGGGTGTAATGGGCCGCACGGGCATCGACCACGATGGTGATGCGGCGGCGCTTCCAGACCACACCGAATTGGTAGCTCCGCCATGCGGACGGCAGGATCGGATCGAAACGGAGGCAGCCGGCCTCGATGCGCAGGCCACCGAAACCCCAGGTAAAGGCGAGCCAGCTTCCCGCCATGGCGGCCATGTGTGCGCCGTGATTGGTGTTCGCGTGCCGGTCGTCGAGATCAACGCGCAAGCTGTCCATGAAGTATTGCTGCGCCTTCCCGACATGACCTACTTCGGCGGCAAGCACGGCGAAGGACGACGCCGACAGGGTCGAATCGTGGACCGTCACCGCCTCGTAGTAGTCAAAACTGCGACGCCGTACATCGCGATCGACGGCGCCGCCCGCAAATACCAGAGCGAGCAACGCGTCGGCCTGCTTGCACACCTGATGCCGATACAGCGTCAGCGGGTGATAGTGCATGAGCAGGGGATATTGATCCGCTCGCGTGGCTGCGAAATCCCATCGCGGCTTGCCCAGAAACGTATCGTCCTGGGCGACGATGCCCAGCCGCTCGTCATACGGCAGGTACATCGCATCGGCCGCCCGCGCCCAGTCGGCGAGTTCGCTCTGCGCGAGTTCCAGCTTGTCCGCCAGCGCGACAAACAGGGCCGGCGTGCGCTCGGCCAGTTCCAGCATCACCTCGACGGCATAGCGCAGATGCTCTTGCGCCATGCGATTGGTGTAGTAGTTGTTGTCGACCAGCGCGGTGTATTCGTCCGGCCCGGTGACGCCGTGGATGCAGAATGCACCACCGCGGCGGTCGCTGAAATGCCCTACCTGCAGCCAGATCCGTGCGGTCTCGGCGAGAAGTTCCGCTCCCCCCTCCTCCAGAAACGCGCGATCGTCGCTCGCCGCCACGTACAGCTTGATCGCAAACGCGATGGCGGCGTTGATGTGGTACTGAGCCGAGCCGCTGGGATAATGCGCCGAGCACTCGCCGCCGCCGATCGTGCGCCAGGGATAAAGTGCGCCGCGCGGATGGCTCATCTCGCGAGCGTGGGCACGGGCCAGCTCCAGCGTACTCACGCGCCACAACAGGCTCGGCTTCACCAGAGCCGGATCGATCAGCGCCAGCGCAGGCAGAACGAAGGTCTCCGAATCCCAGAACACGTGGCCTTCGTAACCTTCGCCAGTCAGGCCCTTCGCGGCGATCCCGCCCAGCCCGTCGCGTCCGGCCGACTGGAACACATGGAACAAATTGAACCTGAGTGCCTGCTCGCTCGGCCCATCGCCATCGATTGCAAAATTGGCGCGCGTCCAGAATGCGGCAAGCTCTCGCGCCTGCTCCTGCATCAGCCGATCGAATCCCGCATCGATGGCGCGTCCAAGCACGTCGACGGCGCGCGCATGCAAGGCCGCGCCGGATATTTCCTGCTGCGGCTGGCTCCACGCGTAGGCGACGAATTTCTCGACGGCAACGCTGCCACCCGCCTCGATCTGGCCGGCATACGTCTGGCCGAGTCGATCCACTTCGGTCGTTGCCTCCAGAAAGACCAGCCCGCTTGCCAGATGGCGCTGCAGACAGACCACGCCGATGGCACTGTCGCCGGTCCGTTGCTCGAGCCACGCTGCTTGCTCCGTGGCAACGCCGCCCACGACTCGCATCGCCAGCCCCCGGCCGGCGCCGAAGCGTGGATCATCGCCCTGTGCCGCCGCGGTCTGGTTGCCCAGGATCGCCGATTCGAAGCTGATCGGGCCGCTGTAGTCGATCGACCGCAAGCGCATGCGGATCGCCATCACGCCGGGTCGTGCGATCGGCAGAAGCCGCTCCGTGTCCAGCTCGAAGGTGTCGCCCTGCGTGGTCCTCCAGCGCACACGCCGCACAAGCCGCCCGTGGCGCAAGTCGAGCGTCCGCTCAAACGCGAGGATGTCCCCCGCGGTCGGGTCGACGAGAACTCCGCCCGCACGAATGCGTATGACGGTGGCCTCGGCGACCGGCACCCGGGTGTCCGTCGTTTGCGCAAACCCGAAGTGGCGCTCGTGGTAATGGATGGGCGCCCGCTCCCAGACGCCAGCGAGAAAACTCCCCTGGGTGGGGCTGGCCGACTCTTCGAAGCCACCGCGCACGCCCAGCGAGCCACTGGCCAGCGCAAACAGGGTCTCGTTGCGGGCGGCATGTTCCGGCTGCCACGTCGATTGGGTCAAGCGCCAGCGGCCAGCGTCCGAGTCGGGTGCATCGAAGCTGCCGGTGGACGCGTCTTGCGCCGCGATGGTGGTGCTTCCGTCCAGCGCAAAACCGCGCCGGGCGACGGGGTTGTCCGCGTTCAAGAGCGCGACTGCCCGAGGCCAATCGCGACTGGCGCCCGTGCGCCGCGCTGGCGCACGCGAACCTCGACCCTTGCTGATGAGCGCTTCCGGATCAACTGTCCCTCCCCGTGGCAGGCGTAGTCGAGCGCCTTTGCGACCCGCCGGGGCCGCTTCCAACGCAAACCTAACATTAAAATGATATCGATATCAAGTTATCGGTATCATCGATCTGGTAAACGTACGCTCCGAATGGATATCCCGGACTTGCAGTCATTTCGGTCGGATCGCCCGACCGCCAATTGGGCACCGGAACGGCCAGCGGCGGTGCTGCCCTCGGCATGCGGCGGGCAGCAGGCGTTCCCGCCCATTCTCAACGGGCCGAATCCGGCCCCGGTCCCGCTCGACCATGCCAACTCGGCCAGCCGCTGCGCCGGGCTGGGCGCACCTCAGCCGGTCAGGTCGAACGAACCACCAGGCGCACCGGCAATGTCTCCGATGCCACGGGTTCGCCCAGAATCAGCGCCAACACCTTGCGTGCCAGCAGCATTCCGCCCTCTTGCCAGTCCTGATGTA
>JBDTKM010000215.1:0-3423 GCA_039935315.1 Rhodanobacter sp. | reverse complement strand
CTGCCCGGACGAAGACAGACACGAGGGCATGAAGCTCAGTTCGACGAATGGCTCCATGCCGATGGACAGCAGGAAGTCGAAGATCTGGTCGGTGTTGAAGAACGAGTTGATGAACGTGTCACTCTGGTCGATCAGCGTACCCATGTCGTCGCACAGGATGCCGTGGAAGCGCACGTGGCGCACGCCCAGTTCATCGTGCGCCCGCTTGAGTTGCGCCTGCCAGTCGGCGCGCAGCGCCAGGGTGGCGTGGCCGCTGCCGATCGTGTGTTCCCAGAAGTGGGGAAGATCGGTGATCTGACCGGCGAGGTTGCCGCTGAAACTTGCTGCCATGATGGGAAAGTCCTGTTGCGCTGGCGTAATGGCGATTGCCACGACGGGTCTCATCTGTCGCACGACGCCCGCCACACTCACTGGGGACCGGGGCGACTCCCACCGCAGCTCGCAGCCGAGTATGACGACGATGGCGTTGACAGACAGTGAGCGCAGGAACGTGCGTTGACGCGGGGTTCCTGCAGCGACTGCAGTTCAGCCTTGCAAGTGCCCATGTTCGCCGAGATCGCTGGGCGAGTCCTCCAGCATGCCGCGGGCAAAGTCGAAGGCGCGCGCGATGAAATTGTCCGAGGCTTCCCAATAGGCAGCATCACGCACTCGAATGCGCAGCACCATCAAGTTGGGATCGTCGCGGCCTGCCGGGAAAAAGATCTTCTGCGCCGGCGTCCACAACTCGTGGATGGTGTCATCGTCGCGGTCCATGCGGGCGCGGCCGCGTACGGAGACGTAGCGATGCTCGCCGGGATGGGCATAGGCGAGGTTGGCACTCGAGTCGTCGGTAAGGTCTTCGATCTTGTGGCTCTTGGACGCGGTGAAGAAAATCAGTTCGCCGTTGCTATCCAGTTTCAACGTCTGCAGCGGGCGGCTGACCAGCGAGCCATCACTGGTGCGGGTGGTGAGCATCGCCACCTCGATGTCCCTGATCAGTTCACCCAGCTTGTGCAGGTCGGTGTCATCGGGCGCCTGGTTCTTCATGGTGCTGCTCCGCTTACTGAAAGCCGCAGCATGGCGCAGGGTGGTTCAAGGCGAGATGAAATCGGCGGGTTTGCAGAAGACTTCGGCTGAACCACGCGTCGAGCTCAGCCGGCGTGACTCCAGGCGCGCACGGCCTGGGCAAAGTCGATGCAGTCGGCGTAGCAGTTGTACAGCGGTGTCGGCGCAATGCGGATCACGTCGGGTTCGCGCCAGTCGCCGATGATGCCGTGAGCCATCAGATAGTCGAACAAGGCATGGCCGCGCTCGCGACCTTCGAGGACGCGGATCGACAATTGGGCACCGCGGCGTGCAGGCTCGGCTGGGGTCACCACCTGCAGCACGTCTGCGAGCTGTGTCTGCACCAGGTATTCGAGGTAGCCGGTGAGCTGCTGCGACTTCGTGCACAGCGCGTTCATGCCGGCGCGGCGGAACAGTTCCAGCGACACCCGCAGCGGCGCCAGCGCCAGGATCGGCGGGTTGGACAACTGCCAGCCATCGGCGCCGGCAGTGGGCTGGAATTCGGGACGCATCTGGAACCGGGTGGCCTTGTCGTGACCCCACCAGCCCGCGAAGCGCGGCAGCACCGCCGTGGCATGGCGCTCGTGCACGAAGGCGCCGCCGACCGCACCGGGGCCGCTGTTCAAGTATTTGTAGCTGCACCAGATGGCGAAGTCGGTGTTGCTGTCGTGCAGTTGCAGCGGCAGGTTGCCGACGGCGTGGGCGAGGTCGAAGCCGACGATGCAGCCGTATCTGTGGCCGAGTGTCGTGATCGCCTTGAGATCGAACGCCTGGCCGGTGCGGTATTGCACGCCGGGCAGCATGACCAGCGCGATGCGCGAACCGTGTTCGGCCAGCGCCCGTTCGATCGCCGCCATCGAGACGACACCGTTGGGCTCGTCCGCCTCAAGTTCGATCAGTGCGGTGGCCGGGTCGAAACCGTGGAAGCGCACTTGCGATTCCACCGCGTAACGATCGGTGGGGAAGGCACCAGCTTCGATCAGGATTGCCGGCCGTTCGGCGGTAGGACGATAGAAGCTCACCATCATCAGGTGCAGGTTCACGCCCAGCGTGTTCATCGCCACCACTTCTGACGGCAGCGCACCGACCACGGTCGCCAGGTCGTCACGCACAAACTCGTGGTAGTCCATCCACGGCAAGCGTCCCTTGAAGTGGCCTTCCACCCCCAGCTCGCCCCAGTAATCCAGCTCCGCGTTCACCGCCTCGCGTACCGCGCGCGGCTGCAGCCCCAGCGAATTGCCACAAAAATACACACTGTCGGACGGCTGGCCGTCAACGCCTTCGCGCGGCGGAATCAGGAACTCGTCGCGGAACGAGCGCAGCGGATCGGCGGCATCCTTGGCCATCGCCCAGGCGGGGGTGGCTTCGAAACTTGCAGACATCGGATATCCCTTTTGGCGGGTCGACTTTTCTTCGTCCCGGCAAGGAGCGCAGGGCGGAGTTGTACTGGCTGACGGAGGCGCGGCACCTCTTCGAACCCTCTCATGCAAGCAACCGAGCGAGCGAATGGAGGCTTATTTCAACTGGGCGGCGAGCGTGGCACAACCCTTGTCGAACCCTGACTGCCATGCGGCCCCGGCCTGGCTCTTGCTGGGCCGGATGCAGCGCAGCTGGATCGAGTAGCCGTGCTTGAACCAGTAATGTTCGGTGTAGCTGAATTGGGCGCCGTTTTCCTGCGCCGTATAGACATTGGTGTTCGGGCTGGGTGGTACCTCGGCGGCCTGGTAGCCGGGCAGCGTCAATCCCTTGGCGGTGGCTTCTGCCATGAACTGATGGAAGCTGCTGATGTCCGGCACCTGCTTCACGGTCACGGTGACGCGGGCGAGGCTGGCCTTGCCGGTCGGCGAGGGGTCGGGCACCTGGAACACCTGCGCCTCCGGGTCGCCCTGGGTCTGCATGATCGGCAGCCAGTTGTTCGGGGTGTCGAAGGAGATGGCACCGTTGGCCATGCTGACCTCGGCGGCGTGTGCGGTCCCGGCCAGGATGCAGGTGGCCAAGCCGACGGTCGCGAGGGTCTTGCGCAGGAAGTTCATGCAGGCTCCGGTGCAGCGGGGGTGGGCGCGAAACGGCGTGCGGGCAGGCCGAGCCATTCCAGCGCCGTGCCGTGGAACAGCCGGGCACGCCCGGCCTCATCCAGACCCAATGCCTCGATACCGCTGCCCGGTTCCTGCTCGCCCAGCGGGAAAGGATAGTCGGTGCCGAGCATGACCTGTTCGGTGCCGGCCACATCCAGCAGATAGCGCAGGGCGGCGTCATCGTGCACACAGGAATCAAAGTAAAAGCGCTTGAGGTATTCGCGCGGGTTGCGTGGGTTGTCGGTGGCAACCAGGTCCGGCCGCATCTTGAAGCCATGCTCGATGCGGCCGATCGTGAATGGAA
>JBDTKM010000214.1:0-21232 GCA_039935315.1 Rhodanobacter sp. | reverse complement strand
GCAGGTCATCAATGCCACCGACAAGTACTACTACTCATCGGTGGCGGACGGCAATATCGTGGGCAGCCCGGGTGCCAACACGGCTTATTTCGGAGCACCGCGAACCTGGCTGGCCAGCCTCGAAATCAACATCTGAGGAGGCGCGCCAGCGCTCACCCAAGCCGGGCGCGATCTTGCTGACGGCACGCCCGCCGACTTGAGGCGGCGGGCTGCGATTATGCGTTATCAGAAAGCCTGGTTCCTTGCCTGGGGCTTGGCGCTGCGCGGGCGCCCCCTCCAACGGGCTGCCGAGCATCCTTCTCGTGGCGATGGAGCGCATTCAATCTCACGATCGCTTCCTAAAGCCGGCGTTTCTTGAAATCGGCAGACATCCCGGCGGAATGCTCAGACCGTGGTGCGGAGGATGGCCGTGGATGCCTTGATCACGGCAATCACATCTTCAGACCCAGGTTGCGCGTGCTTGCAAGCGTGCCGATGGCGGTCAGCGTGCCACCAACCTTCAATTCGATAGCCACGTCCGCATTCACCGCACCGGGCGTTGCCGGATGCCGGGTCGTAGAATCGAGACATGAGCACTGGCGACCGCCATCGTTGGGATCAGCGTTACGCCGAGCGCGAGTTGGGGCCGGCAGGCGAGATGAGCCCCCCGCCCATCTTCGCGGCCTGTGAAGAGTGGTTGCCCCGTGCGGGTCTCGCCCTGGAGATCGCGTGCGGGCGCGGACAAGCCGCGCTGTGGTTGGCGGCTCGGGGGATGCAGGTTGATGCCGTGGATATATCACCCGTGGCGATCGGCCAGGCCCAAGCCGTGCTGGCACAGAGTGACGATGCCAAACGGGTTCGGTTCGAGGTCTTCGATCTCGACCACGGCTTGCCTGCGGGGCCTCCGTGTGCGCTGCTGTTATGTCTGAACTTCCGCGACGCCCGGCTGGACTCGTTGATGCTGCAGCGGCTGGCGCCTGGCGGCATTCTGATCATCTCGACATTGAGTGACGTCGGTGCGGTTTGCCACAGCCCCTTCTGCGCGCCGGCAGGGGAATTGCGGCGAGCATTCGCGGCGCTGGAGCTGCTCGACGATGGTGAACGCGAGGGCAGAGCGTGGCTCATCGGCCGCCGGCGCTGAGCCGGACAGGCGCTGGCGGGGATTGCCCAAACCTTGGGCGGGTGTCGGTGGCAACGCGCACCAGCAACTGCCAGACCGGACCAGGTCCGGGGTGGCGCTGCGTCGTGCTGGTCCCTGCGGGAGGGTGACCGGCCTCAGCCGGCACGGCCTTTCGGCGCAGCGGGAGCCTGGCCGGCGTCAATAGCCGACACGGGAATGAACCCGTAGCGCGGCAGCAGTGCCTGCGCTTCCGGCGTCATCAGGAAGCTGGCGAACCGATAAGCGTCGATCTGCTGCTGGGGATGGCCCGGACGCAGCATCACGCTCATCGCGTAGTTGACCGGGACCGACTCTCGCGCAGGGATGGCGACCTTCACCAATCCCGCCTCCAGGCTGGCGTGGGGTTGCCTCGTACTGCAGTAACTGACGAACGCATCCACTTGACCCTGTTGCAGGAAGTAAGTTACGGCGTTGGTGTGCGCCGGAACCTTCGGCTTCGCCGTACCGCCGACGAGCTGTTGTGCCTTGTCCCGCAGGACTTTGCCGGCACCCGGATGGGCGGCGTCAAGACTGGCAAACCACGCCCACGCATAGTCACCACCGGGATCGTTCCCCGGCGTGGAGGTGCCAATCTTTACCGCTGGTTTGCTCAGGGTGGCCACCAGATTGTCGGGGCTCAAACCCAGTTGCGACCTGGCGATGATGCACAGGCTGTTACGCGCGACGATGACTGCGGGCGAACCCAGATGCTCTTGCGCGACATGCTGCGCATTGGCGAGATTGGCCGAGACATACACATCCGCGTCGGCGCCTTTTTCGAGGCGCTGACGCAGAAGGCCGGCAGCTCCGGATGTGATCTTCACCGTCTGCCCGGTTTCCTCGGTGTAACGCGCGGCCATCGCCGTCAATGCGCCGGCCATGCTGCCGGAGGTATATACCTGCAAGGCGGCAGGCGCCGGAGCTGCGCTTGCCGCGCCCATCCCGATGATGCAAGCGCTCAAGGCGATCCCCAGGGTGGTGCGGGTGAGCAGCATTTTCATGACATTCCGATGGCTTGGCGAGGGGCGAAGTGCCGAGTGTGCATCACCGCACCCGAATATTCCAAGCGCAGGTCGGGTCCGGCGCGCATCCTCGCGCGACGACGTCGTGCGCCACGAGCATGGACGCGTGTCGGGAACCTGGTAGAAGGCGCCTGCGCGACGTCTCGACGTCGCAGGAACTGGTCAGAACGGGCGTGCTGGTGTAGCACGCTCGATGGCTGCCAGAGACCACAAAAACATTCACCAGGGCCATTCGCTACTGCCAGGAACGCTCGCACCTCGCTTTTGCAGGAAGTCGTTCGGGCCGACTTTCAATTGAGCATTTAGATGGATAAAGCACTACGCTGGCGTATCCGTGCTGGTGGGCGCGATGTTTTGCCAGGTGGGAACCCCGGAACAGGAGCCTGTCGTTGCAGCGTCTCCTGCATACAAGCGAACAGGCCGATATCAGTGTTGGCGCGGTTCGGGAAATGTGATCTGGGTGCGGCTCAACGGACGGATCGAAATTACATTCGCGTAACAATTGCTTTGATAAATCGCCTCATGAACCGACGCGTATGTTGTCGGTCAGATGGCAACTTCGAATGAGGGCTGGCTGGCATGAGTGCTGGGAATGACGCGGCAGGTGTTGATTTCGTCCGACGGCGCAAACGCAAGCGCGGGCAGCCCAAGGGCCGTCAGGCCGATCCCGCTGCGCTGCTTGCGGTGCAAGAAGCCCTTGGCGACATGCCGCGCCGGCGCGACATGCTGCTGGAGGGCTTGCATCGCATCAATGATCGCTATGGCTGCCTGCGCGTCGAGCATCTGACGGCGTACGCCGACGAGTTGCGGCTGTCGATGACCGAGGTGAACGAGGTCGCGTCGTTCTACCATCATTTCGATATTGTCCGAGATCCTGCCACGCAGCCGCCTGCGCTCACCGTGCGCGTCTGTGATTCGGTGACATGCGCGATGTGCGGTGCGGACCAGCTTGTCGAATCGCTGCAGGGCACGCTGGGAGCCCATGTGCGTGTCCAGCGCGTGCCCTGCGTCGGGCGCTGCGCCGACGCGCCAGTCGCGATATGCGGGCAGAAGCCGGTTCCGGCAGCCACCGCGGAACGTGTGGTTGCGGCCGTGGCGGCGCATGACGTGGTTCCGGAAACCCTCAACCCGGCGACGTATGCCGACTACCGCCGTGACGGTGGCTACAAGACATGGGTCGAGTGCGTAACCGGTGTGCGCGATCGCGAGTCCGTCATCACGGCGATGGAAGATTCCAGCCTGCGCGGGCTTGGCGGTGCCGGGTTCCCGACCGGGCGCAAGTGGCGGCTGGTGGGCAAGGAGCCGGGTCTGCGCGTGGTCGCGATCAATATCGACGAAGGTGAGCCGGGTACCTTCAAGGATCGCTACTTCCTCGAACGTGATCCGCATCGCTTCCTTGAAGGTGTGCTGATCGCTGCGTGGGCGATCGACAGTCATGAGGTGTATCTGTATTTGCGCGACGAGTATGCCGCGTGCCGGCTGATGCTGGAGCGCGAGATTGCCGTATTGCAGGCAGATCCACCCGCGCCGTTGCCAGCCATTTACCTGCGCCGTGGCGCAGGCGCCTATATCGCCGGCGAGGAGTCGGCGATGATCGAGTCCATTGAAGGCAAACGGGCGATGCCGCGCTTGCGCCCCCCGTACGTGGCACAGAAGGGGTTGTTCGGGATGGCGACGCTCGAACACAACATGGAAACCATGCACTGGGTGCGCGATATCCTGCAGAAGGGCGGTACGTGGTTTGCGTCGCAGGGCCGTCACGAGCGCAAGGGAGCGCGTACGTTTTCGGTCAGCGGCCGGGTCAAACGGCCCGGCGTATACGTGGCATCGGCAGGCATCACCCTGCGTGAATTGATCGACGAATACTGCGGCGGCATGCAGGAGGGTCACGAGTTGTATGGTTATTTCCCCGGTGGCGCGTCGGGCGGCATGCTGCCGGCCTCGAAGGCGGACGTGCCACTGGATTTCGACACGCTGCAGCCCTATGGCTGCTTCATCGGGTCGGCCGCGATCATCGTGTTTTCGAAGCACGACAAGGCGCGCGAGCTGGCGCGCAATGCGATGCGCTTTTTCTCGCATGAATCCTGCGGCCAATGCACGCCCTGTCGCGTGGGCACGGTCAAGGCGTCCGAACTGATGGGCGCCGAGCACTGGGACCAGACGTTGATGAGTGACTTGTCGCGGGTCATGATTGACGCGTCGATCTGCGGCTTGGGCCAGGCGGCCCCGAATGCGATGAACTGTGTGATCAAGTACTTTCCGGATGAGGTGGCGTGATGGCGGCCCAACCGCAAGCTGTGCAAAGAGCCGAGACGGTCGGCTTCATGCTCGATGGACAGCAGATTGCTGCGTACATCGATGAAACGATCTGGGAGGCGGCCCGCAGGCACGGCGTGCTGATTCCGCATCTGTGTTACAAGCCCGATCAGGTCGGGCTGCGCCCGGTCGGCAATTGTCGCGTATGCATGTGTGAGATCGAGGGTGAACGGCAGTTGCAGCCATCATGTTGGCGCAAGCCCACCGAAGGCATGAAGGTCAGTTCCCGCAATGAGCGCGTCGTGCATTCACAAAAAATGGTGCTGGAGCTGCTGGAAGCGGACATGCCCGATGAGTCCTATGTAGCGGATTCGCGTCTGGATTACTGGGCGCAACAGCTCGAGGTTGGCAAGCCACGCTTTAGCCGGCGCGAGGAGCCGCAGCCGGATCTCTCGCATCCGGCGATCGCCGTGAATCTGGCGGCGTGCATCCAGTGCACGCTGTGCGTGCGTGCGTGCCGCGAAGTGCAAGGCAACGACGTGATCGGATACGCGTTGCGTGGTGGTGAGTCGCACATCATGTTCGATATCGACGATCCGATGGGCGAAAGTAGCTGCGTCGGCTGTGGCGAGTGCGTGTCCGCATGCCCGACCGGAGCATTGTCGATTGCGGGTATCGACCCGCGCCTGCAGTGGGCTTGGCAGGGGCAGGAATCGGAGGTGAAGGAATGAAACAGGTAACCACGGTCTGCCCGTACTGCGGTGTCGGTTGCCGGGTCAAGCTCAATGTCCGGGACAACGATATTGTTTCGGTCAACGGTGCGAATGGCCCCGCCAATGAAGGGCGCCTGTGCGTCAAGGGGCGCTATGGCTTCGACTACTACAGGCATCCGAACCGGCTTACCAAGCCGTTGATCCGGCGCGCCGACGCGCCGCCCAAGTCAGCCGACCTGGTGCTGGATCCGGCCAACCCGTTGGAAGCGTTCCGTGAGGCAAGCTGGGACGAAGCGCTGGACTTCGCCGGAGGCGGACTCAAGCGCATCCGCGACACGTACGGCCCGAAATCGCTGGCCGCCTTGGGCTGTGCAAAAGGCAGTAATGAGGAAGCGTATCTGGTGCAGAAGCTCGTGCGTACGGGCTTCGGCAGCAACAACATCGACCACTGCACGCGGTTGTGTCATGCGGGGTCGGTCGTGGCGCTGATGCAATGCCTGGGCTCGGGCGCCGTGTCGCTGCCGGTTCGCGATGTCATGAAGGCGGAAACGGTCTTGCTCATCGGTTCCAACCCGGCAATCAATCACCCGGTCGCCGCGAGCTGGATAAAAAATGCGATCGATCAGAATGGTACCAAGCTGATCATTGTCGATCCGCGCCTGCAAGACCTTTCGCGGCGCGCTTTCATGCATCTGCAATTCACGCCTGACACCGACGTGGCCCTGATCAACGCGATGATCTATACCATCATCGATGAAGGCCTGACCAACGACGCGTTCATCCGTGATCGCACCGAAGGCTTCGACGAATTGAAGCGCCATATCCAGGCCTACAGCCCGGAAGCGATGGCGCCGATCTGCGGCATACCCGCGGAGGATCTGAAGAAAGCGGCACGCACTTACGCAAAATCCAAGGCGTCGATGATCATCTGGGGCATGGGGTCGTCCCAAAGCCAGCACGGTTCGGACAACGTTCGCTGCATCATTGCATTGGCGCTACTCACCGGGCAGGTCGGGCATCCGGGTGCGGGCTTGCATCCGATCCGTGGGCAGAACAACGTCCAGGGTGCCTCCGACATGGGTCTGATTCCCAGCCGCTTCCCTGATTACAAGAGCGTGGAGGATCCCGAGCAGCGCGGCCGGTTTGAAAAGCTCTGGGGTTGCAAGCTTGATGCGCAGAAGGGTTTGACCTCGATGGAGATGATGGACGAGATCCTTGCCGAGCACGTCCAGGGGATGTACATCATGGGCGAAAATCCGGCGATGTCCGACGCCAACGCCTATCACGCGCGCACGGGACTTGCCCACTTGCAGCACCTGGTAGTGCAGGACATATTTCTCACGGAGACGGCATACAACGCCGATGTCGTGCTGCCTGCCACCACCTATTTCGAGAAGACCGGCAGCTATACCAATACAGATCGTTGGGTGCAGATGGGACGCCAGTCCATGGACCCACCGGGGGAAGTGCGGCAGGACCTGTGGATCATTCAGGAACTGGCTCACCGCATGGGACTGGACTGGAATTACACCGGGCCGGCTGATGTATTTGCCGAGATCCGCCAGGCGTCGGACAATATGGCGGGAATCACCTGGGAACGCCTGGATCGTGAGGGTTCGGTGGTCTGGCCGTGCCGACATGAAGGCGACCCCGGCGAAGCGGTGACGTTTATAGACAATTTTCCCCGAGGGCGGGGATTGTTTGTGCCGTGCGAGATCGTGGAGCCGGATGAACGCCCGGATGAAGAATATCCGTTTGTGCTCCTGACCGGTCGGCAGCTGGAGCACTGGCACACCGGGTCGATGACCCGGCGCTCACGGGTGCTCGATGCGATTGAACCGGATCCCGTGTGCTACATGTGTCCCCACGACCTGCAGGCGATGGGTGTCGCGGCAGGGGATCCCGTTACCCTCGAAACCCGCCGCAACACGATTGTTGCCTACGTACGTGCGGACTCGAAGGTCGCCAAGGGTAATGTGTTCATGCCGTTCTGCTATTACGAGGCCGCCGTGAATCTGCTGACCAACCCGACGCTGGATCCGGACGCAAAAATACCCAGCCTCAAGTACTGCGGTGTCCGCATGAAGGCGGGCGGCGTTCCGGCAGTGAAGTCGGGATTTGAAACGCAGGCGGTGCAGGGTGAGGTCGTGGTGTAAGCGGTTGGGCATACCTTGCGGGTCGCGCGTCACGGCGATGCTCTGAGGTATCGATGTCGCCGTCCATGCTTGTGCGGGTGACGGTCAAATTCCAGTGTTTGCGCATGGCAGAGCGGTTTTTGCACGAGTACGGCACGCTCCTGATCTGTGCCCGACAGTTTGTGGCGACTGGTTTACCCGCAGTGACGCGCAGCGCGGCAGAGTCGTCGGGTGGCCGGACCTGTCACAAGCACGAGCATGGCCCCGTCGCCTCGGTGCGCCGGAGTCTGCACCCGAAATCGGTCTGGACATTTGGCAGCGCAGGTCGTCCGGTACTCAGACACGCGAGTCATATCCCCGGTACGGTACCGGTGGAGTGTCGGGAGTGTTGTGTTTCGGCGACGGGCTTTCCGTGCCCACGCGGTAACATCCCCTTTCAACCGAGCCATCCACTTGACGAGGTCCGCATCGTGACAAAGAAAGTTTGGCGGCCTGGCGCGTATTTCTGCGCATTGTCGCTGCTGTTTGCAGGATGCGGGCCAGCTACCGCTGCCACGACGTTGAGCGTTTACGCGGCCGGCACCCTCGCGGTCCCGTTTGACCATCTCAACGAGGCGTTCGAGAAGCTTCATCCTGATGTTACCGTCCAGCCCCAATTTGGCGGCAGCGTCATGATGGCGCGGCGCATTGCCGATCTGCACCAACGCGCGGATGTTTATGCCGCGGCAGACTACACGGTGATTCCCACCGTTCTTGGCAAAGCGGGGTACGCATCCTGGTTCATCGGGTTTGCTTCCAACGCGGTGACTCTCGCCTATACCGAGCGAAGCCGCGGAGCCAAACAGATCAATGCAAGCAACTGGTACCACGTCGTCAGCCAGCCCGGGGTGGTCATCGGTCGCTCGGACCCGGATACCGATCCGTCGGGTTATCAATTCCTGCAGATGCTGTCGCTCGCGTCCGGCTACTACCACCAACCGGATCTCGAGCAGCGCGTGCTCGCAAATTCGCCGAAAGACGCCATGCGCGATACAGAAACTTCCCTGATGTCTGCGCTGCAACTGGGCGAGATTGATTACCTTGCGATCTATACATCGGCTGCAAAGTCACATCACCTGAAGTACCTGAGTCTGCCGGCGGATATCGATCTGAGCGACCCGTCGCGCAGCAGCTTGTATGCGCACGGGCACGCCGCGACGGCGCATGGTCCACTGCTTGGCAAGCCTATCGTTTACGCGGTGACGGTTCCCAGTTCTGCAGAGCACCGGGCGCTGGCACTGGAGTACGTGCGCTTTCTGGTCGGCCCGGAGGGCAGGAAGATTCTGGCCCAAAGCGGCTTCGAGCCGCTTGCGCAGCCGTGGGCACAAGGCGGCGCAGCAGTGCCTGACAGGGTGAAGCCGGGCACCATGGCGTGGCCGGTGACCGCGCCGGGAGCGCAATAGAATCGGGTGCTGCCCGAGTTGCTGCGTCTTGGCCCGCGTTACTGCGCCTTGGCTGGAATCAAGCGAAGTCGATCAGCCGGGAGCCTCGCCCAGAGCGCTTGCCCAAGCACGAAGTTTTCGGCCTGGGCAGGAGGTACGGCGGCGCGTAGCCCGGGTGGCCCATCTGCCAACTCCAGGAGTGCCGTCTGCCCGTTGATTTGCAGCGTCTGGACAACCACGCGCAGAGTGTTTGACAGGTCCGCCGGTGGGGTGGAGTAAAGCTCGACTTCTCCAGGGCCGATCCCCAGCAGAACCGGCGTGTTCGAAGCTGGACGCCGGGCGTGACAAACGAAACCGTGTGATCCGATCCGGACTCGAACCATCGCAGGCGTTTCGTCCGTGATCTGCGCAGGCCATAAATTGGTTATACCCAGGTGCGTGGCGACCCGCGCATCGGCGGGGCGGTGAAACACAGCATCCGGGCGACCGCTCTGGATCACGCGCCCCCTTTCAAGAATGGCCAATTGGCCGGTCAATGCCATGCCATCGAGTATGTCGTGTGTCACGTAAATGACGACGAGACCACGTTCCAGCAAGGATCGCCGCAGGCTGGCATGGATGCTGCGTTGTCCGGCCAGATCAAGGTTTGCCGTGGGTTCGTCCAGCAAGAGCACCGCAGGTTCCATGGCCAGCGCTCGCGCAAACGCGACCCGTTGCGCCTGGCCGCTGCTCAGCTGATGGGGGTAATGCTTGCTGACCGACTCCAGACCGAATTCCCTGATGAGCTCGTCGGATCGGCCCGCGGCATGTCGTCGTTCTTTGCGCTTGACGGCAAAGGCGATGTTCTGGGTGACGTCGAGATGCGGAAACAGCGCCAGATCCTGTGGTACGTAGGCGATTCGCCGTCGTTCGGGCACTTCGTGGGTAATGTCGCGCCCATCCAGCGACACGCTGCCGGAGGTGCACTTGACAAATCCAACCAGCGCTTCAAGGAACGTGGTTTTCCCGGCGCCATTGGCTCCCATCAGCGCGAGGCAGGTTCCGCTTTCCACCGTCATGGTGACGGGACCCAATGAAAATCCGCTGCGCCCCGATTGCAGTTGCTCGACCTGTAGTGTCATGTGAACGATCGGGGCTTGCGCGAGATGAGGTTGAGCATGAAAAACACACCCATCGACAAAACCAGCACCAAGAAAGACACGGCGATCGCTTGTGCAAGGCCGAATCGCAAAAACAAGTCGTAGATTTTGACCGGCGCAGTCATCGGGTAATAGGCAATGATCACAACCGATCCGAATTCGCTGACGGCGCGCGCATAGCTCAGGGTGACCGCGCTCAGCAGACCGCGCCAGCTTATCGGCAAGACGACGCGCCACAGGGTGCTCCACGGCCCGGCCCCCAAGCTGCGCGCCACTTTTTCGAGGCGTCGGTCGACGCCGTCAAAAGCGATCCGCGCGGCGCTCACCGTATAAGGGGCGCTGACGAACAGCATTGCCACGACAACCCCCGGGAGAGACCCCCAGAAGCTCAAGCCGAATATCTGTTGCAGTGGTTCGCCCAGCAGCCCCTGCCGGCCATAGACGAACAACACCGAGATGCCCGCCACCACGTGCGGCACGGTCAGTGGCAAGTCCACAACCGCCTGTACCAGAGTGCGTCCCGGAAAACGGAAGCGCGACAGCAGCCACGCCAGGGGGATGCCGAATATTCCCGATAACGCGGCGGTGATCGCTCCGGCCTCGAAGCTGAGAATAATGGCATTGCGTATCGTGACGTTGAGGACCGCCGCTTTCAGCTCTTCTGGCGAAGACAACGCGCGAATGGACATGACCGCCAGAGGAATGACGATCGAGGCCAGGAACAAGCTGGCGAGCAACGCGAGTGGAAGAGTGACTAAAGGCTGGCGCTTGGGATTGGGCATGATCGTGTGTGCGATGCGAGAGAGACTGTGCATGGATCGGCTTCCGCGCGCGATCTGGCGGGTGGTGTCGTTACGGTCAGTTGCCAGTTGCGGTCGCCCTGATTACGACAGTTGCCAGGTCACGAGTGGAGCATTGTCGAAGTCCGCCCGGTGGTCAACGTGCGTGGCCAGGCCGTGTGCATACTGGCCGAGGTGTTCTGGCGCACCACGGACTTCGCAACCGTCAGCGTCGCAGCGTACACTCATGACAGGGCGCACAACGGACTTGATGGCCGGCGCAACCGACGGCGCCGTGAACGGTCAGCCGCGCGTCCACCGCGAGGTGCATGCGTTCCGCTCCAGCAGCGCGTCGAACTTTGGTTTTGAGTTCACCAGCTGGAATGCATCAACCGCAAGGCAAGATCAACAGTTCGAGGCATACAAGATGGGCAGGATGGCACGCATGCAACTGTCAAAATCGTCAGGCGGCCCGCAGGGTGCCGTTACCGACAGCCTCGGACGGGTCTTGCATGATCTCAGGATCTCGGTCACCGATCGCTGCAACCTGCGCTGTCGCTACTGCATGCCGAAGGAATTGTTCGGCGAGTCGTACAAATTCATGCCGTCGGCGCAATTGCTGACGTTTGACGAGATCACGCGGGTCACTCGCTGTCTCATCGATCTGGGGGTGGAAAAGGTGCGGCTTACCGGTGGCGAGCCTTTGGTTCGACGCAACCTGGAAGATCTCGTTGCAAAGATTTCCGAATTGGGCACGGTCGACATTGCGGTGACGACGAACGGTGTGTTGCTTGATGAAAAGAAAGCGTGCGCGCTCAAAGCGGCTGGGCTGCAGCGGATCACGGTAAGCCTGGATGCGCTGGAACCGGATGTTTTTCAACACATGAGCGGGAGCAAGGTCAAGCCGGAGCGCATATTGGAAGCCATCGATGCAGCCACGGCGGCCGGTCTGGATCCGGTCAAGATCAATATGGTGGTGCAGCGCGGAGTCAATGAAAAATCGATCCTTCCGATGGCAGAACACTTCCGTGGCACGCCGCATATTCTGCGGTTCATCGAGTTCATGGACGTCGGCACGACCAATGGCTGGTTGTTGAACGACGTAGTTACGGCGGAAGAGATCCGGCGGCTGATCGACAGCAGATGGCCGCTGGAGCCGTTGCCGAAACGTTACCCGGGCGAAGTGGCGCGACGCTATCGCTACCGCGATGGCGGCGGTGATATTGGCATCATTGCGTCGGTCACCCAGCCGTTCTGCGGTGCCTGCACACGCCTGCGCCTGACCGCGGACGGCAAGTTCTATACCTGTCTGTTTGCGCCGATTGGCCACGATTTGCGGGCTGCCTTGCGTACTGGCATCAGCGATGTCGAAATCAAGGATCGCGTCGCCAAACTCTGGAGCGGAAGGTCGGATCGCTATTCGGAGCTGCGCGCCAAGGCCGGTGACACCCTGTCTGCGCGGCCGGAAATGTGGCAGATCGGTGGTTGAGGCGATGCACCCGATACACTGTGGCCACGTACTGCATTCAAGACAGCAACCAGGATCGATTGGCAAAATATGATGACGCAAACGCAGCAGCAGGTGATCAGGATCAAGGTCGAGTATTACGGCATATTGAGAGAAGTCTGCGGTTGCCACGCCGAAGACGTCGAATTCGACGAACTCGAAGAAGTGACGGTTGCCCAGGTCCTGTCGCGCCTCGTTGCGCAGCACCCCGGGCTGGGTCCGCATCGTCGCTACATGGCCTGCGCGCTCGACGCGGAGCTCGTCGCTGACGATGCGGTGTTGCGTGCCGGGACGACTCTCGCCCTGCTGCCTCCGGTAAGTGGAGGCTAGGGCGCGATGCGACTTGTCACTACCGAAATTTCGGTCGACCAGGCACTACGCGCGGCAGCGGATCCGCGTGCCGGCGCCGTGGTCATGTTCAGCGGGAACGTACGCAACCATAACGAAGGGCGTGGGGTACAAAGTATCGCCTACACCGCGTACGCGCCGCTCGCCGAAAAGGTGCTTGCCGACATCGAACAGGAGGTCTATGCGAAGTTCGATGTGATCAAGTGCATTATTGTGCATCGTGTGGGACAACTTGAGATCGGGGACAGCAGCGTCCTTGTCGTGGTGAGCGCGGTGCACCGCCCGGAGGCCTTCGAGGGTGGTCGCTATGCGATCGAGGAAGTGAAGCACCGCGTACCGGTCTGGAAGCTCGAGGAGTACACCGATGGCACGCACAGTTACGTCAAGGGATGCAGCCTGAATGAAAGACATCACATCGAAACCGGAGACATTGCGTAGTGCGACAGCTCAGGCGGTGCTTGAATCCGCACCGCAATACATCGAACTGCTCAAGAGGCGCTTGACCGACAAGGGCGATGCGCTCGAGGCGGCGCGATTTGCCGGCATGATGGCGGCCAAGCGTACCTGGGAACTGATACCGCTCTGTCACCAGATAGCCATGTCGGTGGTGACCATCGACTACGAGTTCGTGGAAACCAAGGTTACGGTTATCGCCCATGTGCGGGCCATTGCTGCCACCGGTGCCGAGATGGAGGCGATTACGGCGGCCAGTGTTGCTGCGATCACGTTGTACGACATGCTCAAGCCGCATGCAGGCACCGACATCGTGATCGGTGACATTAAGCTCATCAAGAAGACCGGTGGAAAATCGCAATATCTGCGCCACCTGACGCATCCGCGAAGGGCGACCGTTGTTCTGCTGTCGGACTCGGTTTCCGCCGGGACCAACCAGGACGTATCTGGTGCACGGGCATGCGAACGGCTGGTTGCCGCGGGATTCGAGGTCACCGGGCCTATCCTGTTGCCGGATGAGCCGGCCCAGCTTCGGCAAGTCATGCAGGAGCAATGTAAAACCGCCAACCTCGTCTTGACCGTAGGCGGGACCGGAATCTCGCCACGTGACACGACGGTGGATGCCATTGACGATATGCTGGATCGGAAGTTGCCGGGCATCGTGGAAACCGCGCGCGCCTTCGGCCAGCGGCGGACACCGTTTGCGATGTTGTCGCGGGCAATCGCGGGAACGATCGCGCAGACCCTGGTCATAACCGTACCGGGCAGCATCCACGGCGTAGAGGAGTATCTGGATGCACTGTTGCCCGGAATCATTCATGCGCTCGGGATCATGCACGGCGAGAAACATGAACACGGGTATCACGATGCAGTCGAATGAATGCATTTGGTGAATGAATCGCCGGGCAATTCCGCCTGGCGCAGCAACTTGGGAGGTGCGCTATGGACGAAGAGGCATTTAACCGCAGCATCCGCAAATTCCTGAAGGTGGTCGGGGTGACGTCCCAGCAGGAAATCGAGAAGCGCGTGCGCGAGGCGTTGGCGTCAGGCACGTTGAAAGACGTCGACAAGCTCGCCGTCCACGCGACGGTGGAGCTGGAGCAGTTCGGCGTCATCAGTGAGACGAAAAGCGAAATCCGCTTCGTTGCGGATCCTGCACAAGAAGGCGCGAGCTAGCAAGGAAGGGTTGTGCCGGAACTCGGTTACGAGGCCGCCGGCGTGCATGGTGACAGTGACCGTCGAGATCTGATATGCCGCGTAATCTGAAGTTGCTGATCGGCACGCGCAAGGGTTTGTTTCTTGCAACTGCCGATCTCGGGCGCAAGCACTTCGAATGGTCTGGCCCATTCATGGCGGGCTACGAAATTCAAAGTGCCATGCTCGACCCGAGGGAGCCTGAGTGCGGATATGCACTGGCCCAGCACAAGGTCTGGGGCAGCCATGTCTATCGGACAACCGATGGCGGGCTGCACTGGAGTCCGCTGGACGAGGTGCCGCGTCACCACCGCGACGAAGGGCCAGCAAGCCTGAAAACGCTATGGTGCCTGGCCATGGGTCACGCAAGCCAGCCAGGCAGCTTGTATGTCGGCGTTGAGCCGCCGGGCTTGTTCGTGAGCCGGCAGCGTGGTGTCGATTGGCAAGTGCTGGATGCATTTCACACCCAGCCTGATGCAAAATCCTGGGCGCCCGCCAAAGGTGGCTTGGCTCTGCATTCGGTAGCCAGCGACCCGGAACGAGCGCAAACATTGTATGCGGCGTTGGCGGCCGGCGGCAGCTATCGCTCAGATGACCTTGGACAGCACTGGCACCCGATCAATCGTGGCGTAAGAGCACCGTACTTGAACGCGGTGGCACCCATCGCGGGTCAGTGCATCCATCGGCTGTACGTGCATCCCGCAGGTGGCGGCAGGCTGTATCAGCAGAGCCATTGCGGTACCTACGTCAGTCGTGATCGTGGCGACACCTGGCGGGAGATCAGCGCCGGCCTGCCCAGCGATTTCGGTTACGCCCTGGTGGGAGATCCGAACGACGTCGACACGCTGTATGTCGTGCCTGAACAAAGCAGCCAGCTGAGGGCGGTGGCAGATGCGCGGCTGCGCGTCTATTGCAGCCACGATGCAGGCGATAACTGGACAGCTTGTGAGCGCGGACTTCCCCAGGAAAACGTCTATGTGACGATCCTGCGCGAGGGATTGGAATCCGACGGTCTGGACCCGTTAGGCCTGTATCTTGGGACGACCAGCGGCCACCTGTTCGCCAGTCGCGATGGCGGCGACTCCTGGGAATTGCTGGCCGGCTATCTCCCCGGCATCCTTTCAGTCCGCGCGACGCTGGTCTGATGCAAGCGGCAGACGCATGGGAACGACTGCTTGCTGGAAAGCGGCTGATTGCCGTCGCAGGGGCTGGCGGGAAGAAAAGCACAATGTACGCGCTGGCGGCCCGATGCGCTGGGCGCGCGGGTCTGACCACCACGGTCAACTGCCCATATCCACCCTCTGAACTTGGAGTCCAGCTTGTCATCGGGGAAGAGGCGACGCTGCTGGAAGCGGTTTGTGCGACACCTCGGGAGTCCCGCAGGGTTTTTTTCGCCCGACCCGGGAAGTACGAGGATTTGGCTGCCGGCATTCGTCCGGAACTGGTCACGCAGATTCACGCAGCGCACGCTTTCGACCTGTTGCTGGTCAAGGCCGATGGTGCACGTCGTCGCCTGATCAAGGCGCCAGCGGAGGGTGAACCAATCTATCCACCCGGCACGGAGCTGGTGTTGTACGTGGTTTCAGCGCATGCGTTGGGACGCAAGTTGAATTCCGGTGTGGCCCACCGGCCGGAAGAGTTCGCCGCGCTGACCGGCGCCGAGGAAGAAGCCAAGATCGGCGCTGAGCACATCGTGAAACTGTTGACCTCCTCAGCGGGGGCGCTGAAGGGGGTAGGGCCGCAGACTCGTGTGGTGCCGATCATAAACCGCGTCGATACGCCTGCCAGGCATCGGCAGGCTCGCGACATCGCGGAGCGCGTACTGTGTGCTTCGCCCAGGTTGAGCGGCGTGGTGCTGGGGTGCATGGGCGATACGACTCCGCGGATGGAATTTATCGAGAGATCCTGAGTAGGTCTCACGTTCGCGCAAGGGATCGTCTGAACAGCGTGCTGTTGACTGGACGTCCGGACGTCCGCGAAGAAATTCAGCGAATTCACCATGAATGGGTCGAATTTGACGACGTATGGTGTCGCCTTGACGCCTTCTTGGGATATTCATCAAGGCCCAAGTGACCCCTGCACGTGGTCAGCAATGTTCGTCGCCCCCTCCACGGATGCTGAGGACGAGCAGGGTCGGGATCTTCGCAAGATGCTTGGTCAGGCCCTTGGGACGCAGCTTTTGGCAGCCCGACTGGCGTTTGAGGACGCGGCATGGATACTCGGCTATCGAGCGTACGGCAGATTTGATGTGTTGAACGTGGCTGGTCGCTTTTGTGTGCACAACTTCGGGTATCGCGGTTGTTACGCCAGGTGGATTCGTATACACCGGATGCGGTCTGACAAACCTGCCTAGCCCGTCCCGCCAACTTGGCTGCGACCGCACGACGCTACCATTTCCCTCATCACAGCTTTCAAGCTGCAACGATCCGTGCAAAACCTTGGCGTGTGCGCTGGCAAGTCTCTATTCATGCACTTCTGACGGACATGCTAACCTGCGGGTCACCATTCAATTTTATGAACTGTCCCCGGAGTTTTTCGGGGTGTCTCGTCGCAGGACCTTGCAGAAGTCAGTCATGAAAAGTCGCGCCGCAGTCGCTTTTGAGGCTGGCAAGCCACTGGAAATCGTCAAGATCGACGTCGCCCCACCCGAGGCCGGCGAAGTTCTGGTCAGGATTCGGGCGAGCGGCGTGTGCCACACGGACGCCTTTACCTGGCCCGGCGATGGTCCGGAGGGCGTGTTTCCAGCAGTATTTGGCCACGAGGGCGGTGGCGAAGTCATCGAGGTGGGCGAGGGTGTGAGCAGCGTGAAACCCGGTGACCACGAGATTCCGCTGTACATCGTCGAGTGCGGCAAGTGCAGTTCCCGCTGGTTACCGGCCCGGTTGGGCGCGGTTCTGCCTTCGATGGAGTGAACGGCCGCACTCAGCTTCCGGGAATGGTCGAGCAGGCCATGCGCGGCGAGATCAAACTTGACCGCTACATCACCCACCGCATGCCACTGGAAAGAATCAACGAAGCTTTCGAGCTGCTGCATGCCAGCAAGTCCATCCCCACCTTCAACGAGATTTGACATGGAACGCATCGAACACCACGCCTGCTTCGGCGGCACGCAGGAAGTCTGGCAGCACATCTCTGAAGTGCTGAACTGCAGCATGCGTTTCGGCGTCTACCTGCCACCGCAGGCTGCCGATGGGCCGTGTCCCGTGTTGTATTGGCTATCGGGACTGACCTGCAACGAACAAAACTTCATCAACAAGGCCGGAGCGCAGCAGTTCGCGGCTGCACACGGCATCATCGTCGTGGTGCCGGATACCAGCCCACGAGGCGATGCTGTCGCCAACGACGAAGCTTACGATCTGGGGCAGGGCGCCGGGTTCTACATTAACGCGACCCAGGCGCCGTGGGCCGCGCACTATCGCATGTATGATTATGTGGTGACGGAGTTGCCGGCACTGATCGAGAGCCACTTTCCGGCAAGTCAGGTGCGATCCATCAGCGGTCACTCCATGGGTGGTCATGGCGCGCTTGTGGTGGCACTTAAAAACCCGGGTCGCTACCGCAGCGTGTCCGCATTTTCCCCGATCGTGGCGCCATCACGAGTGCCGTGGGGCGAAAAGGCGTTTGCTGCCTATCTCGGCAACGACCGCGAGGCCTGGAAGGCCTGGGATGCCAGTGAGTTGGTTGCGCGTGCCAAGGGAGGCGAGCAGTTGCCGTTGCGTATCGAGCAAGGCGGAGCCGACGACTTTCTTGCAGAACAACTGCGTCCGCAGCTCATGGCCGAAGCCTGTGAGCGCGTCGGTCATCCATGCGACATCCGCATCCAACCGGGTTACGACCACAGCTACTATTTCATTGCCAGTTTCATTGGCGAACATTTTCAGTACCACGCAGCGGCACTGTCAGCGCAAGGCTGACAAGACAACATCGATGGCGTAACCGCCCTTTACCCTTGCGCGGGCAAATGGGTCGACCGAATTCTTGGGTGACGCCTGGTGAGACGTAAGACGCTTTGGTGCGTTCAACGTGATCGATCACTCACGGCGCGAAGCACCGACGGTTGAGATCGATCTCAACCTGTCTGTCGCCCCTGAATTCGCGGCAGCATGGCGCAAGCGCGGGTCAATCGCAGCGGTACCGAGTGGTCATTCGCTCAACCCGGCTGCCCGGCAGAAAACGCATGCATCGAACGATGCAACGGTATGTTGCCTGGTGAAAGGCTCGGCCTCTGTCAGTTCCAGAGTCTCGATTCCAGTGTCTCGATTCCAGTGTCTCGATCTGGCTCGCGCGGTCAGCGGGCAACAATCCTGCCGCGCTATCGGTCGTCTGCCGCGGTTGGATTTCAAGCGACAACTGCAGCTACTCAGGTAGCCATTTTCAATGGGTATCGGGTGAGCGTTTTTGACCGGAAGCAGTGTGGAAATGATCAACTGATCCGCAGGAGCGAATTGAAGGCGGTCACCCAGCCCAGCAGATGCCGGGCCAGGTGCGATCCAGAGACAGGGCACCGTCGGGGCATGCCTCATACCAAATTGATCGGCGCGCGCGAGCCAGGCGCGCGTTGTCGCTTGCATGGAATGTCGGATATCCCTCGCTTGGATCTATACGACTTTGGAATCGAACACGAGCAACTCAACACCAGCTTGCGCAAAATTGCCGATGTCTCCAGCTGTGGCTTTGCCTTCGGCCGACGCTAAACCTTGCTGAAGAGCTTCAGCCGAATCGAAGCTGAGGATTGCGACCATGTGATAGGACGACTCCCCTTGTGGTGTGCTTACGGCACCCTTGCTGACCTCGCATCGCCTTAGACCGGGAATCGTCTTGGCCAGGGGAATGTGGGTGGAAAAATAGTATTCGTCAAAGGCTTTTGAATCGACGGGGGTTTTGTAGAGTGCGACGAGTGTTGCCATGACATTTCTCCTTCTGTGGCGACTGACACTGGAATCAAGCGATACGCGCCGTTTACGCGTCCACTCGGACGATGGCTTGGAGGCTACCCTACGGCGTAGACCCTTCGAGAAGCAATCAAACCATCTGCAGAGTGCAAGCGCCGTTACCACGCTCCCCGAGAACGGTCGTGGAGCATTGTGCCTTACGGCGCCGGCTCGGCATGGACAACAAGGGGCTGCCCGGAGCTGTCTTTGAGCAACTGACTGCGGTGCGCAGTACTGGGCCCACTCCGCGCGGCATTTTGCGCCCATCGTTTGACAAAAATCGGATCCCCGAAAGATCGGCCATGGCTTGCGGCGCCCGACGCGGCACTTCAAACCTGCCGCCGTGCCAAAGTACCCCGAGACAACGACCTTTTGCTGTTACTTGAAAGCAGGCTCATTTCATGGACACCTCAAATTCGGCTGTTTAGCCTTAAGATTCCCGCTGCTGCGGTGGCAGCATCCACGGCAGCACACTGCTCAGACAGCCAGTCTTTCAACGGGGCCGCCGCAACGATTGGTCCGGAGCGCAAGAGCGATCGGTCGCAGGCATACCGTCATTTAGCGCGTGCCCGTTGCTACCACCTGCGCTGCGGGTTCCTGCAAGTTGCAAGTTTCCCCTTTCCCCAGACAAAGACGAGCGTGGAGTTGATCACGTCGCCGTGGGAAGGGCTCCGAGTGATCGTTGAGCTGGCGTCGGGGCTGGATGCGCCGAAGGGTGGCCAGCGGAGTGTTTGGGGCTCTGCTGTGGTCAGGTCAAACGGCCGTTGCGTGCCTGGCGCGCCGAGGGTGCCCCAGGGATTGGCTCCAAGCGGCGTAAATGGCCACCGGCTGTTCACAAGCGCCGCTCCTCATTCTCGGCTGGTGGTGAGCGTGTTCCAAGCGCCGCGCGAGGGCGTTTTGCGGATCGCATTAAAAATGGGACATCACTCCCGAGTGTCATGTGGCTGGTACAACGATGTACCGGATTCGTGACACCCATGGTGACAACCACAGATTTTGTATCTCCAAAGCATTGAATCTACATGCGGTTTCAATACTGGAAGCTGGCATGCGATCTGCAGTGAACAACCAGGCCATGCAGTAGCTGCGCTTGATTCGCTGGGGTGCCGCCGCAACCGGAAGAGCAGGCCATCCGGGTATGCGTCCGCGGTTGCACTCCGCGCAACCGCTGGATGTGGGAGGCTCAATCAGAGTACTTGACGCAATATGGAAATTTGTGTAGACCGCAGTGTATCCGTCTACGCGACACCAGAGCTTGGCCGCGATGACGGAGCTTCCCTCGCATAACTAGCGTGGGTGGCCGTGCAGTAGGGGCGCTACGGAACCAAAAGCCGGTATGCGGCTATTCCTGGATGAATGTCCAGTATCACTATTCAGTGACATGCAGAGGAGAGGAAATCACCATGAGTTCTCAAAACAGTAGCCGTTCACGACGGTTTAGGTTTTGCGTCACCATGCTGGCCAGCCTTGGGTTGGCTGTCGGCGCAACGGCGGTGGCCCAGACAAGCGAAATGAGCGCGTCCGCAGCCGTTGCCAAGAGCGCAGCAAACCCGGACTTGTGGCCCGCACCGGGTCGCGACAACGACCTGACGCGTTTCAGCCCGCTCAAGCAGATCGACACCAGCAACGCGGGCAACCTGCAGTTCATGTGGAGTCAGTCGCTCAGTTCTTTGCGTGGCCAGGAAGGCCAGCCGCTGGTCGTGGAAGTTGGCGGCAAGCCGATGATGTTCATGGTCAGCGGTTGGCCGAATGTCGTGCAGGCGCTGGATTTGTCCAACCCGGACAACCCGGTGAGTGTATGGAATTACGTCAAGAAAGACGGCCGTGACGACAGCGCCGTCGCTATCGCGTGCTGCGACACGGTCAACCGCGGCCTCAACTACGCCGACGGCAAGGTGATCTTCCATACCCTGGACGGTTACTTGATCGCGCTGGATGCGGTGACGGGCAAGGTGGACTGGAGCGAAAAGCTCGCGTCCACGGCGAAGGGCCAGACCATGACTGGCGCGGGCGTGATTGCTGGCAACAACATTGTCATTTCCTACGGCGGTGCGGAGCTTGCGGCGCGGGGCAGCATCGCGGCTTACTCGATCGCCACCGGCAAGAGGGTCTGGAACTTCTGGAACAACGGCACGGCCAAAGATGTTGGCATGACCGCGGACACCAACAAGGCAGTTCCGAAGCACGGCACCCTGA
>JBDTKM010000213.1:0-4544 GCA_039935315.1 Rhodanobacter sp. | reverse complement strand
GTGCTGGTGGCGCTGGGCGATGTGCTTGGTCATATCTATGGGGTTGCGCACCATGCGAGAGCATTCAGCGCTGCCATGGTGGGCATCGGCAATGCGGCATTCTGGCTGCTGCTGATGCCGAACGGCTTGCTGCTGGCGCTGTCTGCACGGCGGTTGCGCCTGCCGGGGATCAGTCGCGACGTGGTGTGGAGCGTGCCTTTGTATGCCGCGCTGGGGATCGGCGTGCCCATGCTGTGCCAGTTCCCGCAGGGTCACGTGTTGGGTTTTGCCATCGTGCAGGCGTTGGTGGCTGCCGGTGCGCTGCTTTTCATGGTGTTGCCGGCGTACTTTGGCATGGCGTTGTATTTTCTGGCCGTGTTTTCCCATCGTGCGTTGAGTCATTTTGTTTCGCTGCCCGGGCCGTCTGATCCGCGCTTCGTTTCCTGGGGTGGCACGCTGGCCGTCGTGCTGGTGCTGACGCTCGCGTTGCGCTGGCGCCAGTTGTTGCATGGCGACTATCCCGCGCGGGGGTGGCGCTCGCCAAATCTGATCAATCTCCGGCGCAATCTTGGCGCGGCGCAGAGCGACCCGCTTACCGATGCGCGGTCAATGCGCGCGAGGCCGGATTGGCTGCTGGCGCGTCCGGATTTGCATGATGTTGGTCCGCAGGCACCCACCAGGTCGTTACGCATCGCGTTGGGCGGTGTCTATTTACCGCAAACCATCATTGGCGTTCTGTACCGGTGGATTCCGGCCGTCCTGATCATGGCGTTTGGAGCACTGATTCTTTTTGCCACGTCTCTCGGCGATCATGATGGGACACGCCTGTTGCGCTACGTCTTCAGCCGCGATGGGTTTGTGGCGGTGAGCTGAATGTTCGCCGTATTGAGCCTGATGGTCGTGATGATGCCGGTGGAGCTGCTCACTTTGCGCTGGGGTCGACCCAATGGCGCATTGCCCTTGCTCGCGTTGTTGCCGCAGTTGGGTGACGCGCCCGACCGCAAGCGCCTGCTGCTGCGTGCGACGCTGGGTCGACCCGCCGGTCGTCTGACTGTGCTGCTCCTGGTGGGCTGGCTTGGCGCAGCCAGTCTGGGTGCCGGCTGGCCCGTGGCGCTGGCGATGGTGGTGGTGGTGCTGGGTTGCCTGGGCTATCTGTATGCGATGGCGCTGAGCATCTTCGGCGGCTTGCCACTACCGGGCTTGGGCAAGAGTCTGTTGATGATCGGCATGTTCGTGTTGCTTAGCCTCACCGTGCTGGCGCCGCAAGTGCGTGATGGCCTTCCTGCGCTGATCGTGGCCGGGGCAGATGATGCGCTGGTGGCAGCGTGGCTGGCGCTGGCTGGGTTGCTGTGGTGGTTGGCTCGTCGCGGCGCGCGTGCGCTGCGGCAGCGGCCACATCCATTCATGCCTTATTGATTCGCCTCACGGAGGACGCGCATGGCTTTGATCACGACTGGAAGATTGCGACGCGAATTCGGCCTGTCGTTCACGGCGGCATCCGCGCTCGTCAACGAGCAACGTGCTGTGGCCTCCAGACGCCTTCGCGTGCTGTTGTGGGGAATGATCGTCTGCAACGTGGTGGTGCTGGCTTCGTACGTACTCGTTCCGCATTGGCCGGTATGGGTGGTGCCGGCGATCTTGCTGATCGCGTTGCTGTTGGGCGCCTTGCACCTCTATCTCACTCACCATGATTCCCGCGAGCCGATCCTCGCCGCCGCACGCGCCTGGCGCGACAACTCGGCCAAGCCGCACGAATGATCTCACCTCGGGGCGCGGGGTTCGCGTCCGTTTTTTACTTGCACAAGGACAGCACCGATGAAACTACGAGTAGTGCAACTGGCCGCCGCGATCGCGCTGGCTCTGACGGCCACCGGCTTGATGGCGCAAACGACCGAGGCGAACGTGACCCGCGCCACCCTCGACAACGGCTTGCGGGTGGTGATCGTACGCGACACGCTGGCGCCGGTAGTGACCACCGAGATGAATTACCTGGCCGGTTCGGACGAAGTGCCGGCAGGTTTCCCCGGCACGGCGCATGCGGTCGAGCACATGATGTTCCGCGGCAGCCCGGGCATGTCCAAGGATCAGTTGGCGGCGATCGCGGCGAACATGGGCGGTGCGTTCAACGCCGACACCACGCAATCGGTGACCCAGTACTACTTCGTGGCGCCGTCGCAGGATCTGAATGTGGCGCTGCATGTGCAGAGCCTGCGCATGCGCGGGGTCGACATGGATGAGGCCGCGTGGGTGAAGGAGCGCGGTGCGATCGAGCAGGAGGTCTCGCGCGACCTGTCCAGCCCCAACTTCAAGCTGCAGACCCAGTTGATCACGCAGATGTTCGGCGGCACGCCGTATGCGTATACGCCGCTGGGCACGCGCGCGTCGTTCGACAAGACCACCGCAAAGATGCTCAAGCAGTTCCACGACACCTGGTATGCGCCGAACAACGCGATCCTGGTGATTGCCGGTGACGTCGACCCGGCGGCCACGCTGGCCAAGGTCAAGAGCGAGTTCGGCGACATTGCGCGCAGGACGCTGCCTGCGCGGCCGGCATTTGCCTTCAAGACGGTCGACGCGAAATCCATCAGCCTGCCGACGGACAGTCCCTACGGCACGGTGGCGATTGCCTATCGCGCGCCCGGGCTGCGTTCGAAGGATTACGCCACCGGCCTGGTGTTGAGCCAGGCGCTGGGTTCGCAGCGCGCGGCGTTGGCGGGCATGCGCTTTGATGGCACCGCGCTGTTCGGCGGCTTCGCCAGCCAGACGTTGCCGCACGCCGGGGTCGACTATGCGATCGGTATCTTCCCCAAGGGCGGCAACCCGAAGCCGATCCTGGCCAAGATGCAGTCGATCCTCGCCGATGCGGCCAGCAAGGGCGTCGACCCGGCGCTGGTCGAGGCGGCCAAGCGCTCGGCGATTGCCTCGCTGGAATTCCAGAAGAACTCGGTGGATGGCCTGGCCAATGCGTGGTCCGGTGCGCTGGCTTTCCAGGGGCTCGCCTCGCCCGACGCGATCAAGCAGGCGATCGAGGCGGTGACTCCGGCGGCGGTGAATGCGCTGGCCAAGGCCACCTTCGATCCGGCGCACGCCGTCACCGCCGTGCTCACGCCGGAGAGCTCCGGCAAGCCAATTGAAGGCAAGGGCTTCGGCGGTGCCGAGAGCTTCTCGTCCAGTCCCGACAAGCCGGTGCAGCTGCCCGCGTGGGCGGCCGCGGCGTTCGCCAGACTGCAGCTGCCAAAATCCACGCTCAAGCCCGTGTCGACCACGCTGCCCAACGGCATCCGCTTGATCGTGCAGTTAGAAACCATCAGCGATACGGTGGAGGTCTACGGCGAGATCAAGACCAACCAGGACCTGCAGGCGCCGAAGGGTGAGGAAGGCGTCGCCTCGGTGCTGGGCGAACTGTTCCCGTTCGGCACCACCAGTATGAACCGGCTGCAATTGCAGCAGGCACTGGACGCGATCAGCGCGAAGGAGAGTGCCGGCGCCAGCTTCTCGCTGGCGGTGCCGTCGGCCCATTTCGCCGAGGGCCTCAAGCTGCTGGCCGACAACGAATTGCACCCGGCGCTGCCGGCGCGCGCCTTCGCGCTGGTCCAGCACCAGGTCGCCGGGATGGTGGCCGGCCAGCTGCAGTCGCCGGCCTTTCTCACCGAGATGGGTCTGGACAAGGCCTTGCTGCCGGCCAATGACCTGCAGTTGCGCCATGCCACCCCGAACAACGTGATGGCGCTGACCCCGGACCAGGTGAAGAGCTACTACGAAACCACCTACCGCCCCGACATGACCACCATCGTGGTGGTCGGCAAGGTGGATCCCGCGCAAGCGAAGCAACTGGTGGAGCAGGCGTTTGGCAGCTGGAAGGCCAGCGGCGCGCAACCTGGCGTCGACTACACGGCGGTGCCGGCGAACAAACCCACCCAGTTCAACGTGCCCGATGCCAGCGCCAGCCAGGACAGCGTACAGATGGCACAGACCATCGCTGTCACCCGCGACGATCCGGCGCGTTATGCGTTGAACCTCGGCAACGAGGTGCTCGGTGGCGGCTTCTACGCCTCGCGCCTCTATCACGACCTGCGCGACACCCGTGGGCTGGTCTACAACGTCGGCACCAGCTTCGATCTGGGCAAGCACCGCAGCACCTACATGGTGTCGTTCGGTGCCGATCCGGACAAGGTCGCCGCAGCCAGCAAGATCGTGGTGCAGGACCTGCAGCAGATGCAGCAGACGCCGGTGACCGACACCGAGTTGAAGCGTGCCAAGGGCATCCTGTTGCGGCAGATCCCGCTGGGTGAATCCAGCTTCGGCGCGATCGGTGGCCAGCTGCTGCAGTTGTCGATCGAAGGCAAGCCGCTGGATGCCATGACGGTTGCCGGTGAGCATTACCTCACGCTCACCGCGAAAGATGTGCAGCAGGCCTACGCGAAGCACATCCGGCCGGATGACTTCGTGATGGCAGTGAAGGGCCCAGCGCCGAAGGGCTGAGGCGTGTGGTGCTGGGTCAGAGTCGCTTTTCGCTTGCGAAAAGTGACTCTGACCCCTTGGCTCCTTTGACTCTGACCCCTTGG
>JBDTKM010000212.1:0-32800 GCA_039935315.1 Rhodanobacter sp. | reverse complement strand
GGTGATGCGGAACAAGGTACGGAAAAAGCCCGCCCCATCCACCTGCGCCTGCTCGAAGATTTCATTCGGAATCGCAGTACGCCCGGCCAGCACGATAATCGTGGCCAGCGGCAACAGCCGCCACACGTTGATCACCGTGATCGCGCCCAGGCCCAACCATTCCTTGCCGTAGTAATACAAATGGTTGGATGGCCCCCACACCGTGCCCGGCCCGAGCAAATGTACCTGCCGCAACAACCAGTCGACCGGGCTGAATTCGGAATCGAGCAACCACAGCCAGTCCACCGACGCCAGCGATACCGGCATGGCCCACGGCAGGATCAGCAGGATCTGCAGCAACCACTTGCCGCGAAAGTCGTGTACCAGCAATTCCGATTCGGCCGTAGCCAGCACCAAGGTCAGGATCAGCGTGGCGAACGTGACGATGATGCTGTTGCGCAGCGCCAGCGGGAACGCCGACTCGTGTACGGCACTGACGAAATTGGACAGGCCAACGAAACCATGAATGCTGGGGTTGCCGATCGTCGCGCTGCTCATGCTGAGCGCGATGGCGAGAAAAAACGGAATGCCCACCAGCGCCGCGATATACACGAACGCCGGCGCCACCATCAACGTGCCGAGCAGACCCTCGCGATCTCCCAGGCCGACGTGCGCCGTTTTTTCAGCGCGGGCCATCATCGACTCGCAGACCCGTTGCCGGATCAAACCAGCGCAGGCGCGCACGTTCCACGCAGAACTCACGCAGCTCGCCTTCCCGCACTGTGGCGGCAACACTCGGCGGCACCTTGGAAAGAATCTTCTGCTCTTGCGCACCCACGTGGAGCACGCCGTAAATCAGCCAGTCGGCTCCAAGAAATTCCAGCCGCTCGATACGCAGCTGCAAGGCGAGCGAGCCATCAACGGCGGCAACTCCCGGCGGCGCCGGCAACAAATGCTCGGGACGAAACCCGACGATCCGGCCGCTGTGCTCCAACATGTTCATCGGCGGCGAGCCGAGAAAGCCCGCCACGAATGTGTCGGCAGGGCTGTCATACAACTCCTGCGGCGTACCCAACTGGCGCACGCGTCCACGCTGCATGATCGCGATGCGGTCGCCCATGCCCAACGCTTCAATCTGGTCATGGGTGACATACACCGTGGTAACGCCGGTGCGGTCATGCAGCAGACGCAGCTCGCTGCGCGCCAGGGTGCGCACCTGCGCATCCAGCGAGCTGAGTGGCTCGTCGAAGATGAACAACGCGGGATCGCGCACCAGGGCACGCGCCAACGCCACCTTTTGCTTCTCGCCACCGGACAGCCGCCCCGGCTTGCGCTGCAGCAACGGCTCGATGCTCAACATGCCCGCCGCCCACTTGATCTTGGTGTCGCGCTCCGCTTTCGGCACGCCGCGTGACTTGAGCGGAAACGCGATGTTTTCCATCACGGTCATGTGCGGATACAGGGCGTAACTCTGAAACACCATGGATACGTTGCGCTCGCGCGGCGGCAGATGCGTGACGGGCTTGCCACCGATCAGCACCTCCCCTTCGCTCGGCGCCTCCAGGCCCGCGATCATGCGCATGGTGGTGCTTTTCCCACAGCCGGACGGCCCGAGTATCGCCAGGAACTCGCCTTCCTTGATGGCGATATCGATGCCGTCCACAGCGTAGATGCTGCCGTACTTCTTCTTCAGCCCACGTAGCTCAAGCGTTGCCATGTATCACTTCCATCTTGCGTCGTGTTACTTGGCCGGACAGCCGATATAGCCTTTGGCTTTCCATTTGGAGACGATGTTGCCGATCTGCACGGCGGTGGCTTTCACCGCCTGCGCCGGCGTCTTCTCGCCGCGCGCCGCCTGCGACATCATGGTGGACAACAGATGCGTGTTGTAGACCTCGCTCACCGCCGGGTTGGCATAGCCGGGATAGCCCGGCCACGCGGTCCACTCGACCGCATTGCGCAGTACCTCAAGTTTGTTGGGCGGAACCGAACCAAACGGGTCACGATCCAGCCAGCCGCCCTTGGCCCACAGCTGCGGCACGGCCTTGCTGTAGGCGGGGAAGTCATACAACTCGCTCTCGTAGGTCCCCCAGCTCGCATTCGCCGTGAGGTCGAGCAGGAACTTCTTCGCCGCCAGCGTCTGCTGCTTGTCGGTCACGTATTTTGGCAAGGTGTAGATCAACCACACGTGCGAGGTCTGGTGCACCTGGCCGGTCGGGCCCTTGAGGCCGGGGCTGAATCCGGTATCTTCCGTCACCTTCGGGTTGGTTCGCTGCGCGGTTCGGTAGAACGAGATGGAGTTCTGGATATACGACGCCTGACCGGAGATGAACGCCTGATTGTTGGAGGCGGCGTTCCACGCAAAGACTTCGGGCGTCAGCGCGTTCTTGAACAACCTGGTCTGATATTCGACAGCCTGCAGCACCTGCGGCGAATCGAGCGCCACGTCCCCGCACTTGTCGAACAGCGAGCCGCCGAAAGACCAGATCAGGGAGCGCGCATAGAATTCGGAGTCAAGCTCGGGCGACATGCCCACGCCGACCGGAATGCCGGTCTTCTGGAAGATCTTGGTACCGCCGGTGTACAGGTCATCGTAAGTTTTCGGACCGTTCGGATAACCGGCGTCCTTCCACATCGACACCCGGTAGTCACCCGGATCCGGTACCCAGCCGTGGCAGTAGCCATACCACGTATTCTTGATCGGCAGATACGCCTGACTGGCGCAGACCGTTTCCTGCTTGCCAAAGGTCTGCTCGGCCGCCTTGTTCACGTCGGTCAGGTCCTGCAGGCCTTCGACAAACGATGCCGGCGTGGAGACCGTCTCGAACAAGGTAGAGCCTTTGCCCGCGGCGATCGATGCCGCCAGGGTGGAGCCCAGATCAGCCAGGTTGATGTGCTGCACCGTCACCTTGACGTTGTTCGCCTTGCCCCAGTCCTGCGCGTACTGGTCGAACCACTTGTCATAGCGGGGCACGAAGTGGCTCCACTGCGTAATCGTGAGCGTGGTGCCGGCGGGAAAGGTCGTCGGAAATGTCATGTCGCCGAACTTGGACGGAAACCGTATCGGTGTGGGCTGCAGACCCGGCGTGGCAGGCGCGGCAGGCGCGGCCATCACTGCTGTCGACAACGCCAGCGCCAGCACACTGACCGCACAGGTGGACAAATATTTGTTCATGACCGACCTCCTCAACCACGCGTGTAATCACACAACACCGTATTTCTCTGGCTTCCGATGACGCCGCTTTCGCGTTGCTGCCCAGCGAAGAGACCCCGCATACCAACCCGAAAGTCTGGCGCCTTACGCCGTCATGTCCACGTCGCTGGTTGCAGCCGCGAAGCACGTGCCGATCACGAGCGTCATGGTCACGAAAATCACGGAGCGGGCTGGAAGCCACCGAACCAGCCCGCTCCGATGTGACAAGGCAAGTTCATCCATCAAAAGTGATACAGCGCGTTCAGGCTCATCTGGTTGCCGCTGAGCGTCTTGCTGGTGACGCGGTCGCTGGTGAAGTCGAGCCTGTCGTGCATCCATTCGACGCTCAGGTCGTAGGACCCGGCCGTGTACTGCAAGCTCAGCGCGGACTGGTTGTTCCTGAGCAGGCCAGAAGATCCCTGGCCCATCCAGGTGATCACATCCTGCTTGTCCGGTCGTGCGGCGGCGTAGAACGCGTACGCGCTCCAGTTCGGGCTGAAGTTGTAGCCAACCTGCACGTAGCCGCCGCTCTCGCTGATGTCGCCGAATTGAGCCATGGCACCGAAAATCTCACCGAGGCCGGTGCCGGTGTAGGCCAGCCCCTTGAACGTCCACGGACCGGGCTTCCACTGGCCGCCGACTTCGTATCCGACGCTGTTGACGCTGGCCTTGATTGGCGTTGGCGCGGCACCGCCTACGCCGCGCAAGTCGACCTTGCTGTAATGCGCGCCGACATACGCCAACCAGGTCTTGTCCTGCACATGCAGGCGCGCTTCCACTTGCGGGCGGAAGCCCGCATTGCCAGCGGTCAGATAATTGACGTTGTTGCCAGGGCCGCTCCAGTTGCCCTCGAATGCACCGAGGTCGAGCCGCCATTTGGGTCCGGTGGAGCCGTGATTGAGATCCTGCATCACGACCACACCCGGGAAGCGCCAACCGATCATGCCGGCGCCGAAGCCGAGCGGAAACGCGATGTGTGACAGCGATGACGAAGAGTTGTCGATCGGGAACATCAGTTCCCACTGCTGGCCGATGCGCACGGTGGTGCCGGTGGTTGGATTGGTCAGGTCCATGTAGGCCTGGCGCAAGCGTGGCGTGGCCTGCTGCTGACTGAACGCGCCGGTACCGTTGAACCCGCCGAAGAAGTCCATCTCGATGCGGCCGCCACCAATCCAGTCCCCCGCAAACTTGGCGCCGGTGAAATCAAGCCAGAAGCGGGTGTTGCGCACATCCGCCCCGCTCAATGATCCCTTGCTCCCTGGCGCCGGCCACTCGGCGTTCTGGCCGTTGCCAAACGCGAAGGTCTTGTCCTGGTGGAACGCCGTCGCGCTGATGAAACCGTGGAGTGCGACGGACACGCCCGGCGCGCTGACGAACACCGGCGCCGGCGCCGGTGCGGCCGGTACCGTTGCGACGGGTTGTGCGGGGGCTGGCGCCGGAGCATTCGCCTCTTGCGCCCGCACCATCTGGCGCAGCTCCTGCAGCTGCTGCTCGAGTTGCGACACGCGCTGCTCAAGCTGCTGTTCGCGAGTATTGTTTTGCGTACTGCTCTGCGCTTGCGCCCCAAGCGGCAGTGCGAACGCACACGCTACGGCGACGGCGATGGCGGTACGGTTGCGGAAAAGTTGACCGCTCATGCGAGAATCCCCATGTGAAAACACGCCTTGAGCATGGCCGTGCTGCATGGCAGACGGCTATTCGACTTTGGTCGAACTTCGACCAAAGTCGACCAGGACTGGCTCGATCCGTTAAAAACGTGCGGCTACACTGAAGGCCGATTCACGACCACACCCACACCGCCCGCCGCATGATGCCGTGATCAGGACCCGTGCTGAGTCCGCGGGAGATCGCCGGCGCGCGGCTCATATCAACCATGCTTGACCCAATTCCCGGAATGGAAGATGGCGGATCGGCAAGCATCCCATCGACGTCCCGCCACCCCCAAGCCCGAATTCCTGTCAGCCCATGACCGACATCCTCATCGCCGACGACCATCCGCTGTTTCGCGACGCGCTGCAACGCGCGGTGCTTGCCGCGGTACCGCAGGCGCAGGTACGCAACGCGGACAGCGTGCGCACACTGCTTGAGCTGATCGAGCAGTTCCCGGACGCCGAGCTGCTGCTGCTCGACCTGCATATGCCCGGCGCCCGCGGCTACTCGGCGCTGGTGCACATTCGCGGCCAGTATCCCGGCCTGCCCACCATTGTTGTATCGGGTCACGAGGAGGCGCAGGTGGCGCGGCGCGCCTTGGCACATGGTGCATCGGCGTACATTCCAAAATCCACCGCCAGCGCCGACATTGTGGCAGCCATCCACGCCGTACTCGACGGGGACGTGTGGCTACCGAGCGTGCTGCTCGGCGCCCCAGCCGAGCTCAAACCGGATGAACAAGTCGCCGCCGCACACATCGCCGCACTGACTCCGCAGCAGTTCCGGGTGATGTCGATGATCGCTGAGGGGCTCTTGAACAAGCAGATCGCGTACGATCTCGGCGTCTCCGAGGCAACCGTGAAAGCGCACATGACCGCGATCATGCGCAAGCTCGGTGTCAACAACCGGACCCAGGTCGCCCTGGTCGCCAGCTATCTGGCGGTCGATCACGAGAGTATGCCGGTCTTGCCTGACGACGCGGATTGATGTGGCGGCACCGATGCCGCGTCTGTGACGTGTGGATAATGCGCGGCATCCGGCTCAGGCGGGCGATTCATCACGATGCAGGCGCGCGGTAAGCACGGCACGCAATGCCGCCGGGCGCACCGGCTTGTGCAATACCGGATAGCCAAGTTCCCGTGCACGCATCTTCAGCTCGCTGCTGCCGTCAGCCGTGATCATCACCACCGGTGGCAACTCGCCCAGCGCCTCGCGCAATTGCTGCATGGCCTGCAGACCGTCAACCTCGTCGGCCAGGTGATAGTCGGCCAGGATCAGGTCAATCGGGCCGCGCGCCAGCTGCTCACGGGCCTCGGCCAGGTTCAGGGCGACGCGGCAATCTACTCCCCAGCGGCTGAGCAAGGCACGCATGCCGTCGAGGATGACCTCGTCGTTGTCCAGGCACAGCACCGTCAATGGCAGTTGCTGCCCGGGCCCGCTGCGCTGCACCTGCTGGTGGCGAGCCGGCACCGCCTCGTTGCGCGGAACGGTGACCGCGAAGCAGCTGCCACGACCGACCCGCGAGCGCAGGTCGAGCGGATGATCCAGGATCCTGGCGAGACGATCGCAGATCGACAGACCCAGGCCGAGCCCCTTCTCCCCCCACGGCGAGGGTTGTTCCAGCTGTTGGAACTCACCGAAAATGCGCGAGCGCTGTTCGAGCGCAATGCCGGGGCCCGAATCCCACACTTCGAGGCGCACCTGCCCGCCGGGTGAGCGCCGTGCACCCAGCAACACACCCCCGACCCCGGTGTAGCGCAACGCGTTGGACAGGAAGTTCTGCACGATGCGACGCAGCAACTGCGGATCACTGCGTACCGCCAGTGTCGTCGGCACCAGACGCAGGCGCAGGCCTCGTTGCTCGGCCACCACGGCGAACTGTGCCTGCAGCGAATCGAACAGCTCGCTCAGCGCGAAGCCGCCGATTTCCGGGTGATAGCTGCCGGCATCGAGCCGCGAGACGTCAAGCAACGCGTCGAGCAGGTCCTCGGCGGCACGGAATGACGCGTCGATGCGTTCCGCCAGTGCACTCGCCTCGGCGTCAAGCAGCGGATACGCGCGCAGGGCGGAGGTGAACAGTCGTGCCGCATTCAGGGGCTGCAACAGGTCATGGCTGGCGGCAGCAAGAAAGCGCGTCTTGGAGATGTTTGCGGCCTCGGCCACGCGCCGGGCATGGGCGGTGGCCGCCAAAGCCTCCGTCAACTCGGCAGTGCGCTGGTCCACGCGTTGCTCGAGCGTTTCGTTCGCCTCCATCAGTGCCTGCTCGGCGTGCTTGTACGCGGTCACGTCGGTATAGGTGGTGACGTAGCCGCCGCGCGGCAGTGCACGACCGCGCATTTCGATCACGGTGCCGTCGGGGCGGACGCGCTGGAACACGTGCAGCGAACCGGCATGCATGTAATGCATGCGCTTGGCGACGTGCGCCGCCACTTCGCCGGGCCCGCATTCGCCGCGTTCGGCGTTCCAGCGGATCAGCTCGGCCACCGGCAGGCCGATGCGCACCATGCCGTCGGGATAATCGAACAATTCGAGATAGCGCCGGTTCCACGCCACCAGGCACATGCCCGCATCGACCACACTGATGCCTTGCGACACATTTTCCAGCGTGCTGGAGAGCAGCTCACGGTTGAAACGCAATTCCTGCGAGGCCTCGTCCAGCAAGGCCATCGACTCGGCCAGGTTGAGGCCGCTGCCAGACAACGCGCCAATCAGAATGCGGCGAGCGTTCGCCGCCCCCACCGACGAGGCCAGCAACCGCTCGGTGTACTGGATCAAGGTGCGGTCGGCGACCTCGCCGGCATGCAACGGCTTGCCGCGGCGTTGCCCGTATTCATCGAACGCGCGCGCACTGCTGCGCACTCCCACGATACGTTCGGCAATCGTGCGCAAATCGGCTACCGCCACACGGCCACGCCAATCACCGATGCCACCGGGTCGGGCGCGGTCGGCATCCATGAACATCGCCGCGTGCAGGCTTTCTTCCAGGCTGGGTCGGAAGCGCAGCGAGAACAGCACCAGACAACCGACGTTGACCAGCAGCGACCAGAACGTGCCGTTCATCACCGGGTCCCAGCCGCCGAGATGAAACAAGGCCTGCGGACGCAGCCAGTCCAGGCCGAACGGCCCGTCACGCAGCCACGCATGCGATCGGATCATGACCGGCAACAGCAACGTGTACAGCCACACGGCGAAGCCGCCAGCCAGCCCGAGCGCAACACCACGGCGGCTGGCGCCGCGCCAGTACACCGCGGCGATCAGCGCCGGCGCGAACTGCGCCACCGCAACAAACGCCAGCAGGCCGGTTGCGGCCAGGTTCTCCTCGTTCGCCGCCACCCGGTAATACAGGTACGCCATCATGGCCAGCGCGATGATGGCGACGCGGCGTACGCCCAGTACGAGGCGCGAGAGATCACTACGCTGCTCCAGCCGCAAGCGCCGGATGCGCAGCAGGGCTGGCATCACCAGGTCGTTGCTGATCATGGTCGAGAGCGCCACCGAAGCCACGATCACCATGCCGGTCGCGGCCGAGAACCCGCCGATGAAGGCCAACAACGCCACCCCGGTGTCTCCGTGCACCAACGGCACGGTAAGCACCCAGGCATCGGCCGCCACGCTGCTCCTGGGCAGCAGGTAAGCGCCAGCGGCCACGATCGGCAGCACGGCCACGCTGACGATCGCCATGTAAAGCGGCACCAGCCAGCGCGCGCGCCTGAGATCGCTCTCATCCTCGCACTCGACCATACCCACCTGGAATTGTCGCGGCAGGCAGAACATGGCGAAGAACGCGAGCATTGTCTGCATCAGGAAGTCAGGGGACAAGCCATGGCGAAATTCGTGCAGCGGGCGCTGCACCGTATCGAGCAGGCCCGGTCCATGCCACAGGGCGTAGCCGGCAATGCCCACAAACACGATCAGCTTGATCAACGATTCCATCGCAATCGCCAGTACCAGCCCATGATGGTGCTCGGTCGCATCGATGCTGCGTGTGCCGAACAGGATCGCAAACACCGCCAGCAGCACCGCGCACCACAGCGCGCTGTCCACGCCGTCGGTGCGCACCGCGCCGAGCGCGCCACCGCCAAGTACGCCAAAGGACATCGCCACCGCCTTGAACTGCAGTGCGATGTACGGCACCACCGCGACCACCGCGATCACCGCCACCAGTGCCGCCAACCCGTGTGACTTGCCGAAGCGCGCGCCAATGAAATCGGCGATCGAGGTGATCTTGCGCTGGCGCACCACCTGCAGCAGTCGGCGCAGGAAGCCAAAGCCGAACACGAACAGCAGGATCGGCCCCAGATAGATTGGCAGGTAGGCGAGGCCACCACGCGCGGCAGTACCGACAGCACCGTAAAAGGTCCACGACGAGCAGTACACCGCGAGCGCCAAGCTGTAGACGATCGGCCGCAACCGCGGTTGCCGTGGATACAACGGTCGCCGATCGCCGGCATAGGCCACGGCGAACAACAGCCCGACATACAGCAGCGACACCAACAGCAGCAACCAGCCCTGGATCACGTCATCGTTCCCCTGTTGCCAAGGTCATCCCCCCACGCACGCTAGCAGAGGCCTCGTCTGATGACGAGATCGGCACACCACGGGGACAGCCCAACCCGCGCGTTTGTCGCTCCGCGCCGGCGCTCAGGAAGCTCCAGGTCAATCCGCCGGCACGATCGCCTGCAGGGTCATTCATACAGCCTCATAGACGTCTATTTGATTGTGCTTGCTTATTTTTGTTGCGACGCACTATAGTCGACACTACCCTTTGTTTCGGGAACGCAAACCATGGATCAGCCACACGCGCAGGGTCTGTATGACCCACGGAATGAACACGATGCCTGCGGCGTGGGTTTTGTGGCGCACGTCAAAGGGCGCAAGAGTCACCAGATCATCGAGCAGGGTCTGCTGATTCTGCGCAACCTGAATCACCGTGGCGCGGTCGGCGCCGACCCGTTGATGGGTGATGGCGCCGGCATCCTGATCCAGCTGCCGGACCAACTCTATCGCGAAGAGATGGCACAGCAGAGGATCCAGCTGCCACCGCCAGGCGAGTACGGCGTGGGCATGATTTTCCTGCCCAAGGAACACGCCTCGCGGCGGGCCTGCGAGCAGGAACTGGAACGTACCGTGCGGGCGGAGGGTCAGGTGGTGCTGGGCTGGCGCGATGTGCCCGTGGACGGCGAGATGCCGATGTCGCCCGCCGTGAAGGCGCGCGAACCGGTGATCCGCCAGCTGTTCATCGGGCGCGGCCCGGACATCATGGTGCCTGATTCGCTGGAACGTAAGTTGTACGTGATCCGCAAGACTGCCAGTCACGCCATCCGCGCGCTGAACCTCAAGCACGGCCGCGAGTACTTCGTGCCCTCGATGTCCACCCGCACGGTGGTCTACAAGGGCCTGCTGCTGGCTGGCCAGGTTGGTACCTACTACCCCGATCTCACCGATCCACGTACCGTGTCGGCGCTGGCGATGGTGCACCAGCGCTTTTCCACCAACACCTTCCCGGCGTGGGAGTTGGCGCATCCCTACCGCATGATCGCGCACAACGGCGAAATCAACACGGTCAAGGGCAACGTCAACTGGATCAACGCGCGCACTGGCGCGATCTCCTCGCCGGTGCTCGGCGACGACCTGGCCAAGCTGTGGCCGCTGATCTACCCGGGCCAGTCAGACACCGCCTCGTTCGACAACTGTCTCGAATTGCTGACCATGGCGGGCTACTCGTTGTCGCACGCGATGTTGATGATGATCCCCGAAGCCTGGGAGCGTCATGCCCTGATGGACGACAACCGCCGCGCGTTTTACGAGTACCACGCGGCGATGATGGAACCATGGGATGGCCCGGCCGCAATCGCGTTCACCGACGGTCGCCAGGTCGGCGCCACGCTGGATCGCAACGGCCTGCGCCCGGCCCGCTACATCATCACCGACGACGATCTGGTGATCCTGGCTTCCGAAGCCGGCGTGCTGCCGATTGCCGAATCCCGCATCGTGAAAAAGTGGCGGCTGCAGCCGGGCAAGATGCTGCTGATCGACATGGAAGCGGGCCGCATCATCGACGACAAGGAATTGAAGGACCAGCTCGCCAACGCCAAGCCGTACAAACAATGGATCGGGCACATCCGGATCAAGCTCGATGACCTGCCTGAGGCAGTCGTCGAAGCACATCCCGGCCACAGCCTGCTCGACCGCCAGCAGGCCTTCGGCTACACCCAGGAAGACCTGAAGTTCCAGTTGTTGCCGATGGCCTACGACGGCCAGGAGGCGATCGGCGCCATGGGCAACGACGCGCCGCTGGCGGTCTTGTCGGATCGCAGCAAGTCGCTGTACCAGTATTTCCGGCAGCTGTTCGCCCAGGTCACCAACCCGTCGATCGACCCGATCCGCGAGCAGTTGGTGATGTCGCTGGTCTCCTTCATTGGACCGAAGCCGAACCTGCTGGACATCAACAACATCAATCCACCGTTGCGCCTGGAAGTGTCGCAGCCCATTCTCGATTTTGGCGAGATGGCCAAGATTCGAGATATCGAGCGTTACTCCCGCGGCAAGTTCCGCAGTTTCGAACTGGATATCACCTACCTGGCCAGTTGGGGCAAGGCCGGCATCGAGGCGCGACTGGCCTCACTGTGCGCCCAAGCCACCGACGCGATCAGCCAGGGCCACAACATCCTGGTCGTGTCGGACCGACGCGCTGACCGCGAGCGGGTTGCCATCCCGGCCTTGCTGGCGACTTCGGCGATCCACCAGCATCTGGTCACCAAGGGCTTGCGCACCAGCACTGGCCTGGTGGTGGAAACCGGCTCGGCACGCGAGGTTCACCACTTTGCCCTGCTGGCCGGCTACGGTGCCGAGGCGATCCATCCGTACCTGGCGATGGAGGTGCTGGCGCAACATTTCGCCAAGGACCCCGACGGGATCAGCGCAAGCAAGGCCATCCACAACTACATCAAGGCGATCGACAAGGGGCTGCAGAAGGTCATGTCCAAGATGGGCATCTCCACCTACATGTCCTACACCGGCGCGCAAATCTTCGAGGCCGTGGGACTGAACCTCGACCTGATCGACAAGTACTTCACCGGCACCACCACCAACATCGAAGGCATCGGCCTGTTCGAGGTAGCCGACGAAGCGCTGCGCCTGCATACCAGCGCCTACGGCGACGACCCGGTGCTGGCCCATGCGCTGGACGTCGGTGGCGAATATGCGTGGCGCGTGCGCGGCGAGGAGCACATGTGGACACCGGACATGGTGGCCAAACTTCAGCACGCCACTCGCGCCAACAACGCGTCGACCTACAAGGAGTATTCGCAGCTGGTCAACGACCAGACCAGGCGTCTGATGACCTTGCGCGGCCTGTTCGAGTTCCATGCCGATCCGGCCGCCGCGGTGCCTCTGGAAGAAGTGGAATCGGCGAAGGAAATCGTCAAGCGCTTTGTCACCGGCGCCATGTCGCTGGGTTCGATCTCGACCGAGGCGCATACCACCCTGGCGATCGCCATGAACCGCATTGGCGGCAAGTCGAACACCGGGGAAGGTGGTGAGGACCCGGCCCGCTACCAGGGCGAGCAGCGCGGCGTGACGATCAAGCAAGGCGATACCGTCGCCGGCATCCTGGGCAAGGACAACATCGCACGCGATCTCGAACTTCAGGCCGGTGATTCGCTGCGTTCGCGCATCAAACAGGTCGCTTCGGGCCGCTTTGGCGTCACCGCGGCGTACCTGATCTCGGCCGACCAGATCCAGATCAAGATCTCGCAGGGCGCCAAGCCTGGCGAAGGTGGGCAGCTGCCTGGTCACAAGGTCTCCGATTACATCGCCAAGCTGCGCTTCTCGGTGCCTGGCGTGGGGCTGATCTCGCCGCCACCACACCATGACATCTACTCGATCGAAGACCTGGCTCAGCTGATCCACGACTTGAAGAACTGCAACCCGCAAGCGTCGATCTCGGTAAAGCTGGTCTCGGAGGTGGGTGTGGGCACGGTCGCAGCCGGCGTGGCCAAGGCCAAGGCCGACCACGTGGTGATCGCCGGGCACGACGGTGGCACCGGTGCCTCATCGTGGTCATCGATCAAGCACGCTGGCACCCCCTGGGAACTGGGCCTGGCCGAAACCCAGCAGACGCTGGTGCTGAACAACCTGCGCGGGCGCATCCGGGTCCAGGCCGACGGCCAGATGAAGACCGGCCGCGACGTGGTGATTGGCGCCTTGCTCGGCGCCGACGAATTCGGCTTCGCCACCGCGCCACTGGTGGTGGAGGGTTGCGTGATGATGCGCAAATGCCATCTCAACACCTGCCCCACCGGCGTCGCCACTCAGGATCCGGTGCTGCGCAAGAAGTTCAGCGGCAAACCCGAGCATCTGGTGAACTACTTCTTCTTCGTCGCCGAGGAAGCGCGCCAGATCATGGCGCAGTTGGGTATCCGCCGCTTCGACGATCTGATTGGCCGCACCGACTTGCTCGATACCCGCCAAAGTATCGCCCAGTGGAAGGCGCGAGGACTGGACTTCAGCCGCGTATTCCATCGCCCGGAGGTGCCGGCGGAGGTGGCGCGACGGCATGTGGCCGAACAGGACCACGGCCTTGGCAAGGCTCTCGACCGTAGTCTGATCGAAAAAGCCAAGCCCGCGCTCGAGCAGCAGGAGAAGACCAGCTTCATCGTCAGCGTGCGCAACGGCAACCGCACGGTGGGCACCATGTTGTCCGGCGAGGTGGCGCGTCGTTATGGGCATGCAGGCTTGCCGGATGACACCATCCACATCCAGATGAACGGAACGGCCGGGCAGAGCTTCGGTGCGTTCCTCGCCCGCGGCATCACCCTCGATCTGGTGGGTGAGGCCAACGACTACGTGGGCAAGGGGTTGTCGGGCGGGCGCATCATCGCGCGCTCGCCAAACGATTTCCACGGTTTCGGACCCGAGCACATCATTGCCGGCAACACGGTCTTGTACGGTGCCACCGAAGGCGAGGCGTACTTCAACGGCGTTGCCGGCGAGCGTTTCGCCGTACGCAACTCCGGTGCCAGCGCGGTGGTTGAAGGCGTCGGCGATCACGGCTGTGAATACATGACCGGCGGCACCGTGGTGGTGCTGGGCGACACCGGGCGCAATTTTGCCGCCGGCATGTCCGGTGGCGTGGCCTATGTTTACGATCCAGACGTCCTGTTCCAGCCCCGCTGCAACCTGGCAGCCGTGGCGTTGGAGCCCTTGCTTTCCGGGGTCGAGCAGGAGCTTCGCGTTCCGCACGAACTCTGGCACACGCCAACGCGCGGCACACCCGGCGAAACCGACGAAGCAATTCTGCGTGGTTTGCTGGAGTCACATTTCCGTTACACCGGAAGTTTCCGCGCCAAGGCGATCCTGCACGACTGGATCAATGCACGTACGCACTTCGTGAAGGTGATGCCGCACGAGTACAAGCGGGCATTGGGCGAGTCGACGCGGGAAAGCGCACGCCCATCCACCACCCAGGCCACGGCCGAGCCGGCACGAGGATAGATCCATCATGGGCAAGATCACCGGCTTTCTCGAATACCCGCGGGTGCTGGAAACCAGCGAAGCGCCGAGCCAGCGCAAGCAGCACTGGCACGAATTCACGGCGCAGTTGACGGACAGTGAGGCGAAGATCCAGGCCGCACGCTGCATGGACTGCGGCACGCCGTACTGCCACAACGGTTGTCCGGTCAACAACATCATTCCCGACTTCAACGACCTGGTCTACCGCCAGGACTGGAAGCAGGCGATCGAGGTGCTGCATTCGACCAACAACTTTCCCGAGTTCACTGGCCGCATCTGCCCGGCGCCGTGCGAGGCGGCATGCACGTTGAACATCAACGATGACGCCGTCGGGATCAAGTCGATCGAGCACAAGATCATCGACAAGGCCTGGGAGGAAGGCTGGGTAGTGCCGCAGCCGCCGACGCGCCTGACTGGCTGGAAGGTAGCCGTGATCGGCTCCGGCCCCGCGGGCCTGGCGGCGGCACAGCAACTGGCGCGGGTGGGTCACGCGGTGACGGTGTTCGAAAAGAACGACCGCATTGGCGGCCTGCTGCGTTACGGCATCCCCGACTTCAAATTGGAAAAAAGCCACATCGACCGCCGGGTCGAACAGATGCGTGGCGAGGGTGTGCAGTTCCGCACCGACGTTTTCGTCGGGTCAGCCACCGACGCTCCCAGGGACAGCACTGTCGTCACGCCGACGCAACTGCAGCATGAGTTCGACGCGGTGGTACTGGCCGGAGGGTCAGAAACGCCCCGCGACCTGCCGTTGCCGGGGCGCGCGCTGGACGGGGTGCATTTTGCGATGGAATTCCTGCCACAACAGAACCGGATCGTCGCCGGGGATGTGCTGGCGCAGCAGATCCTGGCCACCGATAAACAGGTAGTGGTCATTGGCGGTGGCGACACCGGATCCGATTGCGTGGGCACGTCGACTCGGCAGGGCGCCGCGGCGATCACCCAGTTCGAGCTGCTGGCGCAACCGCCGAAGGAGGAGAACAGGCCACTGACCTGGCCATACTGGCCGATCCGCCTGCGCACCTCCAGCTCGCACGAGGAAGGTTGCCAGCGTGACTGGGCCGTCGCCACCAAGTGTTTCAACGACGACAGCAAGGGCCGGGTGCGCAGTCTTACCGCCGTCCGGCTGCAGTGGAAGGACGGCAAGATGAGCGAACTGCCTGGCAGCGACTTCGAAGTACAGGCGGATCTGGTGCTGCTGGCGATGGGCTTTGTCTCGCCCACCCAAGCGGTGCTGGATGCCTTCCGGGTAGACAAGGACGCGCGCGGCAATGCCGGGGCGGTCACGGATGGCCCGGCGTGCTATCGCACCAGCGTCGACAAGGTGTTCACCGCCGGCGACATGCGCCGCGGTCAGTCGCTGGTGGTCTGGGCGATCCGGGAAGGACGGCAATGCGCACGGGCTGTGGATGAGTTCCTGATGGGTACGTCGACCTTGCCTCGTTGACTGCGCCGCCCGGCCAAAGGCAGCGCTTGTGTAGCCATGCCGTCAGCGGCACCATGCACCGATGATCGCTATGCACGCCCGAAGCGTGGCCGAGCTTGCCGCTGAGCTGGATGACGAGGCGATCCACGTTTGGTCGCTGGACTATCGACCGGCGCAGAAGCGCCAACCGCTGTTGCAGACGCTGGCGGTCTACCTCGGGATTCGGACGGACGAGGTGGTCCTGGCGGAAGGTCCGCACGGACGTCCGCAGCTCGATCCACCGTATGACTTGGCGCTGGATTTCAACTGGTCGCACAGTGGCGATCACGCGCTCATCGCCATCGCCCGCGGTATCGCACCCGGTATCGATCTCGAGCGTCGACGTCCGCAACCGCGCGCCATGCCGCTCGCGCGCCGATTCTTTGACCGTGACGAAGCGGAGTCGCTAGCCACACTGCCCGAGACAGCGCGCGCCACGGCGTTCCTCGAACTGTGGACGGCGAAGGAGGCGCTGCTCAAGGCACATGGGCACGGCATCAGCTACGGCTTGCAGCGACTGCGCATTCTCAGTACTCCAGAGCGGCTCCGGCTGGTTCGATTCGACGGCGAAGACACCGCGGCGTGGCAGTTGCAACGCCTTGCCGTCGCCCCGGGCCTGATCGCCGCGCTGGCATGGCGCGGGCCGCCGCGTTCAATCAAGATGGGAACCCTTGCCGGGGCCGGATGATCGGTGCACTGTCACTGCGTGGCCTGCGATGCCAACAGGGGCGCGAAGACGTCCTCGCCGCAAACCGCCGTTGGCTCGACCCAGCCAGGGATGACTGGAAGCGGTCCGACTGAATTCGACCCGACAGTGGCCTCCGTTTCGCCACGTGGTGGCGGGTGCGGAGGGCGGATTGTCGTTCACTGGCACGCGAACCGGCATCCCGCTGCGCAGCTTCCGTTTGTTGATGGATGAGGCGAATCAGCAGCCTTCATCTGGTGCACGACTCTTGGAGCGAATGGTGAATTGACTTCATACGTTGCATTGCTGCGCCCCCGCCTTTCAAAGCCGAACGACCATGACCCTGCTCAGCGTCAACCTCAACAAGATCGCCGTATTGCGCAATTCGCGGGGCGGCAGCGAACCGGACATTTGTCGCGCCGCCGAAACTTGCATCGAGGCCGGCTGCGGGGGAATCACCGTTCACCCGCGCCCCGACCAGCGACACGTGCGCCCGGCCGACGTATACGCCTTGGCAGCGATGTTGCGCGGGCGGGTCGAATACAACATCGAGGGCAATCCGTTCGCTGCGGCGCGAGACGACTATCCGGGGCTGATTGAGTTGGCACGTCGGGTCAGGCCGACGCAGGTAACCCTGGTGCCGGATGGCGATAGTCAAATCACGTCCGACCACGGCTTCGATCTGCGCCAGGATATCGGCCGCCTGCGGCCGTTGGTGGCTGAATTGTGTGAACTTCGCTGCCGGGTCAGCCTGTTTGTGGGTGCCCACAGCCAGGACTTCGAGCTCGCCGCGGTCATTGGCGTACAGCGCATCGAGATCTACACCGGTCCATACGCCACGGCGTTTGCGGACGGCTCCCCTGCGACTGAACTGGCGGCCTGCGCCAACACCGCGCGAAGTGCGCAACAGGCCGGGTTGGCGGTCAATGCCGGGCACGATCTCAGCCAGGCCAACCTGGGCGCGTTCAAGGCCGCCGTCCCCGGTCTGGCCGAGGTCTCGATCGGCCATGCGCTGATCGGGGAGGCCTTGTATGAAGGTCTGGCCACAAGCGTGCGCAATTATCTGCAAATCCTGCGCTGACAGGTTTTGCGGAAATTGCGGGGCCGACAGCCGTGCGCTCGGCCCGACGCACCAGCAGAACCGGCAAGTCGCCATGCCACGCGCAAACAAAAGCCCCGCCAGAGCGGGGCCTTTGTTTGAACTGGCAGAGGCTGCCGCGCCGGCCAGCTGTTGTTACCTCGCCTCGCTGAATCCGATCTTGACCAGGTTGTAGCTCTTGGCGTCGGCCAGCACTCGGGCCACATACTCGTAGGCCACATGATCGTCGGCGGCGATCTGGATCTCCGGCTGGTTGGCCAACCCTTGCTGGCCGATGACCGCCAGCTGCGCCTTCAGGCCCAGCTCGTCAACTGGCGTGCCGTTCCAGTAAAACGCTCCACTTTGATCGATCTTCAGATTGATTGGGCTCGGCGGATTGACCGGGGGAGGGACATTCGTATTCGGCTGCGGCAGATCGACCTCAATCTTGTGCGCCAGGATCGGCGCGGTGATCATGAAAATGATCAGCAGCACGAGCAGCACGTCGACAAGTGGCGTGACGTTGATTTCCGCCATCGCTCCGCTGCTTCTGGTTGAAATCGCCATCTTGTCTTATCCCTTCGGCGCGTCGGTGGTCATGAACGCGACGTGCACCATGCCCGAAGCCTTCGCGTCATTGATGATCTTTTTCACCACCATGAACTGCACGTCACGGTCGGCGCGGATCTGCAGCTGGGGCTGTGGTGTCCGTTGGGCTTCCACCAGGAACTTGGCGCGCAGCTCTGCGTCATTGACCGCGTGATCATCGAAATAGAGGCTTCCGTCCGTCTTGATGGCCAGGTCCAGCGGTGGCGTTTTCGCATCCGGCGTCTTGGAGTGGGGATTGGCGATGGGCAGCTCAATGGTGACGGAGTGCGACATCAGTGGTGCCGTGATCATGAAGATGATCAACAGCACCAGCATCACGTCGACCAGCGGCGTGACGTTGATTTCCGACATTGGACCACTGGAATCACCGCCGAGACTTACGGACATCGGTCAGCCCCTCACATCGCTTTCGATGCGCGAACCGGTCGCGAAGAAGTCGTGCAGGTCATTCGCAAATTCGTCGAAGCGGGCGTAGATCACGCGGTTCTGCCGGTTGAAGAAGTTGTAGGCGAACAGCGCCGGGATGGCCGCGAACAAACCAAACGCGGTCATGATCAGCGCCTCGCCGACCGGGCCGGCAACGGCATTCATCGAGGCGTTGCCGGTCGAAGCGATACCGATCAACGCGTGGTAAATGCCCCACACGGTACCGAGCAGACCGACGAACGGTGCCGCAGACCCTACCGTGGCGAGCAAGGTCATGCCGCCTTCCAGGCGCAGGCTTTCGCGAGCTACGGCCTGACGTAGTGCACGGTCAATGAACTCCGAGCGACTAAGTGTTTCGGCCAGTCGACCGGTGGTACCCGCCGTGGCTTGCTGGTGGTGCGCTACCGCAGAGGCAGCCTCCAGCGCGATCTTCGAGAACGGTTCGCTCCTCGGCTGAGCTTCCAGGTCACGGATCGCGTCCTGCGTGGAGGCATTGCCCCAGAAGCCGTCGATGACTTTGTCGGCCCGTGCCTTGACGGTGGCGTTGCGGATGCCGTTGGCAATGATGAAGTACCACGACAGGAACGACATCGCGACGAGGGTCACGAAGACCACCCAGCCAAGCCAGTCGAAGTTTTGCATCAGGTTCTGGAAGCCCATCTGCTTCATGGCTTCGGCGTTGGTGTTGCCGGTTGCTGCAGGAGTTTGTAGAAACATAACGCTACCCTAGGAAAGTCAAGCGTGAACTGTAACTGTAATCGACTGTATCCGGATTACAGCGGGTGGGAGTTGAATTGCGCTGGCCGTGTGAATGTCTTAGCCACTGAGATTGAAGGTAATCGGAACGCGGGCATAACCTTCCACTTTCTTGCCGGCCTTCACCTCTGGATTGAACTTCCAGTGGCTCAGCACCCAGGCCTTGGCTTCCCGATCCAGCTCGCGATAGCCGCTGGACTTCTCCACTTCGACCGACTTGGGTGAACCGTCCAGACCAACAAGAATAAGCAAGACTACGGTGCCCTCATGACGCTGCCTGGCCGCCATCGGCGGATACGGGGGACTGGGGCGATTGCCATAGCTCAGGTCCGAACCTGCCGCAATATCCGGCGGCGGCTGGGGCGGAGCGGGTGGTGCCGGCGGTGGCGCCTGCACTGCGTTCGCCGAAACCTCGTTGACCGGTGGCGGCGGGGTCGGCGGCGGCGGGGTCGGCGGCGGATTGACCTGCTGGATGACCTTCGGCGGCGGTTGTTTGGGCGGCTCCGGCGGCGGCGGCGGTGGTGGCGGTGGCGGTGGTGGCGGCTCGATGAAGCTCACCTGCACGATCTTTTCTTTTTCCTTGTGATTCTGGTTGGGCGGCGCCATGGGCGCCACAATCAGCAGGAACGCAAACGCGTGCAGCCCGATGGCTACCGCGAGTGCCCAGGTCCGCTTCCAACTGAACCGCCCAGTTTCTTCGTTACTTGAGGCCATCTGTCACTATCTGGAAGCTGAATAATCGGAAGGCCGCGCCGCCGCACAAACTTTCCCGGGAGCCATCTGGAAGACTGGAACGGACCCGGTAAAAGCTCGCAGCTAAGCGGACGCAGGGATAGGTTTTCAACGGTACAACACGCCATGACTTTTGTATAGATCCTGCGCGGGATGTAGACAAACTTTCATGTTCCAGCAAGATCGCATTCGACTAGTCAACGAGGTTCAAGAAGCGCCCAGCTTCTTGAGAAGCTCGTTCGCATGCTGGGCAGATTCCGGCTGCTGTGCGGCCTTCTTCAGTGCAGCGATCTGCGCCGATTTGTTGTGCAGGCCGCGTTCGGCTTCGGCCAGCACCAAGTAGGCATTGCCTATTTGCTTGACGCCTTTGGCGATCGCTGAGTTGATCATCGTTTTCGCCTCGCTGTACTTGCCATCGGTCAGTTCCAGGTTCGCAATCTGCAGTGCCGGCTCGCCATCCGTTGCCAGTGGCAACGCCTTGTCGAAGGCTTGCCTGGCGGCCGGCAGATTGCCGGCAACATATTCCGCCTTGCCGAGAAGCACGTCATTGTCGGCACTCGGTTGCATGATGCCCTTGCTGATACCGTCATTGATGGTCGCGACAGCCTTGTTCGCCGACGGTTTGGGATCATCGCTCGAAAGAGCCTGGTTGTAGTAAAGCGAAGCCAGCAAGACGTAGTTTGCCTCACCGGTCAGCTGGCCTTTGGCGCGCGCATCTTCCATCAGCTTGATGGCTTCCGGGTATTTCTGCGCTTGCTGCAGCGCCTGGATCGCGGATTCCAACGCCTTCGGGTCATCCGGATGGGCGGCAAGGTTTTGCTGAGCCATCTGGACCAGCTGGCTGTCCTGGCCCGAGGCCGCGTAACTCGCCATGAGAATCTGGTTCCACTGGGGATCCGGCTTGTCTGTCAGTGACTGCGCCTTCTTCACCGCCGCGATGGCTTCGGGATATTTCTTCAGCCGGTAGTCGTCGTTGCCCTCGAGCGCATAGGACTCGGCGGTTTCCTTCTTGCCGTCGGTGCGCCATTTTTGGATCGTGTCGAGCGACGCCTGATATTGCTCGTCGGCCTGCTGGGCAACCGCCAACGTGAATTCCACGGCGAAATAGTCGTCGTTGGGCAACACGCCGTTGGCCAGTGCTTGCTGCAGCAGGGCAATAGCGCCCTTGTAGTCTTTGGCACGGTATTTGACCAAAGCCAGGCCGCGCAGTGCGATTGCCTGGGCGTACTTGCTCTTGCTCTTGTCGAGCACGCCCTGGAGGGTGGTTTGGGCAGTGGCCATGTCGCCTTTGTTGAGGGCGTCAAGACCTTCCTGAATTTGCTTCTGTTCTTTCTGGCTGGTCATGTCCAGCTTGGGTGCCGTGCGCGTGCTGTCGGGGTATTCGGTTCCCTGCTTGGCACTGTCGGCCTGCTTCGCCAGCACCGGGGCACTGGCCAGACTTAGCATGAAGGCCGCGCAGGCCAGCATGGTGAACCCTCGAATATGCTTCATGGTGATCCTCTTCAGCGTCGGCGCACGATGTTGCGCGCACAACATGGTTGGGAGCGTAACCGCATCGGCGTGCAGATAACAAGTCGCAGCGCCGCATAAAAGGTTGTTTATAAACAATGAGTTGTTGGCATAACTCGAACGCAGGAAAGGATCGGCGCGCCAGCGCAGACCCTTCACCTGGAGACCGCGCGACCCGTTGCAGGGCCCGGCGTCACCACTACGCAGCAAGACACCCAGGGTCGCGCTCAGACGTCGAGGTTGGCTACCTTCAGTGCATTCGCCTCGATGAAATCACGACGCGGTTCGACCGCCTCGCCCATCAGCATGGAAAACATGCGGTCGGCGGTTACCGCATCCTCGATACCGACCTGCAGCATGCGCCGCGTCTCCGGGTTGACCGTAGTGTCCCACAACTGCTCTGGATTCATTTCGCCCAGGCCTTTGAAACGCTGAATGCTGCGGCCCTTCTTGGCCTCTTCCAGCAACCAGTTACGAGCCTCGACGAAGCTCAGGACGCCGCGCGATGCATTTCCGCGTCGCACCACCGCGTCGGCCTGGACCAGTTCGGCGATCTGCTGGCTGACGGCAAGAATCGGTCGAAATTCAGCGCCACTGAAGAACGGCTGCGGCAGGAACCAGGTGTGGCTGAGTCCATGCTGCTCGCGGACCACTTCGACTGCGGCAGGATGCTCCACGGCCGCGGCGTCGGTGTGGGCCGGACGCAGGCGCAATGCGTAGTGCGGTTTGCCCAGACCGCTGGCGGCTAGCTTCAAGGCGGCGGTATCCAGCCAAGCCTGCATGGTCGTGGAGTCGGCCCACATGGCCGGTTCCAGCGCTGGATGCTCGAGCAAGGCGGTCAGGACCGCCGTGTCGAAGCGGTGTGCCAATCGGCTGATCTGGTCCAACGCCTGCTGGTAGTCGCGCAGCAGCTTCTCCAGCGCGCTGCCCGTGATCGGCGGCGCATCCGGGCTGTAGGTCAGCGCGGCATTGTCGACCGCGCTGGAAATCAGGTAGTCGTTCAAGGCAGCGTCGTCCTTGAGATACAGCTCCTGTTTGCCCTGCTTCAGTTTGTACAGCGGTGGCAGGCCGATATAGATGTGGCCGCGTTCGATCAACTCCGGCATCTGCCGATAGAAGAACGTCAACAGCAGGGTGCGGATGTGCGACCCGTCGACGTCAGCGTCGGTCATCAGGATAATGCGGTGGTAACGCAATTTGTCCGGGTTGTATTCATCCTTGCCGATGCCGGTACCCAACGCGGTGATCAGATTGCCGACCTCGGCCGAAGCCAGCATCCGGTCGAAGCGCGCCTTCTCGACATTGAGGATCTTGCCCTTGAGCGGCAGCACGGCCTGGGTCTTGCGGTTGCGGCCCTGCTTGGCCGAGCCGCCGGCGGAGTCACCCTCGACCAGGAACAGTTCGCACAAGGCTGGATCTTTCTCCTGACAATCGGCCAGTTTGCCGGGCAGGCCAGCAATATCCAGCGCACCCTTGCGGCGGGTCATGTCGCGCGCCTTGCGCGCCGCTTCGCGGGCACGCGAGGCGTCGATCGCCTTGGACACAATCGCCTTGGCCTCGACCGGGTGTTCCAGCAGAAATTCGCCGAGCTTTTCGTTGACCGCCTGCTCCACCGCCGTCTTCACCTCGGAAGAAACCAGCTTGTCCTTGGTCTGCGAGGAGAACTTCGGGTCAGGTACCTTGACCGACAACACCGCGATCATGCCTTCGCGCATATCGTCGCCGGACAACGTCACCTTGGCGTGCTTGGTCAGCCCTTCCTTCTCGACGTAGTTTTGCAGCGAACGAGTCAGCGCGGCGCGGAAGCCGGTGAGGTGGGTACCGCCGTCGCGCTGCGGAATGTTGTTGGTGAAACAGAACATCGTCTCCTGATAGGAGTCGGTCCATTGCATCGCCACCTCCACCGTGATCCCGTCCTGCTCGGCGACCAGGCTGATCACGTTCGGGTGCAGCGTGGTCCTCATCTGCGCCAGGTGCTGCACGAAGGAGCGGATACCGCCATCGTAGGCAAAGATGTCCTGGCGCCCCTCACCACGCTCGTCGGTCAGAGTGATGGTGACGCCGGAGTTGAGGAAGGCCAGCTCGCGCAGACGCTTGGCCAGGACCTCGTAATGGAAATCGATATTGCCGGTGAAGGTCGCCGGGCTGGGCAGAAAGCGGACTACGGTTCCCCGTCGCGCCGACGGTCCCACTTCTTTCAGTGGGTACAACGGGTCGCCCAGGGAGTATTCCTGAAGGTACTCGTGACCATCGCGATAGACGGTCAGCCACAAGTGCTCACTCAACGCGTTCACTACCGACACGCCCACGCCGTGCAGGCCGCCGGACACCTTGTAGGAGTTGGCGTCGAACTTGCCGCCAGCATGCAGCACGGTCATCACCACTTCAGCGGTGGAGCGATGCTCTTCGGGGTGCATGTCAACCGGAATGCCGCGGCCGTTGTCCTCGACACTGGCCGAGCCGTCATCGTGGATCGTGACCAGGACCTTGTCGCAGTAACCGGCCAAGGCCTCATCGATCGAGTTATCGAGGACCTCGAACACCATGTGGTGCAGGCCGGTGCCGTCATCGGTGTCGCCGATGTACATGCCTGGGCGTTTGCGTACGGCTTCCAGGCCCCTGAGGACCTTGATGTTGCTGGAATCGTAATGGGATCCGTTGGAGGGTTCGGGTTCGTTCATGCGGTGATCGGTTCCTGGCGCCAGGGACCCGTCCGACTCGGCGCCTGACAGGCCGGACAAGGGTTATGCGATCTTCGAGAGATGCAACCCTTCGATTATAGCAGGCGCGTCAGGCTGCCCTGTTCCACGTGGAACACACGAGCCGGCACCTCGCGCAATGCGAATGGCAGTTCGGTTCCAGTCAGCAGGATCTGGGCGCGGGAGGACAATAATTGACTCACCACCGACGCCTGATGCTCCTGATCCAACTCTGATCCAAGATCGTCCAGGCAGACGATCGGCCAGTCTCCGTGATGCTGGGCATACAACGCCGCCTGCGCCAACACGCAAGCCAATGCCGTGAGTTTTTCCTGACCTCTGGACAGATGCTCACGCATCGGTGCCTGCTCGAACGCTACTGACCAATCGGCTCGATGCGCCCCCAGCGTCGTGTGTCCACGCGCCTGGTCCCTGCCCCGTTGAACTCTCAGCTGATCCGCCAGCTCGACGTCATCCGGCCATCCGCGGCGATAACGCAATTCCACGGACCCAAGTTCCGGCAGCAGACCCGCGATACTCAACTGCAGCATCGGGCGAAGCTGGTCCAGGTAAACGCGGCGCATCAGATCAATCTGGTGCGCCGCCTGGGACAACTCCCGTTCCCAAGGTTCGAACAAGGCGTCAGACGGGGTGTTACCGAGGCGCAACAGGCTGTTGCGCTGCTTCAATGCGCGCTGGTAGCGTCGCCAACCAGCGAGGAATTCGTGTTCCACGTGGAACACACCCCAATCCAGATAACGTCGGCGCTCCTCGGCACCGCCTGCGATCAGTGCATGGGCTCCCGGCTCAAAGCAGACCACCGCACAAGCGCGCACCAACTCCCCGATCGCCACGTTTTCACCGTCGATCCGGGCTTCCCAGCGCGCGCCGGCGCGGCCCAACCCTAGTCGACTGGCCCCGCCATCCGCACAGTGCACCTGGGCAAAAACCGACATTTGCGCCATCCCGCGCTGCACTAATGCCTCCCTGGCACCGCTGCGGAAGGAGCGGGCATGTGATAGCAGGAAGGCCGCTTCCAGCACGCTGGTTTTGCCGGCACCGTTGGCGCCGACGAACACATTCACCGCCGGGTCCAGTGCCACGTTGACATCGGTGAGGCAACGCAGGGCACAGACCCGAAGTTGTTCCATCCTCATGCGCAGTCACCGCTTATATGGCAACGCCGGAGGTCATGTTGGACACCCCGGCGTTTCAAACACGCACAAACCACCTTCAAGACCACGCCAAGGTCAGAGCCGCAGCGGCATAATCACATGGCGGGAGTGCTCATTGTCTTCCTCCTGAACCAGGCAGCTGGACTGGGCATCGCGCAGGCTGAGGCGAGCCTTGTCGCCACGCAATGCTGCCAACGCGTCCAGCAGATAGCCCACATTGAAGCCCACCGCGAGATCGGAGACGTGGGTGTCAGCTTCGACTTCCTCCACCGCCTCTTCCTGTTCCGGGTTATGCGCCACGATGCGCAGCTTGCCTGGCGACAGCTCCAACCGAACGCCGCGATACTTCTCATTGGAAAGGATTGCTGCGCGCTGCAGTGCGCCCCGCAGTACTTCCCGATCAAGGGTGGCGCTCTTGTCGGCACCCAGGGGGATGACCGCTTCGTAATCCGGAAAGCGGCCATCGATAAGCTTCGAGGTGAAGGTGACACTGCCTCGACGCACGCGCAAATGGTTGCGACCGAACTCCAGTTCCACTTCACCGTCACCGCTTTCCAACAAACCGACAAGCTCGTTCACGCCCTTGCGCGGAATGATGATCTGGCGCCGCGTACTGACCGTACTCTGCAGTTCGGTTTCCTTCATGGCGAGGCGGTGGCCATCGGTGGCCACGCAGCGCAAGGTGTGATCCTGCAAGTCCAGCAACATGCCATTGAGGTAATAGCGCACGTCCTGGTTGGCCATCGCGAAGGAGGTGCGTTCCATCAAGTCGCGCAGGACCTCTTCGGGCAGGCTGACCTTCTCGACCACTTCAATCTGGTCGACGGTGGGAAATTCAGTGGCCGGAAGCGTGGTCAGTGTGAAACGGCTGCGCCCCGCATTCAACGCGACCCGATCGCCATTCAGCTTGATATCGACGCGTGCACCGTCGGGCAAGGCGCGCACGATATCGAACAGCTTGCGCGCCGGAATGGTGATTTCGCCATCCGCCGGCTTCTCGACATCCGCGGTGGCGACCATTTCCACTTCCAGGTCGGTGCCGGTCAGTGAGACGGAGCCGCCGTTCACCCTGCACAACAAGTTGGCCAGCACAGGCAGGGTCTGACGGCGTTCCACCACGCCCACCACTTGCTGCAGCGGTTTGAGCAGAGCTTCGCGTTGGATGCTGAATTGCATGGTTGAGCTTCCCTATGCCTGCTGTTCTTTCTTTTAAAAGAGGTTTAGTAGTTGTTGTAGAGCTTGTGGAGAACCCATATTTGACAATATTATCTATTTAAATCAAATACGTATGAGTTATTTTCGATGTGAATTTCGTGCCTGTCAGACGGTGCACTGTTTGTGGATAACTGTGCGTGGCCAATCATCCACCTATTATCCACAGCCTGAACCCCAGTTTACCCATAACTTTCTCGCTCATCCGGCGCGCCCGCACTTCAGCCGGTCAGGGTGCGGATCAGCTGTTCCCAATCCTGGCGCATCCTCACGTCGGTCTCGATGAACTTGCGGATCGTCTTGCATGCGTGCATCACGGTGGTGTGGTCTCGCCCGCCAAACGCCTCGCCGATTTCGGGCAAGCTGTGTTCGGTCAGCTCCTTGGACAAGGTCATGGCAATCTGCCGCGGTCGCGCCAACGAGCGCACCCGCCGTTTGGACAACAGATCCTGCAACCGCACGTTGAAGTATTCCGCCGTGATCTTCTGGATGTTGGCAATCGTGACCGCCTGGGCATGCGTGGCCAGCAGATCGCGCAAGGTTTCCTCGGCGAAATCGTTGGTGATCGGTTTGCCATAGAAATTGGCGCGGGCAGCCAGCGTGTTCAGTGCGCCCTCCAGATCACGTACATTCGAGCGGATGCGTTTGGCCAGCAGCATCGCCACGCTTTCATCCATCACCATGTCCTTCTCGTGCGCCTTGGCCAGCAGGATCGCCGCGCGCGTCTCGAAATCCGGGGGTTCGATGGCCACGCTCAGGCCCCAGCCCAGGCGTGACTTCAGTCGCGGCTCCAGCTTGTCGACCTCCTTCGGGTAGCGGTCACAGGTGAGGATGATCTGCTGCTTGGATTCGAACAACGCGTTGAAGGTATGGAAAAACTCTTCCTGGGTGGTGTCCTTGCCGGCAAAGAACTGGATGTCGTCGATCAACAGCGCATCGACCGAGCGGAAACGACGCTTGAACTCATCCATGCTCTTTGCGCGCAAGGCCTCGATCATCGAGCCCACAAACTGCTCGGAATTGAGGCACATCACCTTGAACGCCGGGTTACGCTCCAGCATCAGGTTGCCGGCGGCATGCATCAGATGGGTTTTGCCCAGGCCGGTACCGCCGTACAGCAACAGCGGGTTGTACGCTCGGCCCGGGTTGGTCGCCACCTGCATGGCTGCGGCCTTGCCCAACTGGTTCGATTTGCCTTCGACGAACGTCTCGAACGTGTAATGGGGATCGAGATTGTGCCGGAACGCATGCGTCGTCGCGGCAGCCGGTCTGGCGCGTGGTGCAGCCAGCGATCGCACCGGTGCTGTTGGCGGCGAGCTGGAACCGACGCCGAGCCGAACCGGACAGGGCTTGCCCGTCAGCTGCTGCAGCACCTGTTCGATTTGCACAAGGTAACGTTGGCGTACCGTATCGAGGGTGTAGGAATTGGGCGCGAACAGCTGCAGACCGTCGGTATCGTCGCGCGCCTGCAGTGGCATCAGCCAGGTATGCAGGTCTTCGGCGCTCAGATCGCCTTCGAGGCGCTCAAGGCAGCGCCGCCACAAATCACTCATGAATTCGATCAACCACAGCTTGGGGCGCTGGCGCGCGGGGTGACGTAACAGTCTAGCAGCAGCCTCCCCGGCGTAGCCCTCAACGCCGCCGGCGGCGCCGTGCCACGCAGGCGGCGGTGCGTAGCGCAAGCCATTTGACAGGTATGGCGAAAAACCGACATACTCGCCAACCTTTTTAACCACATTCCCTTCGGAGCAACCCATGAAGCGGACCTTCCAGCCCAGCAAACTCAAGCGCGCGCGCACCCACGGTTTTCGTGCCCGTATGGCGACCGCTGACGGTCGCAAGATCATCAACGCACGTCGCGCCAAGGGCCGCAGTCGCCTCTGCCCGTAACCGGGAGGGCGCGTCATGTCCGAAGCCACGCTGCCGCGTGCGGCGCGGTTGCTTCGGCCAGGTGACTTTGCCGCCTTGCGAACCAGCAGCGGACGCGCAGGCGGCCGCTGTTTTCATATGCGTTATCGTGACAACGAACTGGGCCGCGCGCGACTCGGTCTGGCGATCTCCAAGCGGGTATCGAAACGGGCGGTCGAGCGCAATCGGATCAAGCGCCTGGTGCGTGAGTCATTCCGGCGCGTCCGCCATCAACTGCCGCCAGTCGACCTGATGGTAATGGCGCGTGAACTGGCTGCCGGCGTACCCGGCCCCGAGCTGCTGCGCGAGCTGGAGGGCATCTGGAAAAAGTTGCTCGCTACCCGCGCCAGCATGATCGAGCCATTGAAGCGAGCTGACGACCCCGCCACAATCGAGCGTTGATCTCTTCCTTTCTGCCTCCGCGGCGAGACCTTCGAGTCGTGGTGTTACCCGGATCTGCTACGCGATGAACCAAACGCGCAACTTCCTCATGTTCGCCCTGATCGCGGTGGCGTATTTCCTGTTCATCGCCTGGGAGAAGGACTACGCGCCCCCGCCGCCGGTCACCGCGGCCAGTGCCACTGCCGACCAGGTGGCCGCGCGATCGGCCGACGGCAGCATACCGTCAGCCGTGGCCGCCGCATCCAGTTCCGCGACCACGACGGCGGCCGCGACCATCGCTACCGACGCGACTCATGCGGGGCAAGCGCCATCGCAACTTATCAATGTCGACACCGACGTCCTGCACCTGCAGATCGACACGCGGGGCGGCAGTCTGGTACATGCCGAGCTGCTGGCGTACCCGGAAAACGCGCCCACCCGCAAAGATCCGACCCCGCCGCCGACTGTGCTGCTGGACGCCGACCCGGCGCATTTTTCCGTGGTCCAGAATGGCCTGGTCAGCAGCAGCGACACCGCCTCGGGTGACCAGCCCGACCATCAGGCGCTGTTCCAGAGCGCACAAACCAGTTACACGATGGCGCCTGGCCAGAACGAGCTGCAGGTCGAGCTGAGCTGGCACGACGCGGCGGGTCTCAAGGTCACCAAGACCTACACCTTCAAGCGCGGCAGTTACGTCATCGGCCTGAGCCAGCACATCGACAACGGCACGGCCAGCACGTGGCAGGGCAACGCCTACCAGCAACTGCAGCGGGTGCAGCCGCCCAAGCCGGGCAGCTGGCTCAGCAACTACACGAATCCCGAGTCGCGCAGTTTCCAGGGTGCCGCCTGGTACACCGGCGAGAAATTCGAGAAGCTGGAGTTCAAGGATTTCAGCGAGAAGAAGGACGCGCTGGACGCTCAGATCAAGGGCGGCTGGGCAGCGATGCTGCGCCTGTATTACGTCACCGCGTGGATTCCGCCAGCCAATCAGACCGACCACTACGTTACCCAGATCATCAACCCGACCAGCGAGCATCCCCGCTACCTGATCCGTGCCGTGGGCCCCTCGCTGAGCGTGGCGGCCGGTCAGAGCCTGACCAGCCAGGCTCGGCTGTACATGGGCCCGAATGTGCAGGGCACGCTCGACGCGATCGCTCCCGGCCTCGACCTCACGATCGACTACGGCATGTTCAAGGTCATCGCCGTGCCGATGCACTGGATCTTGTCGCAGTTCCATGCGATCGCGAAGAACTGGGGTCTGGCGATCATCCTGTTGGTGCTGTTGATCAAGGGACTGACCTGGAAGCTCACCGCGATGCAGTACCGCTCCAGCGCGCGCATGCGCAAGCTGGCGCCACGCCTCAAGTCGCTGAAGGAGCGTTACGGCGACGACAAGCAGAAGATGCAGCAAGCCACCATGGAGCTGTACAAGAAGGAGAAGGTCAACCCGATGGGTGGCTGCCTGCCGGTACTGATCACCATGCCAGTCTTCTACGGCCTGTACTTCGTGCTGGAGTACAGCCTGGAACTCCATCACGCGGCGTTCCTGTGGATCCCCGACCTGAGCGCGCCCGATCCGTTCTACATCCTGCCGGGTATCTACGCGATCGTGATGCTGGGCACCCAGTGGTTGAACCCGGCAGCCGCGGGGATGGACCCGACCCAGGCCAAGATGATGAAGGTGATGCCGTTGCTGTTCACGGTGCTGTTCGCCTTCTTCCCGGCCGGTCTGTGTCTGTACTACGCGGTGAACGGGCTGGTTGGCCTGGGCCAGCAATGGTGGGTGACCCATCATATCGAGCGGGCGCCCGCGCTCAGCACCGACTGAGCATGCCGTCGCTTCGATGACGCAAAAGCCGCCGCGACCGATCCCGGTCGCGGCGGCTTTCGTTTAAAGTCCCCAGGCTATGTCAGATCCCTCCGCCGACACGATTGCCGCCATCGCCAGCGCCGCTGGCGCGGCTGGCGTCGGCGTGGTGCGCGTCTCCGGCCCCGCCGTGCCGGCACTGGCGCGGACCCTGCTGGGACGCACTCCGCAGCCACGGCTCGCGCATTTCGCTGCGTTTCGCGACCACGCCGGTGAGCTGATCGATCGCGGCCTGGTGCTCTACTTTCCCGCCCCCGCCTCCTACACCGGTGAACACGTGCTGGAACTGCAAGGCCACGGCAGCACCGTGCTGCTCGATCAGCTGCTGCGCCGCTGCTGCGAACTCGGCGCGCGGCTGGCCCGGCCCGGCGAGTTCACCGAACGTGCCTTCCTCAACGGCAAGCTCGACCTGACCCAGGCCGAAGCCGTTGCCGACCTGATCGCCGCCCGCTCCCAGGCCGGCGCCCGCGCCGCGTTGCAATCGATGGAAGGCGTGTTCTCGCGCAAGGTCGAGGCGCTGCTGGGCGAGCTGATCAAACTGCGCGTGCACATCGAGGCGGCGATCGATTTTCCGGAAGAGGAAATCGACTTCCTCGCCGACCCGGCGATCCAGCAACAACTTGACCGCGTGCGCGCCGAGCTGACCCAACTGTTGCGCGAAGCCCGGCGCGGCCTGCGTCTCAACGACGGCCTGCGCGTGGTGATCATTGGCCGACCCAACGCCGGCAAATCCAGCCTGCTCAACGCCCTGTCCGGCAGCGACCGCGCCATCGTCAATGCCGCCGCCGGCACCACCCGCGATGTGCTGCGCGAAAGCCTCCACCTTGACGGCGTGGCGCTGGAACTGGCCGACACCGCCGGCCTGCGCGACAGCGACGACGAAGTCGAGCGCGAAGGCGTGCGCCGCGCCCACGGTGAAATGCAGCGCGCCGATGTCGCGCTGCTGGTCACCACCCACACCAGTTTCGCCGCCGATCTCGCCTTCTTCGCTAGCGTGCCTGCCAGCATTGAACGCGTGGTACTGATCAACAAGATCGACCTCGATCACCTGCCCGCACAGCACGATCAGTGTGACGGCATGCACTGGTTGTGGGCCTCAGCCAAAACCGGCGAAGGCCTCGACGCCCTGCGCGAGCACCTCAAGCGCCTTGCCGGCGCCGGCAGCGGCGAAGGCACCTTCAGCGCGCGCCGTCGCCACGTGCTCGCGCTGCAACAAGTAGACGTCCATTTGCAAAGTACGGCCGGCGAACTCGCCCACGGTGCCGGCGAACTTGCCGCCGAGGAACTGCGCCAGGCCCAGCACGCACTGGGTGAGATCACTGGCAGCTACACCAGTGACGACCTGCTTGGCGCCATCTTTGGCTCGTTTTGCATCGGCAAGTAGACGACTCGACTGTCCATCTCAAGGTAGCTGGTGATCCAGTCAGGCACGCGTGTGGGTCAGCTTGGCCTCGAGTTCGATCAGGCGCGGCATGCCACCTTGCGCTCCCAGCCGGGTGACGGACAACGCGGCGGCGAGGCAGGCCTTGCGCACCGCGCTGGCCAGGCCTTCGTGCAGGAATACCGCCAGCGCGGCATTGAAGGTGTCGCCGGCGCCGGTGCTGTCGACTACCTCGACCGGGAAGCCGTCCTGGTGAACCGGCTCACTCCGCTCGCCATACCAGGCGCCGTCTCCACCGCGGGTGAGTACGATCGGGCACGGCGCAGCTTGCATCAACGTGCGGAAATCCGTAGAGGGATCGGCACCGAGCAGGATTGCCAGCTCGTGCCGGTTGGGCGTGGCGTAACGCGCCAGCCGCAACCACTCGACGGGTAGCCGTTGCGCTGGTGCGGGATTGAGAATTACCGGCACATCCAACCGCGCGCCCAGACGCACCGTCGCCTCGACCGTGTCCAGCGGAATTTCCATCTGCACCAGTACCACGTCGGCGCGCTGGATCAGCTCCCGCGCCCGTTCCACCTG
>JBDTKM010000211.1:0-3642 GCA_039935315.1 Rhodanobacter sp. | reverse complement strand
CCGCGAAGAAGCGCGCGCGCCAGTCCGAACAGCGCCGCCTGCGCAACATCAGCGCACGTTCCATGGTCCGCACCGCCCTGAAGAAGGTCGTCAAGGCCATCGAGGCCAAGGACAAGGCGGCCGCCGTCGCCGCCTTCACCACCGCGCAGCCGATCATGGATCGCTACGCCGCGCGCGGCCTGATCCACAAGAACAAGGCGGCCCGTCACAAGAGCCGCCTCAACGCGAAGATCCACGAACTGGCATAAGCCGGCTCGGGATTCGGGTTGAAGAAAAGCCGGCGCATGCCGGCTTTTTCATGAGTCAGGATTCTCGGACGCTGGATGGCATGAGGCGCCCTGCAGGAGCGGCTTCAGCGGCGACGCTTGCATCCGGCCGAGGCTCGAAACGGTCAGATCAGAGCTGCAGCCGCGCCGCTGACGCCGCGCCTGCAATGTTCCGGTCAGGCCGCGCGCGCGCGCGACGGCAGCGAATCAGCGGTCGGTGAACGTGGGTGCCCGCTTGGGCCAGACAATCCACTCGCTGACCCGCCCGGACTCAGGCTGGCGCGTCGAGCTTGGTCGCCACCGTAGTCTTGCTCGCACCGCGAGCGGACTTTTGCTGCGCTGAATGATCGAACAGTCGCGCGCCGAGCAACAACGCAACGACCACAACCGTGTAGAACACGAGTTGGATACCGGACGGTCGCGCGTCATAACCAATCAGGATGTGCAGCATCTTGCCCAGCACCGAGCCATCGGAAAGCAGCCATGAGCTGTTCCATATCTGGCCACCCAGCTGCGGCAGAAGATTGGCCTGAACCAGGTAACGCGCCGCACTGGAGGCCAGGCCCGCAGCCAGCAGCACCAGCATCCAGTTGGTGGCGGTGAAGAAGTAGCGCAGCGGAATGCGCAGCAAGCCGAAATACAGCAGGAAACCCACCGTGGTGCCACCGGCAATGCCGATCGCCAGACCCGGAGCCAGCCCGCCGGCGCCGCCGGCGACCATGCCGTACAGGAACAGCACGATTTCCGACCCCTCACGCAGTACGGCCAGGGCCACCACTGCCAGCAGCAGCGACAGCGAACTGGCACCGGTCTGCACCTCGCCACCGACCGCCTTCATGTGTTGCGCCAATTCGCGGCCATGGCTGGACATCCAGATCACGTGCCAGCCGATCATCAGCACCGCCGCGAACAAGACGCAAGCGTTGAATAATTCCTGGCCGACACCACTGGCCGCATTGGCAATCGCGCCGGCGAACGCCGCCACCAGCACGGCACCGAGCACGCCCAGGCCAATGCCGCCGCCGATGAACCAGCCGCGCCGGGCCACGCCGCGCGTGGCCGCAGCCACGACGGTGACAATCAGTGCGGCTTCGAGAACCTCACGAAAAACCAGTAGCGCGATACCCCACATGGACCTACTCCGCTATCAGGACGCCTTGGGCGGTGTCCTGATGGAAATCGCCGAAAAACTTGTATTTGCCGGCCTTCAGGGGCCCCACGAAGACGGTGATGCTGCCGTTGGGCATGACGATCTTCTCGCGATTGAAGTCCGTGCTCTCGAACTCCTCCGGCGTCGGATCGTTGTTGATTACCTTGATCTGGACCTTGGTATTGGCCGGTATCTTCAGCGTGGTTGGCTCATAACGATGGTTCTGGATAATCAAGGTGTACAGCGGCACATCGGTGGCGAGCGCGGTCAGCGGCAATGCCAACATGGCCGCGATCAGGAAACGTCTCATGGTGAACTCCGGGTCACGATCGTGAATGGTAATAGTTCGCATTTATACTCGCAAGCGAACGTGCGCGAACCGTTCATGCGTGGTACCCGCTATCTGGTTGCCGGCGCATAACGCAAATTGTCCAGCAACGGAGTCTGCGGGCGCTGCATGATCAGGAAGCTGTTGCCCGCCACTTGATGGCAGGCGGTGCACGCCGCCGACAACTTGTCGTACGCCTTGGCAAACGCCGCCTTGTCCTGCCTGGCCAGCGCTTCCTGCACGCCCTTGATCGCCGGATTCATGATCGAGGGCATCACCTCGGACAATTTTTCCGGCTGCAACTCCGCCGCGTCGCCATTCGTCTGCTCGATGCCACGCAAGGCCTCGCCCAGTTCACCCACCATGAAATAAGCCAGCGTCCAGTTGCCCGCTTGCCCCGCCCACCACAAGCGGTCATGGCGAATCTGCAGTTCCAGCATTTGCTGGCCCAATTCCGGCGCCGCGTGTTGTCGCTGCAATTGGGCAACCTGGGCCTTCAGTGCAGCCACTTCGCTGACCAGGTCGGACTGTCGACTGGTCGCCGTCGACGACTGCGCGGCCACGGCGAAGGTCATCACGAAAACGGCGAGGGCGGCAACGCCGACGATGGCGGACAACTCGGTCAAACGATGTGGCACGGCGCACTCCAATTGAGAACGATTCCCATCTGTGTATCATCGCCGTTTTCAAGGACACGGCGCAAGCGTCGTTTCTGCAAGGGTTGTCGCCTACCGATTCCGCAGGAGTCTGTCCGGGCGTTGGTGGTGAACGGAGAAGTCGGGTGGGTGAGGACAGCCACTGACGATTCGCCAGTCGATGCGGGTCCTGCGGAGCAGGAGTCGGCGGAAATACGCATCACACGGGCCCAATCGCAGGCCGGCCAACCACCAGTCCGACACACTCCTGGTTACCCGACGTCACCGCTATGATGTTGTGCTGAATGCACCATTGAACGGGCACACCATGCACGAATCCGTCCTCATCTCCCGCCGCGGCGCCGCAGCCGTAATCACGCTGAACCGGCCCCAGGTCCACAACGCGTTCGACGACAGCTTGATCGCGGCACTCACCGAGGCGCTGGTGCAGGCTGACGCCGAACCGGCGGTGCGTTTCATCGTGCTCTCCGGCAACGGCAGCACGTTCTCTGCCGGCGCCGACCTGAACTGGATGCGCGCCATGACACACGCCAGCGAGCAGGAGAATCGAGAAGATTCGCTGCGCCTGGCGCGGCTGCTGCGCACGCTGCAATTCCTGTCCAAACCGACCATCGCACGGGTCAACGGCTCGGCCTACGGCGGCGGCGTCGGCTTGGTCGCGTGCTGCGATATCGCGTTCGGCGTGGATACCGCCAAGTTCGCCCTGTCCGAGGTGAAGCTGGGCTTGGTGCCGGCGACCATCTCACCCTACGTGGTCGCCGCCATCGGCTTGCGCGAGGCACGTCGCCTGTTCGTCAGCGGCGAAGTGTTCGATGCCGCCACGGCGGCACGCATCGGCCTGTTGCATGCAGCGCTGCCGGCAGCCGATCTGGATGAAGCGGTGGAACGCCAGCTGTATCTGCTGGCCAAGGCCGGCCCCTTGGCCCAACGCGAGGCGAAACAACTGGCGCTGCGCAGCGGCGGCATCGATGTCGAGCAGGCCGAGCGCATCGATCGCGCCAACGCCGAGCTGATCGCCCGCCTGCGCGTCTCGGCGGAAGGCCAGCACGGACTCGCCGCCTTCCTCGACAAGCGCGCTCCGGCCTGGGTCGGCGCCGGTCAGTGACGTGAAAGCGTATCGCGATCTGCTAGGTTTAGCCGAGGCGTATCGGCACGAATGGTTTCAAGGACCTCCATGTTTGAACGTGTACTCATAGCCAACCGCGGCGAGATCGCCTGTCGCGTGATCCGCACCTGCCGCCG
>JBDTKM010000210.1:0-4844 GCA_039935315.1 Rhodanobacter sp. | reverse complement strand
CGCTTGGCCGTCGAGCACAAGCCGAAGATGGTCGTGGCTGGCTTCAGCGCCTACTCGCAGGTGATGGACTGGGCCCGCTTCCGGGCCATCGCCGACAAGGTGGGAGCCTATTTGTTCGTGGACATGGCCCACGTGGCGGGCCTGATCGCCGCCGGCGTCTACCCCAGCCCGCTGCCGCATGCGCACGTGGTCACCTCGACCACGCACAAGACGATGCGCGGTCCGCGCGGCGGATTCATCGTCAGCAAGGGCGCCGGCGAGGAGATCGAGAAGAAGCTGCAGTCGATCGTGTTTCCCGGCATCCAGGGTGGCCCGTTGATGCACGTGATCGCGGCCAAGGCGGTGGCGTTCAAGGAAGCCCTGGAACCGGAGTTCAAGATCTACCAGACCCAGGTGGTCAAGAACGCCAAGGCGATGGCGAAGGCGTTCGTCGCGCGCGGTTACAAGATCGTCTCCGGCGGCACCGAAAACCATCTGATGCTGGTCGACCTGATCGGCCGCGACATCACCGGCAAGGATGCCGAGGCCGCGTTGGGCAAGGCGCACATCACGGCCAACAAGAACGCCGTGCCGAATGATCCACGCAAACCGTTTGTCACTTCCGGGTTGCGCATCGGCACCCCCGCCGTCACTACCCGCGGATATCGCGAAGCCGACGTCACCGAGCTGGCGAACTGGATCTGCGACGTGCTGGATGCGTCGGCTGACGACGCGGTGATTGCCAGGGTGCGCGGCGCGGTAACGGCGCAGTGTCACAAGTTTCCGGTGTATGGCTGAGATGCCGGGAATCGGAAAAGCTCGAGCGGGTGGAGCTGTTTGCTCTCGCCCGTTCCGGTTGCCCCATTCCCGATTCCCTGCAAGCTGATGCATTGCCCTTTCTGCCAGTTCGAAGACACCCGCGTCATCGACTCGCGCCTGACCGAGGATGGCAGCTCGGTGCGCCGTCGGCGCGAGTGCCCGCAGTGCAGCGAGCGCTTCAATACCTACGAGACGGCCGAGCTCAAGCTGCCGACGGTGGTGAAAAGCGGCGAGCGGCGGGAAACCTTCGACGAACACAAACTGCGGGTGAGTTTTGAGCGCGCGCTGCAGAAGCGTCCGGTGCCGAGCCATGACGTGGATGGTTCGGTGCGCTCGATCGTCAACGACTTGCGCAAGAGTGGCGAGCGCGAAGTCGCTTCGCGTCAAGTCGGCGAGCTGGTGATGCGCGAGCTGAAAAAGCTCGATCAGGTCGCCTATGTACGCTTCGCCTCGGTCTATCGCAAGTTCGAGGACGTGCAGGCGTTCCGCGAGGAGATCGAGAAGCTGGAGCGCGATCTGCCGGAGCTGGAAGGCATGCAGTTGCCCCTGCTCGGTGGCGACAAGCGCAGCGGCAAGTGAGTACCGGGACGCCGCCCGGCAGACCAGCGTGAGCGGGTCCTTTTCTGCGCTTGACCACGTGCACATGTCCGGCGCGTTGCGTCTGGCCGAGCATGGCCTGTACACGACCCAGCCCAATCCGCGCGTGGGCTGCGTGATTGCGCATATGAGCGAAGTGGTCGGCACGGGCTGGCATCAACGCGCCGGCGAGCCGCATGCCGAGGTGTTCGCGCTGCGCCAAGCGGGTGATCGCTCGCGCGGTGCCACCGCGTACGTGACGCTGGAGCCGTGCTCGCACCACGGCCGCACGCCACCGTGCGCGGATGCGCTGATCGCCGCATGTGTGAAGCGCGTGGTGATTGCCAGCGAGGATTCGAATCCGCAGGTTGACGGCCGCGGTATCGCCCGGTTGCGCGCAGCGGGCATCACCGTCGAAACCGGTTTGATGCGCGAGTCGGCGCGCGAGCTGAATATCGGCTTCTTCAGCCGGATCGAACGCGGCCGCCCTTTTGTGCGGGTGAAACTGGCGATGAGTCTGGACGGCCGCACCGCGCTGGCCAGCGGCGAGTCAAAGTGGATCACTGGCGAGGCGGCGCGTGCCGACGTGCAGCGCTGGCGCGCGCGCAGCTCGGCGATTCTCACTGGGAGCGGCACCGTGCTGGCAGACGATCCGCGGCTTACCGTGCGGCTGGTAGATGAAACATCCTGCGGGGAGCTTGCTCCCTCTTCCCCGCGAGAAGATGAGCCGTCGCGGAGCGAAACGCCTCCTCACCGCAGCGTTCCTCCATCGACAAGGGAACTCCCACTGGTAGCCAGGGGGGAGCGCAGGCAGAGCGCGCTGCCGCTGCGCGTTGTGCTCGACCGCCAACTGCAGACGCCTGCGGGCAGCCACGTGTTGGATGGATCGACGCCGACCCTGGTGCTGCATGGCGCGGCGGCTGCTTGTACGGACAATCGCTTTGCGCAGGTCGAACGGCTGGCGGTAGCGACCCAGGACGACACCCTCGATCTCGGTGCGCTGCTTGGTCTGCTGGCCGAACGCGGCTGCAACGAAGTGCAGGTCGAGGCCGGGCCGACCTTGTGCGGAGCCTTGTTCGCGGCGGGACTGGTCGACGAGCTGCTGCTCTACGTGGCGCCGGTGCTGCTCGGTGACAACGCCCGGCCGTTGCTGAAGTTGCCCCCGTTGGCCGAAATGGCCCGGCGCTGGCAGCTGCAGAGCGTCGATCAACGCCAGCTTGGCCCGGACTGGCGGCTGCGCTTGCGCCCGGCCTGAAAGCATCGTCCTGGCGTGAACGATGCGTTCGTCGTGGTCGCGCGAGTCCTCGATGCGGCGGTGATAGAATGTCTTGGCCGGCTTGGCCGGAACCATACACAGCGTCTTCAGGGCGGGGCGAAATTCCCCACCGGCGGTAGGCCTTTCGAGGCGAGCCCGCGAGCGCTTCCGGCCATACCGGAAGGTCAGCAGATCCGGTCAGATTCCGGAGCCGACGGTTGGCAGCAGGTGACTGCTTCCGCACAGTCCGGATAAAGAGAAGACGGCACGGCGTGCGACCCCTGGTCGCTTGTCTGGCCGCATGCCTTGAGGCGTCCTCGCTTTTGGCTCCATGCGGGTACGTTTCATGAAATCAGCTTTCCCTGCACGAAACATCCATCTTTTGCCGGAGCGGTGCTGATGTTTACCGGCATCATCCAGAGGGTGGGCCGCGTCGCTCGGCTTGAACCGCGCGGCGGCGATGTGCGCTTGCATGTCGATACGGCTGACCTTGATCTCACCGACGTGCAGCTCGGTGATTCCATCGCCGTCTCTGGCGTCTGCCTCACTGCGATCGCGCTGGAGGCACCAGGCTTCAGTGCCGACGTCTCGAACGAAACCCTGTCGTTGACTTCGCTGGGCCAGCTCAAGGCCGGCGATCCGGTGAACCTGGAAAAGGCCCTGCGATTGGCCGACCGCCTCGGCGGGCATCTGGTTTCCGGCCATGTCGACGGTCTCGGCAAGGTGGTCTCGATCAGGCCCGATGGGCGCTCGCAGCGCTGGACATTCGAGGTGCCGGCGACGATCTCGCGCTATATCGCGGCGAAGGGATCGGTCTGCATCGATGGCACCAGTCTCACCGTCAACGAGGTCGCCGGCTATCGCTTTGGCGTCAACCTGATTCCGCATACGGTCGAGCACACTGCCTTCCACGCGCGCCGCGTGGGTGATCCGGTAAACATCGAGGTCGATGTGATCGCGCGCTATGTCGAGCGGCTGCTGGCCAGCGGCGAAGCGCCCCGGCTGGACGCAGCATTCCTCAAACAGCACGGCTTCGCCTGACCTTTTTGCTCCCTTTCCCAGCGGGGAACGGGAACTTCAAACGCGGACACACCCATGCCTTTCAACACCATTCCCGAAATCCTTGAAGACATCCGTGCCGGTCGCATGGTGGTGATACTTGATGACGAAGATCGCGAGAATGAGGGCGATCTGATCATGGCGGCACAGATGGTGCGGCCTGAGGACGTCAACTTCATGACGCGCGAGGCGCGCGGTCTGCTGTGCCTGACCCTCACCGAGCAACGCACGCACCAGCTCGGCCTGCATCCGATGGTCAGTGACAACACCGCCTTGCACCACACCAACTTCACGGTTTCGATCGAGGCGGCCGAAGGCGTCACTACCGGCATCTCGGCACAGGACCGCGCACGTACCGTCCAGGTGGCGGTGAAGTCCGATGCGAGGCCGCAGGACCTCGCTCAGCCCGGCCATATCTTTCCGCTCACCGCGCAACCGGGCGGCGTGCTGAGCCGCGCCGGCCACACCGAGGCCGGTTGCGACCTGGCGGCGCTGGCCGGACTGGAACCGGCGGCGGTGCTGATCGAGATCCTGCATGAGGATGGCTCGATGGCGCGGCGCCCGGAACTGGAAGTCTTTGCGGCCAAACACGGCCTGAAGATCGGCTCGATCGCCGACCTGATCCGCCATCGCCTGGAAACGGAAAAGACCGTGCAGCGCGTGCACGAGGAATCGGTGGAAACCGAGTTCGGTGCGTTCCGGATGGTGGTGTACCGCGACGTGGTCCGTCGCGGCCTGCATTTTGCGCTGGTGCGCGGTCGGGTCGATGACGGTGCGCCGGTGCTGGCGCGCGTGCACGTGCGCAATACCTTGTCAGATGTGCTGCACCTCAAGCGCGAGGAGCTTGGCATCACCGTGACGTCGGCCTTGCGGCGAATCGCCGACGAGAATCGCGGCGTGCTGCTGGTGCTCTTCGGCGAAGACACGCCGGAGGCCCTGCTGGCGCACTTGCAGGGCCAACCCAGTGGCCAGGCGCCGAAAGCCGCACAGCAGCAGGAGTGGCGTCAGCTTGGCCTGGGTGCGCAGATCCTTGGCGACCTCGGCGTACGCCAGCTGCGCGTGCTGGGTACGCCGCGCAAGCTGGTGGGTTTGGCCGGTTTCGGACTGGAAGTCGTCGAATACGTCTGATCGCGGCGGCGGTCATGGGGCCGTGGTT
>JBDTKM010000209.1:0-4557 GCA_039935315.1 Rhodanobacter sp. | reverse complement strand
CCACCCCGACCACTCCAATCGCGACGGCCGCCAGCCCCCTCACAAACAACCACGCTCCGCCGATGCCGAGGTTGGAATTAGTCACTGTTGCGATCAGCAGAACGCTCGGCCACAGGTCGAAATGAATGGCAGCAGTCCATGCCCCCATCATCAGCGAATCCACCAACAAGTTGTGATGTTCCGCACGCTTGTCGATGGATCCCCGCGCCAAAAGGTACGCGACCTGTGGCCACGCCACCGCCCATAGCAGCAGCAACCCGATCATTGACGGGCTCGCCCGGCCAGCTTCATTAAGCGAGGCAAAAACGACCACCGCACCAATTGGCTCAATGTACCGGCGAAGGCGATAGTTGAGCCTGACAATCGGATGAGCGATGGAAGTGGCCACGGATATCCCGTTGATCACGCAGCGACGGCACGAGGCGGGGCAGCGGCTGCAGGCAATGCGTTGCTCAGCGCGTAACGCCCGAGTTGCAAAACTCGCCACCGGAAATGAAGGGTCGAGGGGCGTTTGATCCTAGTCATTACGACAGGCCTTCGCAAGGACAACTACGCCAAGTCAATGATCGTCGTCTCCGATCGAAGCCGCAGGTGCTGCATGGTCTTGATGCTCTCCGCTACGCCCTTCTTCCCGGAAGGCGCTCCAACCGAACGGGCAAGCAGATCGTGCGTACGGTTGCTACCCCCGAATCCGCGATAGCAGATATTGCCCATGCCGCAAGCGCCTACAGCGTGTGCTTCCAGCTCGCCGAATAACATCGCCATTCGCCACCCTCCCTGCGCCACGCCGATTCGACTTGATACAGGCCCATGTGCTCGGGCAGCAGGCCACTGCGGCGGCTCAGCGTGACAGTAAACGTGGCGACCATCCGCTTGCCCCGATGCTCGATGCCAATCGACCCGACGGTTACCCCGATGTGTTCACCGCGCAACGCGGCGATCCGCACCAGGTTGGCCAGCGTAGCCCGATCAAGCTCCCCACGATTACCATCGAAATCATCGCTGAGCGGCTTGGTGACCCCACTCGCCGAGCCGGCCTGCGCGGCGTTGGACAGCGCAGCAATCGCCTGATGGACCTGCTCGTCATCTGGGGCGCGCCGGCAGGCGGAAAGCACAAGCGGCAACACAACTAAACCAACCAGCAACCACGTCACTCTGCCCGTTCGAATCATCGCAATGATCCCTGGTTCTCAACTTGCCGCCATTCGCGGACGTATGTTTCAATGGTTCAATACATGGCGGCAATGAATCGGCAACCATGGCATTCCCGTCGTTGAACACGATTCATGATGATGATGAAGCAGGATACCGAGCATGAGCAATGATCGTCCGTGGCTGACCCATTACCCAGCAAACGTGGCCGAGCAAATCGACGTCGACAAATATGCGTCCGTGCCGGCGGTGCTGGAAGAAGCGTTTGCGCACTTCCGCGACAAGCCGGCCTTCGCCAATTTCGGCCGTCAGCTCAGCTTTGGCCAGATCGACGACATGAGCCGCCAGTTCGCCGGCTATCTCAGTGGTGAGCTCAAGCTCGACAAGGGTGACCGTATCGCGATCATGCTGCCGAACGTGCTGCAATATCCGATTGCGCTATTCGGAGCCCTGCGTGCCGGACTGGTCGTGGTCAACACCAATCCCTTGTACACCGCGCGCGAGCTAAAGCACCAACTGGAGGATTCCGGCACCAAGGCGATCGTGGTGCTGGATAATTTTGCAACGACCTTGCAGCAGGTGTTGGCAGAAACCTCGGTGCAGCACATCGTCACCACGGGTCTGGGTGACATGTTGGGCTTCCCCAAGGCCGCGTTGATCAACTTCGCGCTCAAGTACATCAAGAAGATGGTGCCTGCGTTCAATCTGCCGCGGGCAGTGCGCTTCCGCGATGCGCTGACACGTGGCGCCGCACATCCGCTGCCGCAGGTCTCGCTCACCCACGACGATATTGCTTTCCTGCAGTACACCGGCGGCACCACTGGCGTGGCCAAGGGCGCGATGCTGACCCACGGCAACATGGTGGCAAACATGCTGCAGGCGGATGCCTGGATCAGCTCCGGCACGACGGTGGGCGAGGAAGTCATCATCACCGCACTGCCGCTGTATCACATCTTCTCGTTGACGGCGAACGGCCTGGTGTTTACGCGGCTGGGTGGCCTGAACTGGCTGATCACCAATCCGCGCGACATGCCCGGGTTCGTCAAGGAGTTGAAGGCTTCCCGTTTCACCGCGCTGACCGGCGTCAACACCTTGTTCAACGGTCTGCTCAATACGCCCGGCTTCGACGAAGTGGACTTCTCGCGTTTGCACATGACGCTTGGCGGCGGCATGGCGGTGCAGCGCGCCGTGGCCGAGCGCTGGAAGAAAGTCACCGGCTGTACCCTGGCCGAAGCCTACGGGCTGACCGAGACCTCGCCAGCGGTGTGTATCAATCCACTGGATCTGAAGGAATACAACGGCTCGATCGGCCTGCCCGTGCCCTCTACCGACGTGGCCATCTGGTCGGATGAAGGTCACCCGCTGCCGATCGGTGAGGCTGGCGAACTGATGGTGCGCGGCCCGCAAGTGATGAAGGGTTACTGGCAGCGCCCGGAAGAGACCGCCAAGGTGTTGGGCAGCGACGGCTGGCTGCACACCGGCGATATCGCCAGAATGGACGAAAACGGCTATTTTTATATCGTCGACCGCAAGAAGGACATGATCCTGGTGTCCGGCTTCAACGTCTACCCGAACGAGGTCGAGGACGTGGTCATGGAGCATCCGGGCGTGCTCGAAGTCGCCGCCGTCGGTGTCGCGGATGAACACTCAGGCGAGGTCGTGAAGCTGTTCGTCGTGCGCAAGGACCCGCAGCTGTCGGCAGATGACCTGAAGCAGTTTTGCCACGATCGCCTGACCGGCTACAAGCGGCCCAAGTTAATCGAGTTTCGTGACGATCTGCCCAAGAGCAACGTGGGCAAGATCCTGCGGCGCAAGTTGCGTGACGAAAACAAACCCGACGCCTGATTCGTCATCTGCGAATGAAAGGGCCCGCATGGCTCATGCGGGCCCTTTATCACGCGTGAATGTGGTCGGAATCCCTACGCTGCGCGTCAGCCATCCTTCCAGTATTCGTGGATGTCGGCGTAACCACCCAGCAAGTTCCACAACGGCACCTGCTTGTCTTCGGGAATGCGACTGTATGAGAACCCGATGTGGTGATCGGAAATACGCGCCACCGTCGCCTCCAGGTGAATGTGCAGGTTGCGCCCGAAGATCATGTCAAGCACCCAGTTCTGGCCGGCTTCGCCGGACCAGTCCAACGGCCGTCGCAACAACGCGCCCGTAGCCGAGATGTCCACCAGCTCGGTGGAGTGCGACTCACCATGCCGGCTCATCAACACGGTCGTCTCGATCTGCATGCGCGCCGGACGCAATTTTTCCGGCACGCCGTCATCCTTGGGGTTCTGTTTCTCGATGGCCATCTTCTGTTGTACTGCCTGTTTGCGTTTGGGCCTGCCCTCGGCAAGGACTCGATGTCCGAGATCGCTCCCGCGTTGTTCTACCGCATCGCCCGTCAAGACCCTGCGTTCCCTTGCCGCCCAGCTCCCGGAGCCCCGCCATCGGCTCACTAGATGAATAGCCTGATGCAATTGCCGTGCCACCAAAAAAAGCCGGTGCGCGCCAATATGCTGCAGACCGGACCGTGCGCAGACGACAAGGCAGCGCCTCAGACCGTGTGATGCTGCCAATGCGCAACCTCAACTGAAGCAATCGGCCATGGTCAGCGAGCGCGCTCCTGTCCCAGTGCGTCACATCGGGTCACATGCCGCCACTCGGACATTACTGACGCTCTCCGGTCACGCAAAGGCTTCCTATTATGTCCGTGGCGACACGCAACGAGAACCCCACAAAATGGAAGTCATGCGTCGGGCGGCAGCATCCAACTGGACTTGTTCCCAACTTGCCATTACTCTTTGACTACGCGTGGATTCGTTAGAGATTGATTGCTGCCGGTGCGCCCGGTGCGTCACGAATGTCCACCGAAGTACTCAGACCGACCAGTGAAGTGCCAGCGGCGTGAAGTTTTTCACCCACTGACTTGCACCGTTGACGCGGCCGACAACCCGCAGCGGATGCAAAATGGGGGCTGATGACCCGCCTGACCGAACCACACCCCGTGGCTTCATCATGTCGGTCGTGACGATGACGTCGACCACGCCCCGGCTTTGAAGATGCACAGGAACGCGACACCCTGGAACGCCGCCGTAACGCTGCGTTCGGGCACGGACATTCCGGGCACGGACATCCACGTTATGTCTGCATACGAACAATCTTGACCATGCTGAATTTACTGCCAGCTGTTGAACATGGCGCCATGACAGGCTTTGATGAGTACTGAACCCGTCGTCGAGCAGTCCGACCAGACCGCTGCAACGCCCGCCACGTTTGCATCGGTGCCGCAACAGCAGGAAATGCCGCTGGCCATTGTGCGTGGCGAGCCGATGTTGCAGATGCCGCAGGATCTGTACATTCCGCCGGACGCGCTCGAGGTCATCCTGGAGGCATTCGAGGGGCCGCTGGACC
>JBDTKM010000208.1:0-3411 GCA_039935315.1 Rhodanobacter sp. | reverse complement strand
GAGTGGCCAAGGATGGGTCGCACAAGCCGGGTTATACCGAGGGCATCGACATCATGGCCAAAGTCACCGTGCTGGCCGAAGGCGCCCGCGGCAGCCTGACCAAGGTGCTGGTCAAGCGCTTCAAGCTCGACGAACGCAGCGACCCGCAAGGTTATTCGATCGGCATCAAGGAACTGTGGCAGGTGCCGGCCGGGCGCGTGACGCCGGGCAAGATCGTGCACAGCTTCGGCTGGCCGGCCGACACCCATACTTACGGCGGCGGCTTCCTCTACCACCTGGACGACGATCGCATCGCGCTGGGCTACGTCAGCGGCCTCGACTACAGCGATCCGGAGTACAAGCCGTGGGAAGCGTTCCAGCAATGGAAGCAGCACCCGCTGATCAAGCCCCTGCTGGAAGACGGCAGCATTCTCTCCGCTGGAGCCCGCGCCATGGCCACCGGTGGTTACCAGTCCCTGCCCAAGGTGGAAATGCCCGGCGCGCTGCTGATCGGCGACACCGCCGGCCTGCTCAATGTGCCCAAGATCAAGGGTACCCACCAGGCGATCAAGAGCGGCATGCTCGCCGCCGAACACCTGGCTGGCAAGCTCGACAGCGCCGGCTTCGACGCCAAACTGCGCGGCTCGGACGTGATGGCCGAGCTGAAGAAAGTGCGCAACGTGAAACCCGGCTTCAAGAAGGGTCTGTGGTTCGGCATGCTCAACGCCGCCTGGGAAACCGCCACCGCCGGCCTGTCGCCGTGGACGTTCAAGAACAAGGCCGACTGGTCCAGCCTGCACAAGCTGGGCGAAGTCGAAGAACCGCTCCGCGACTACGTGCAGCGCACCCTGCCACCACGCGATCGCCTGGCCGGCGTTTACTTCGCCGCCACTGAGCACGACGAAGACCAGCCGGTGCACCTGCACGTGGCTGACACCAACATCTGCGCAACCACGTGTTTCGAGGAATACGACAACCCTTGCACGCGTTTCTGCCCGGCCCAGGTCTACGAAATGGTTGACGACGCCAGCCAGCCGCACGGCAAGCGTTTGCAGGTCAATTCGGCCAACTGCGTGCACTGCAAGACCTGCGACATCAAGGACCCGTATGAGATCATCACCTGGGTTACGCCCGAGGGTGGTTCGGGGCCGAACTACCAGAATCTGTGAGCGCGCAGATCCACGATCAGGTCGGAAGATCGGTTGGTGCCTCGCCCTGACGACCGCACACGCCATCGAGCAATCCGCGCAACATGCAGCGCAGATTGCGCCAACGCGGTCCGATCAGCACGCTGAACAGCAACAGCTTGATCAGCACGCGCGGCAGATCCTGGGCAATCCACACACGCGGGGTGTGCGGCAGCCAATATAACCGCACCCGATTGCGCATCATGTAATAAAGCCGCACCGGTCCGTGCACCACCACTTGGCCCAGCCCGAATGGCAGTGCTCGGCGGGTGTCACCCAAACGATGACGCATCGTCGCGGCACATACGCCATGCAGCGTGTAGCCCTGCGCTTGCGCACGGAAGCCCCATTCCAGATCAACGTTGTCGATGAACAAGCCAGCGTCCATTGGGCCGACCCGCTCGACCACCGCCAGCGGAATCAGCATGCCTGAGCTGATCAGGAAATCGCAGGCAATCGTCTGCGCGGGCTGTTCACACCACACCTTGCGATTAAGCGGGAAACGAACACGCACAAATGGCGCGTCCCGCTGCTCGCGCAGATCCTGAAAACGCGGCCCTACCGCGGCGACGCGTTGCGTCGCTGACAACGCGACCAACGCCTGGCGCAGTGACGCCACCATGTCGTCGCCAGGCTCGCTGTCCTGATCGAGCAGTAATACGTACGTGAACCCATGCTCACGTGCCCACTCGATACCGCAGTTCTGCGCCGCGGCCAAGCCGAGGTTCCGCGATTGCGGCATCAGGACCCCGCCTGCAGCGTGCAAAGAGGCAGCCAGATTCGACTGCCAGTCGCCCTCGCTGCCGTTATCCACCAGCACCACGGCCGCGACTTGCCGTGCCACCGCCTCGACCAGCTTCGCCACGACGGCGGGATCGGGGTGATAGCTCACGACCACGGCGCAGACATCCAGACAGGGCTCAGTCATGGCGCAACAAGTCCCGCAGCATCGAACGCACGCCAGTGCCGTAGCGCCGATAGGAGCCTTGACGCGCCTCGCGCCAGATCGCCTGTACCCGCCGCCAGCGCGGCAATCGACCGATCGCCACACGCCGCTCGAAATACGTCCGCTTGTGTTTGATCTGGCTTGCACGCCCGTTGGCACCCACAAACGTGGCGCGCTGCAGGAACTGCTCCAGCCGCTGCAACCGCCAAGCCGCTGCCAGTTGGTGCCCACGGGGCATCGCCAGTTCGCGCCATTTCACCGCCAGTGTGCGCTTGCGCGCGCCGATCTGGTTGGCATCGTGCTGGCGATAGTCAACCAGCGTCGCATCGATAAAATCGAGTCGTCCCGCAGCTGCAGCTACCGTCGCCAGCCATTCGTCGTGAGTCCATTCCGAAGCCACCGGCAACGCCAGGTTGATCGGCTCGCGCCGCACCGCGGCGGTGGCGCCAGTCACGAAGCTGCGCCGCAGCACCAGCTCGAACGCCTCATCGGCATGGATCGCCTGCTTTTCCTGCGCGGTCAGCTGCAAGGCTTCGAACATGGAGCAACTCAGCGATGCGCCTTGCGCATCCGCCAACCGCGCATCGCTGTGCAGGAGCAACAACGATGGATCATTCTCGAAAGCCGCCGCCATCCTAGCCAGCTTGTCCGGATGCCATACATCATCCTGATCACACAGGAACAACAGCTCACCGCTGGCCTGACGGAGCCCGGCAGTGAAGTTCTCGACATAGCCAAGATTGCGCGGGTTCTGGCGCAACAGCACCTCGATCCCGGCCTGTTCCGCCCGCACGCGGAATTCCCGCAACAACCCCAGCGTGGCGTCGGTCGAGCCGTCGTCGCCGATGACGATCTGGTGGGGCAGGAGAGACTGCAGCAACAGGCTATCCCACTGCTGCTGCAGATAGGAGGCGCCATTGAAGGTGCACATCACGATGGAAAGACGCGGTGGGATCATCGTCACTCATGGCTGAAGATCATTAGGCCGCAAGCGGCGGCAAGCGGCGGCAAGCGGCGCGAATGACCTCGTTTGAACTACTTCCGAAAGGACCCATTCAGCTTTCTCGTCTCGGCGCCACGAGGCGACCGAGGCCGCCGCCCGCCAAGCGGCCCCGTCGCATGATACCGGCTCGCCTGCGGCTACACCCTCAAATGGCCATCCTGAAAAAAAAGGCTCCTCGGCAGAATTCGTGGGTGAATTCTGTGCCGAATGGGGGCTGAAGCCGATGACCTGATGCGGTCGGGAGCGTCGCAAGAAGAGCACCCCGGCTGCTGCTTTGAGAAGATGTAGGTGCGAAC
>JBDTKM010000207.1:0-7684 GCA_039935315.1 Rhodanobacter sp. | reverse complement strand
GTCTCGTCCGGTCCGAACAGGCGGAACGTGTGCGGATTGAGTCGGACGACATCACGCAGAAACTGGCCCAGCACCTTGGTGTCCTGCGCATCCACGGCGCCGGGCGAGGCCACCTGCACGGCGTGCTCGCAGAAGTCCGGCATACGCAGGTCGCGCAGCAGCAGGCCGCCATTGGCGTGCACATTGGCACCCATGCGCTGGTTGCCCTCGGGGGCCAGTTCGGCCAGCTCGGGCAGCAACCGGCCGTGCTCGTCGAACAATTCCTCGGGACGGTAGCTCTTCATCCAGCTTTCCAGCAGCGGCACGTGCGCGGGATGCGCGGCGTCCACCAGCAGCGGCACCTGATGCGAGCGAAACGTGCCTTCGATTTGAAGGCCATCGACCACCTTCGGTCCGGTCCAGCCCTTGGGCGAGCGCAGCACGATCATCGGCCAGCGCGGGCGCCCGGCATCCTTGTCATCGCGCGCGTGGGTCTGCATCACACGGATGTCCTCGATCGCCTGGTCCAGCGTACTGGCCATCAATTCGTGCATGGAATCCGGGTCGTCGCCTTCCACGAAATACGGCTCCCAGCCACAGCCACGAAAGAACTGCTCCAGCTCGTCATGCTCGATGCGCGCCAGCACGGTGGGATTGCTGATCTTGTAGCCGTTCAGATGCAGGATCGGCAGCACGGCACCGTCGGTGACCGGGTCGAGCAACTTGTTCGATTGCCAAGCGGTTGCCAACGGCCCGGTTTCTGCTTCCCCGTCACCGACCACGCAGGCCACGATCAGGCCCGGATTGTCGAACGCAGCGCCGAACGCGTGGCTGAGCGAGTAGCCCAGTTCACCGCCCTCGTGGATCGAACCGGGTGTGGTCGGTGCCACATGGCTGGAGATGCCGCCGGGAAATGAGAACTGCTTGAACAGCTTCTTCAGTCCGGCTTCGTCTTCGGTGACATCCGGATAGACGTCGGTCCAGCTACCTTCGAGATAGACATTGCCCACCACCGCGGGGCCGCCGTGACCGGGGCCGGAGACATAGAACATGTCCAGGTCGTACTTCTTGATGACCCGGTTCAAATGCACGTAGATGAAATTCTGGCCCGGCGTGGTACCCCAGTGACTGACCACCAGCGGCTTCACGTGGGCCAGAGTCAACGGTTCGCGCAGCAACGGGTTGTCGTAGAGATAGATCTGGCCAACCGACACGTAATTGGCGGCGCGCCAATAGGCGTTCATCCGCTGCAGCAGTTCCGGCGCGAGGGTGGGAGTCGTGGTGACCGTCTTGGTGTTCATGGCTTGGGGTTTCCGCGGTGAAGATGGAGGACGTGAGCTGTCGATTTCGCGATGACAATTTCTTCGTCGGTGTGGATGACGCGCACCTGGACGCGCCCGGCGTCGGTCGAGATCAGCGGTGCGTGGCGGGCGTTGCGCTGCGGGTTCAGCTCGATACCCAGAAAACCGAGGCCGGCGCAGATCCTTTGCCTGACGAGGGGTGCGCTTTCACCGATGCCGCCGGCAAACACCAGCGTGTCCAGGCCGCCCAGCGCAGCGGCAAAAGCGCCGATCCACTTCCTGACCTGGTAACAGAACAATGCCACCGCTTCCGCGGCGCGGACATCCCGTGTTTCGCAGGCAAGCAGGTCGCGCATGTCGGCACTGGTCTCCGATATACCCAACAGCCCGGACTGGCTTGTGGCCATCGCGTTGAATTGTCGCGCGCTCATCTTTTCCGCCTGTGCCAGATAGCCGACCAGGCCGGGATCGATGTCGCCGCAGCGGCTGCCCATGGGCAAACCGGAGCTCGGCGTGAAGCCCATGCTGGTGTCGACGGACTTGCCGTGATGGACGGCGGCCAGACTGGCGCCATTGCCCAGATGCGCCAGGATGACCCGACCCTGGGCCGCATGCGCTCCCGCCAGGTTGGCCAGTTCGCCAATCAGGAACTCATACGACAGGCCGTGAAAGCCATAGCGTCGAACGCCCTGTTTTTCGTAGCGCCGCGGGATCGCCAGCAGCTGGGCCACGCGCGGCAGGTCGTGATGGAACGCCGTATCGAAACAGGCGACTTGCGGCAAGTTGGGGAACCGGCGACGCACCTCCTCGATCAGCAGGATCTCTTCCGGCAGATGTTCCGGGTCGAACGAAAAGAGTCGGCGCACATCCTCGATCAAGGCATCAGTGATCAGCTGCGGCGCGCTGTAGTTCGGTCCGCCCTGCACCACCCGATGCCCCACGGCGGCGATGAAGTCGGCACCGAGACGCTGCTGGATCGCGTCCATCAGCACCTTCACCGCCGCTGTGTGGTCCGGCGCATTCACCTGCCGCGAGACATGGTCAGCTGCATGCGGGCCTTTTGTTTCCAGCGTGGCCTGCGGCTGACCCATTCGCTCAATCGCTCCACCCAGGATGCGTTGCGGCACGTCACTGGCCTCGAACAGCGCAAACTTGATGCTCGACGAGCCGCCGTTGAGGGTCAGGATGAGTGGCTTGGTGGAAGCCATCGGAGTTACGCCATCACTCCGGCTTCACGCCGTCTTCAAAATGTCGGACTTTATCCGGGCAAATTCTTCACGCGTGATTTCCCCGCCGGCATAGCGTTCGTTGAGAATGTCGAGCGCTTCTTTTTGCGGCGCCACGCCCAGGCGGTATTTCCGGTGGGCCGCATAGGTATAGCGCCAATTACCCATGCTGGAGACAAGCAGAAAGATGATGCCGAACCACAGGAACCAGCCCCAGCCGAGGTACCAGGTATTCCAGAAATAGGGGTGCATGGTCGTTCCTCGCGTGGCGGATGATGGACCAGGAAAAATCGCAGAGCCGCGATCGCGGGCTCCACGGCCTTATCGACAGAACACTTGGCACGGTGCGCGTGCCAATCCAGGCGTCCTTGCCGTGCAATCGGGTGGGCATGCTCAGGATGCACCGAAGCTGGACCAGCCTATCGCTGATGCCTGCAGTTGCAACAGCCTCGGCATGTACCTAGGAGCCTGGCATGACCTGCAAGACCACCGGCGCAAGGATGAATGGATGCCAATGACTCATCGGTGCGCCTGATTCAACTCCGGATCGATGAAATTCATGAATGAACTTGCGCCGACCAAGCAGAGCGGGAATTCGCTCGAGCCCACAGCAACTCTGCGCAATAGCGTCGTCACCCATCGCCTGCAAGCACCCGCACCGCATTGACTTGCGTCCTCTCAGTGCACCTTGGCGTCAAGCAAGACGTGCTGACCTTCTTGCGGCGCCGGATCGCTTTCGCGGGGCACCGCGTTCCCCCTGCGCAAGAGATCGGGGCGATCGTCCTGAATCGCCAACGATGAACCGGCAGGATGGGACACTGTCGTACACCCCTTGGCCAGCACAAACGCTGGCGAACCTGCACTCGGACAGGCGTAGCCCAGCAGCGAGGTCAACCTTGGACTCACCTCGGAGAAACTCAGGATTTCACCGCCGTACGCACGAACAAATGCGCCCGCATCCTGGCGTGTGGCAAACGATGCAAACGTCGGCCCCATCAGCCCGCTCAATGGTTGCCATGCCACGTACCAGGCGGAGCGCGCGTCGACAAACGTCGGCGCCTGGTTGGAGGGATGCTGCCAATTGATCCGGGCGCTGTCCTGCACCAGCAGTTGCTGCAGCCCAGCCTGGTTTTCCGGATCCAGCACATAGGCAAAGAAGTCGCGGGTCGAACCGAATTTCAACGGCGTCTTGTTTCCCTCAACCCAGGCTTGCGCGCGAGGGCCCGGCCCGGCGTCGACATACATGCCACACACCGCGCAAGTGTCCCCTTTGTGAATGTCAACGGCCGCCTGTGCGGGAGGAGGCTCACTGCTACCGCACGCCGTGAGCAACAAGACGAGCAGGACCGCCAGCACTCCGGCAAGGGTGGTGAAGCGTCCGCACCGAATGCACCGAGGTGAGCGGTAAATTTTCATACTTCCTTCCGACGAAACAGGAACTGGGCCAGCGCAAACGGAATCACCACCCACAGCAGCATGGCCAAGTAGAGCGCCCAGGGCTGATACACATGGGTCGCGGTCATTCCCATGAACAATTCGTTGCCACTGCCGGATCCCAGCGTGGTCAGGTTGATCAGCCGGAACACGTCGATCGGGTTGAGGTAAAGCAGGCGGGGAAACAGCGACTGCTCCCACGCATTGCCGCCGCTCAAGACAAGCACGGCGAGCAGACACAGATCAAAAATGATTACCGTGACCAACCAGGTCACCAACGCCAGACCCGCCGCTCGTGCCTTGTCGCTGGTAGTCACGCTGATCACGCTGGCCAGCGCGACAAAGCTCGCCCCGAGCATCGAGGCACTCAGCACAAAGTTCCCGATGCTGAGCCACGCTCCGGCGGTGCGCGCCTCGGGCTGCATGATCTGGATAATCACCACCGCGGCGCCAAAGCCCACCAGCGTCGCGGTGGCGAGCGCGGCGCAATGGCCGGTGAACTTTCCGGCGACCAGTTCCACCCGCGAGATCGGATAGCTGAGTACCAGCAGCAAGGTGCCGTTGTCCTGCTCTCCGACCACCATGTCGTAGGCGATCAGTAGCCCGATCAGTGGTACAACGAAGGCCGCCAGCGTGGTCAGGCTGGCCAGGGTCGCATCAAACGAAGTGAAGCCGACCTTGCCGGCCGCCGCGCCGCCGAAGTAGGAAATACCCAGTGCCAGCACGGCAAACAGGATGGCCACCGCGATCGTCCAGCGGTTGCGGAAGTCGTCACGGAACTCCTTGCCGGCGATGATGACGATGCTGCTCATGCTGTGTGCTCCGCTTCCCGCTTCGTGCCCGCGCCGAGATAGTCGTACAGACGGGCCAGCGAGGCTTCCTGGACCACGATGTCCTCCACCGCGGGGTTGGCGGCAAGCTGTCGCAGCAGATCCAGCTTGCCGCCTTCGGCGATCTGGATCTCGAAGCGACCGTCGTGCCGGAGTGTCTGCAGCAGACCAAGTCCACGTAATGCCTGCGCGAACATGGCGGGATCCACAGCGTCCTTCAGTTGCACCACGACCACGCCCGGAAGCCCCGACTGCCGACGCAACTCGCCGACGCTGCCGGCGGCAAGCAGTTCGCCCTGGCGCAGGATCAGCGCGCTGTCGATGTGCGGTTCCAGTTCGGCCAGCACGTGCGAGGACACCAGCACGCTGTGCCCTTCGCTGCGCAACTCGCCCACGATGTCGTACAGCTCCCGCGTGGCCTGGGGATCAAGCCCGGCGGTGGGCTCGTCCAGCACCACCAGCTCCGGTGATGCCAGCAGCGCCTGGGCCAGTCCAAGGCGTTGCCGCATACCCTTGGAATAAGTGGAAACACGGCGATCCCTGGCGGAGTCCAGCCCGACCCGGGTCAGCAACTCGCCCACCTGATGCCGCGGTGCACGTTTCAGTTTCGCCAGATAGTTGATGACCTCGGTGCCGGTCAGGTTGGCGTAGAACGCCACGCTCTCGGGCAGATAGCCCACGCGCCGGCGCAGCGCCACCGCCTCGCTGCCCCACGGGGACTGACCCAAAACCTCGACGTGACCGCTGCTGGGCTCGATCAGCCCCAGGATCAACTTGATCAGGGTCGACTTGCCGGCACCATTGTGCCCCAGCAAGCCGATCACCTTGCCCATCGGTACCGTCGCCGACACGCCGACCAGGGCGGCGACGCCCTTGTACTGCTTGCCCAGCGAGGTGATCTCAATGGCGTGGGTCATCGGCTCTCGCTCGCAGTTTTTCGGGGATGCCCATCAACGGGTGGCTGTCCTTCACGTTGGGTGGCGTGAACACCGGAAATGCCCGCTGCACGTAACGCAACAGCAGGATCGACGGGCTCGACATCAGCACCCGCGCACTCGGATATTTCCACAGCAATACATCAACCCCGTCGTTGGGCCGGAACGGCACGTCGCCGAGGCCGTCGCCATCAAGGTCCCAACCGAGATAGTTGCTCCAGTAGTTGCCCTTGCCATCGAGCGACCACTCGTCCGCCACGTTCTGCACATACTTCACCTGCGTGCGGTTGTTCACGAAGGCATTGCCGTAGACATGATTGTCCTGCGACCCGGCGGTGATATGGATGCCAATCGACGAATCGGCCAGCAAATTGGCGTGAATCCGGTTGAACTCGGAGTTGTACACAAACAGCGCCTTGCCTTCGCCACCATCGACCACCTGACTGTCGGCGCCGCGCTCCTGCGCAATGTCGTGAATCTGGTTGCCGCTGATGTCGCTGTAGGTGACGTAGTTGAACAGAATGCCGTAGGAGGAATCATCGAAGATGTGGTTGTCGGCGACCCGCATGTGATCGGAGCTCATCAAGGCCATGCCGGCGACGTTGTTCCAGCTGATATTGCCCTGCAATACTTCGTGTTTGGTGTACATCTGATGCACGCCGTACCTGACCTGATGGATATGGTTGTCCGCGATCAGGTCGTCGTGACTCACGTAGTCGTAGATGCCATCACGCGTGCCGGACACATCGTTGCCCTTGATCACGCAGTGGGCATCGTTCCACAGGTGGATGCCGTCGCCGCGATCGGGCACGCGCAGCTCGGCAATGCCGGTGATTACGTTGCCGATGACCTGTACGTGCTGTGGACCATCCAGATACACGCCAAACAAGGTGTCCTGAATCCGGTTGCTCTGGATGACTGCGCCATCCACGCTTTTTTCGACGTATACCCCCGCATTCATGGCCGTGAGGTCGCGGCCCGAGTTGCGCACGGTGAGGTTGCGCAGGGTGACCCCGGCGCTGCGGATCCGTACCACGTCGCCCACGCCATCGCCGTCGAGGATGGCACCGGGTTGCCCGTTCAACGTCAGCGGGTGGTCAAGCACAAGATGCACGTGATGAACTCCGGGGGCGACGCTCAGCACGGCACCCGGTGCCGCGCTGGCAACCGCCTGTTGCAGATCGTCTCCGGCATGCGCTGTCGGCGTCATCACGATGGCCACGACTGCCAGCATCACCATGCCCAGCCAGTTGCCCGGAGGGCTCAACGCGTACCTCAAGTCACTCCGGGAAAGCGCACCTTTCGCCGAAGCCGAGACTCCGGCGGAAGGCGCGCGCTTCATCAAGCCTCCACCAGCATCCGTCCACGCATTTCCAGATGCAGCGCGTGGCAGAAGAAGGTGCAGTAGTACCAGTACACCCCGGCCTTGTCGGCGATGAAGGTGGCCGATGTTGTCTCCTGCGGGCTGATCTCCATGTTGAGGTCATACTCGGAGAGGCAGAATCCGTGGGTCAGATCCTCGATGGTATCGATATTGGTGACTACCACGGTCACCTCGTCGCCCTTCTTCACCTTGAAGCTGTCCAACCCGTACTTCGGCGCCGAACTGGTCATGTACACAAAGACCTTCTTGCCGTCACGGATGACTTTGCTGTCGCTTTCCAGCGTGATGCCGTGCTTGGTCGCCTGAGCCACGGTCTCGGCGAAGTACGGATCCTTGCGATCCCATTTCCGCTTGACCTTGCCGGCCAGCATCCTGGCCGGAATGATCACCGCATCATGGGGTTCCGAATAAACCGGCGCGTCTGCCACCAGCACCATCTTGTCACCGGAAATGTCGATCAACTGGTCGAGGTCGGGATGCAGCGGACCGACAGCCAGGAAGCGATCTTTCGAAAACTTGTTCAATGACACCAGCCACTTTCCGTCTGCGTCGCGCGTCTCGCCCAGCGAGGTGTGGTTGTGGCCGGGCTGGTAGG
>JBDTKM010000206.1:0-5511 GCA_039935315.1 Rhodanobacter sp. | reverse complement strand
TACACGATGAGCGTGAATTTCCTCGGCCTCACCGGTCCATCCGGCGTGCTGCCGCGGCATTACACCGAATGGCTGATGGTCCAGCAGAAGGCGCGCGACACGGCCACCCGCGATTTCCTGGACATCTTCAACCATCGTCTGCTCAGCCTGTTCTGGCGCGCATGGGCGAAGCACCGTATAGAACTGAGCCAGGAACTGGCGGGCGATAACGGCAGCAGCGGCGTATTGCGCCATATCTACGACCTGATCGGACTGGGCACGCCGGCATTGCACGCACTGGTGGAGCCGCGCACGCACGCCAGTGCGGCGAAGACTCCGCTGCCAGCCGCTGCGCTTGGCTACTACAGCGGACTGGTGGCGCAGCGCCCGCACGGCGTGGGGGCGCTGGCACAGGTGATCGGGGATGTGGTCGATGCGCCGGTGGATGTGATCGGCTGCCACGGCACCTGGCAGCGCATTCCTCCGCGCGATCGCACTCGTCTGGGGGGGCGTAACCATCGCTTCGGGGAAGGTTGCGTGTTGGGCTCGCGCTTCTGGGATCGGCAGACCACCGTGCGCGTGCGGATCGGGCCGATGCAGTTGCGTGGTTTCGAGGCCCTGCTGCCCTCGCGCGAGTTGCTCGCGCGTGTGGTGGAACTGTTGCGCTTTCTCTCCGGTCTTGCGCTCGATCTGGAACTTCAGCTGGTGCTGCAGGCCGAAGCGGTGCCACGGGCGCGTGTCGGCGGCAGCAAGCCCACGCGGCTGGGCTGGAATAGCTGGTTGGCCGGTCGGCGCAGCACCCGCGCCGCCGACGAATGTCGTTTCGTATTTGTGGGCTTGAACTGATTCACGGCCTGCCGTCCCGCATCCGGCGCATGCCACGAAGCAAGGAGACAAGATCATGAGCATCAATTTGCGTGCCCTGGTTGCGCGGCTCAACCCGATCTGTCGCGGTGCGATGGAAGGCGCTGCCGGCCTGTGCATGTCGCGTACCCATCATGACGTCGACATCGAACATCTGATGCTGAAACTGCTGGAGGTCGACAACAGCGATATCCGCCGCATCCTGCGCCAATTCGAGGTGGCCCCGGAACGACTGGAGCAGGAACTCGGCAAGATCCTCGATGGCTTCAAGACCGGAAACACTCGAACGCCAGCGCTGTCGGGGCACATCCCCGAGCTGCTCGAGCACGCCTGGACCTATGCCTCGATCGAGTTTGGCGAGACGCGTATCCGGAGCGGCCACCTGCTGGTGGCGCTGGTCGGCGTGCCCGAGCTGCGCCGGCTGGTATCAGCCCGTTGCCTGGGTGATATCAATGTCGAATCGCTACAGCAGAACTTCCATGCGTTGGTGGAGGGCTCCGCCGAAGCTCGCGAGGCGCGCAGCTTCGACGATGGCGATGGCGCGCCCGCTGCCAGCGGCGAAGCGGAGCGCGGCGGCAAGCCGAGCGCCACGCCGCATCTGGACAAGTACTGCAGCAACCTCACCGCACGGGCGCGCGAGGGCAAGCTCGACGCGGTGCTTGGTCGCGACGGCGAGATTCGCCAGATGGTCGACATTCTCACCCGTCGTCGCCAGAACAGCCCGATCCTCACCGGCGAAGCGGGTGTGGGCAAGACCGCCGTGGTCGAGGGGCTGGCGGCACGGATCGCCGCCGGCGACGTGCCGCCGATCCTGAAGAAGGTGGAGCTGATGGCGCTGGATCTCGGCATGCTGCAGGCCGGCGCCAGCGTGAAGGGCGAATTCGAGGCGCGGCTCAAGGGCCTGCTCGACGAGGTCAAGGCCAGTCCCAAACCGATCATCATGTTCATCGACGAGGCGCATACCCTGATCGGTGCCGGCGGTGCAGCCGGCCAGAACGATGCGGCCAACCTGCTCAAGCCGGCATTGGCACGCGGGGAACTGCGCACGATCGCGGCCACCACCTGGGGCGAGTACAAGAAATATTTCGAGAAGGACGCCGCGCTCACGCGGCGTTTCCAGGTGGTGAAAGTCGACGAGCCGGACGAGGCGCGCGCGGTCAGCATGCTGCGTGGCGTGGCCAAGGCGATGGCGAAGCATCATCACGTACGCATCCTTGACGAGGCCGTGACCGAAGCGGTCAAGTTGTCTGCCCGCTACATTGTCGGCCGCCAATTGCCGGACAAGGCGGTGAGTGTGCTGGATACCGCCTGCGCGCGCATCGGCATCGGCCTCAACGCGATTCCGGCGCCGGTGGAAGACAGCCGCCGACGGCTGCAGATCCTCGCTACCGAGCGCGAGCAGCTGGCGAAGGAATCCGCCGGCGGCAGCGACCACGCCAAACGACTGGCCGAGATCGACAGCGAAACCACCGAGCTGAAGACTTCGCTGGAAGCGCTGGAAACGCGTTGGAAGCAGGAGCTCGAACTGGTCGGTCAGATCCATGCCAAGCTCGATGAAGCGGAGGCACTTGCTGCCGACGCGCCCGAGCATGCGGGCCTGGTCGACCAACTCAACGCATTGCGTGGAAATCTCAAATCGCTCCAGGGCCAGTCGCCCATGGTCAACGCAGTAGTGGATGCCAACACCGCGGCGCAGATCATCGCCGCGTGGACTGGCATCCCGCTTGGCAAGATGGTGGCCGACGAAATCCAGAACATCCTGAAGCTGGGCGAACAACTGGAGGAACGCGTGATTGGCCAGAATCATGCACTCGAGGCGATCGCCCAGCGCGTGCGCACCTCGCGCGCCAACCTGGAGGATCCGAACAAGCCGAAGGGCGTGTTTCTGCTGGTCGGTACGTCCGGCGTGGGCAAGACCGAAACCGCGATCGCGCTGGCCGACATTCTCTACGGTGGCGAGCGCAACATGATCACCATCAACATGAGCGAGTACCAGGAGGCGCATACCGTCTCCAGCCTGAAAGGCTCGCCACCAGGCTACGTCGGCTACGGCGAAGGCGGCGTGCTGACCGAGGCGGTGCGCCGGCGGCCGTATTCGGTGGTGCTGCTGGACGAGATCGAGAAGGCGCATCCCGACGTGCTGGAACTGTTCTTCCAGGTGTTCGACAAAGGCGTGCTGGAAGATGGCGAGGGCCGTGAGATCGACTTCAAGAACACGATCATCATCCTGACTTCCAACGCCGGCACCGAATTGATCATGCAGGCCTGCGCCGGCGCGGGCGAGGTGCCCGCAGTCGAGGCGCTGAACGAGCTCCTGCGGCCGGAGCTGCAGAACCACTTCAAGCCCGCCTTCATCGGCCGCACCACAGTGATCCCGTTCTACCCGCTGCGCGACGTCAACATGAAGAAGATCGTGCGGCTGAAACTCGACAAGATCGCCAGACGCATCCTGGCCAACCATGGCGCCCGCTTCAGCTATGACGAAAGCCTCGTCGATACCATCGCCGCGCGCTGTACCGAAGTCGACTCGGGCGCGCGCAACATCGACAACATCCTGAGCGGAAGTCTTCTTCCGGAAGTTGCTGGTGAGGTACTCGAGCGCATGAGCCACAGCGAAGCCGTGCACGAGATCAACGCCAGCGTGGGCGAAGACGGACGGTTTGCCTACGCCCTGGCGTAGGCCACCGCGGTAGGTGGCGTATCACGAATGGCCGATAGGCAGCTTACGGCGCCCGGCGTACGTTTGCCGCAGGCCGGCATCGTCCAGTCAGGCCGACGACATGCCATGGGGCCAGCGTATTGGACTGGGGCAACAGCCACGATTCAGGAGAGACCATGGATTCCGCCAACATCGTTGCGCGTGTCAGGAATATCCTGACCACACCGAAAACCGAGTGGCCGGTGGCTGCCGCCGAACCCGGCACGGTCGGCGGCCTGTATGCCGGCTACATCGCCATCGTGGCGGCCCTGCCGGTCATCGCGCAATTCATCAAGGGCAGCGTGATCGGCACCAGTTTCCTTGGCATCACCGTGCGCAGCTCGATCGGCGCAGGCATTGCCAGGATGGTGCTGAGCTATGCGCTGTCGCTGGTGCTGGTCTATGTGTTGGCGCTGATCATCAATGCGCTGGCCGGAACCTTCGGCGGCCAGCAGAACATGGCGCAGGCATTGAAGACGGTCGCCTACTCGTGGACCGCCGCGTGGATTGCCGGCATTGCCGTGATCGTACCCTGGCTGGGCCTGTTGATCGTGATCGCGGGCGGCGTCTACAGCATTTATCTGTTGTATCTGGGCCTGCCGCACACGATGAGGTGTCCGCCGGAGAAGGCCGCCGGTTATACCGCCGTCACCGTGATCATTGCGATCGTGCTCGGCTGGATCGTCAGTCTGGTCGTCGGCTTGATCTTCGTCGGTGCGCTGGGCGGTGCCGCCGCCATGGGCGGGATGCAACTCAGCAGCGGCGGCGACAACGTCAGTGTCGACAGCAACAGCGCGCTGGGCAAGCTCGCTGCGATGGGTCAGCAGACCGCGCAGGCAGGCCAGCAGATGGAGGCTGCGCAGAAGTCCGGTGACAGCAACGCGCAGGCGGCCGCGATGGGCAAGATGATGGGCGCGATGTCCGGCAGCAACGGCCCGGTGGAGGCGCTGGCGCCCGCCCAGATCAAGACATTCCTGCCTGAAAGTCTGGGCAATCTCAAGCGCACCAGCCTGTCGGCCGAACGCAACGGCGCGATGGGCATGCAGGTGTCCGAGGCGAGCGCCGAGTACAGCGGCGACAACAACCGCCGCATCACGCTGGAGGTGGCCGATACCGGTGGCGCCAAGGGCTTCATCGCGATGGCCGCGGCCATGGCGCCGGAAGAGGACAAGGAAACGGATCACGGCTACGAGAAGACCTACAGCGCCGGCGGCAATCTGGTGCACGAGGCGTGGGACAGCCAGTCCAGATCCGGCGAGTACAGCGTGGTCGTCGGCAAGCGCTTCACGGTCAAGGCCCACGGCAGCGCCGACAACATCGAAGTGTTGAAGCAGGCCGTAGCGAGCGTCGATCTGGGCAAGCTCGAATCGTTGAAGGACGCCGGCGTGAAATCCGAATAGCCGCAGGTGGCTGCCGCAGGGTGTCGCAGGGAACCCTGCTGCTGCGGGTCACGGATGGCCACCGCACATCACGCACGCAAGGGCCTGCTCTGACTGGGCCGCGCTGCCCGCTCGGCCGCTCGGCCGCTCGGCCTACGCCAGCCCGCGAATGGCCGCTGTGGCGCTGAAACCGCACGGTGAGCGTACCGCCCGGCGCCCCAGCTACGCCGGCATCGCCGCGAACGGGCGATCGAATGAACCGTCAACGGAAAAGCGAGGAGCTAGCCATGCGCCCGGTCATCATCGGAGACAAGTTCTACTGGAATCTCTCCCAGTCGGTTGGGAAGAACGCCAGCAATAGCAATCCTGAAGACATCAGCTTCGTGCAGTGGGTGCTCAGCCAACTCGGCCATGACGGTGATCCCGCCACAGACGCGATCTATCGCGCGGTGCGGATTAACGGCTTCTGCAGCGGACGCGATGACGATCCGCTTGTCATTGCGATCATAGATCAGCAATTGAAACAACAATTGACACACCCGCACATACTGGTCGATGGCCATGTCAGCGTCGCCGAGGGGCACTTCGATG
>JBDTKM010000205.1:0-10725 GCA_039935315.1 Rhodanobacter sp. | reverse complement strand
GCTTGATCATCACATCCTGGTTCAGGCGGCGGTCGTCGGGTCGCACCAGGGTCACGCCGTCCTCCACCAGTACGCGGCCGACCAGGCGCGGCGAGCGCCGCTCCAACACCTCCGCAATCGCGCCTTGCTTGCGCCCGCGCCGGTCGATCCCGACCACGCTGGCCAGCACGCGATCGCCATGCATCACGATGCGCATTTGTTGTGGCGACAGGTACAAGTCCTCACCGCCCTCATCCGGGCGCAGGAAACCGTAACCTTCGGCATTGGCCAGTACGCGGCCGGCGATCAGGTCGAGCTTGCGGGTCGGCGCGTAGCCGCCGCGCCGACCCAGCAGCAGCTGCGCGTCGCGCACCATCGCGGCGAGCCGCTTGCGCAATGCCTCGAGATCGGACTCGTCGTGCATCTGCAGGGCTTCGGCGATGCGCGCCTCGGTCAACAGCTCGCCGCGCTCCTCCAGCAGCGCCAGGATCACCTCACGGCTGGGGATGGGGTGCTCGTAACGCTGGGCCTCGCGCTGGGCATGCGGGTCACGCACGGCGCCCGCGGCAGCCCGGTTGCGTCGCTTCGCCGAAGCAGCGCCCGGGCGCTGCTTCGAATCAGCGGAGGAGCCCGGTTCGGCGGAGGAATGATGAGCCTGACCCTGGTCGGGCTTGGGGGGAGTTTTTCTGGTCACTGAATATCCTTGTGTTTCCGGCGTCGCGCAGAATGACACGACACTATGCATCGGGGTGAAAAGAGTTGACAAGCCGAGTGCTGATGCCTACATTACGCGGCTCACGCAGCTCGTGGAGCGACGTGATACTTGCCCGGGTGGCGGAATTGGTAGACGCACTAGCTTCAGGTGCTAGCGGGGGCAACTCCGTGGAGGTTCGAGTCCTCTCCCGGGCACCACTATAAACGAAGGCCGCCGCGAGGCGGCTTTTGTCTTTTCGCCGTTCAGGTTTTCCGTGGCGTGGCTGGCCGTCACACAGCCTGCTGCGCCTGCGTCAATTGCCTCGCCACCGCCTGGGTTTGCTCTGCCGATGGCAACAAGCCGTTGGCCACCTCGGTCACGAACGCCCGGGTCCGACTGACGTACATGGCATGCAGGGACGCACCGACCTGATGGGTCAACTGCTGCAGCAACTCCCGTTCCTTCGGGGTGTACAACTCACCCGGTCGCGGCGCCAACACCAGCACCCCGCTGAGCACACCGCGCAGCGCGACCGGAAAAGCCACGCCATCGGCACCCAGACTGCTGTCGAGACCGTCCAGACGGGTCTCGGCCAGACTGGCGCGCAGCCTGACGCACGCGGTATCGTCAATGGCCAGCGGATTCGGAAAGTTCCGGCTACCGCGCTGGTACAGGCGGCTATAGCCGTTACCCGAATTTTCATACATGCCAGCGGCAGGCGCGCCGACATCCCGCATCACTTCCGCCACGGCACGTTCCACCAGAACCCCTGCGTCGGTGATGTAACCGCATTCCCTCGAAAATTGTGACAAGGCGGCCTCCGCACGAAACTGCTTGCGGAAAAACAGGTATTTCACCCCGTGTTTGATGCGTTCCTTCAGCTGCTCGACGAGAATACCGAGCGCCAGCGGAACGACCAGCGCAACCAGCGTACTTGCCCGGTGCCCGAGCACCTCATGTTCGATCAGGCTCTCCATGAAGCCAAACACGGCGAACACAATGGCGATCGCGATGGCGGACACCAGGGCGCGATTCAACACCCACTGCAAGGCGACCAGTCGATGCCGCAACACCGCATAGGTGAAACCGATGAACGCCGCCGCGTTGAACACGTCGTACAAAATGTCGATCTGCACGCTGCTTAACACCGTGCTGGCGAAATCGCTGTTCACCAGATACGCCGCCACGACGCCGCCCAGGCTCAGCAGGACCCAGCGGATGCGGGCACGGTTCTTCGCCTGCACCTTGCCATAACGCGACACCAGCATGCCGACGGGTATGGCGAACGCCAGCAAATACGCGATCATCCTGACATTGAAATGGGTGGGGTTGAAGATCCAGCGGCCGCCGAGATGGAACGCCAGGTCATTCCCCAGGAACGCGGCAAGGTAGACCACCACCAGCAGCAGGAATCCCGCACGGCTCCAGCGCCGCAACGGATTCCAGGTCTGCTCCCACGCAAGATCCTCGGCCAGCAGATACGCGCCGATCAGCGCGCTGGAGTAGAACAGCGCCACCCCGCCGACACCGATCCAGCCCACCAGCGGCAACGGTAGCGGCAGGCTGATCGGAATCTCCCAGCACAGCTTCGCCAGACACCAGATTCCCACGCCCGCAGCCGCCAGGCGGGTGCCTCGCCACAGGATAAGCAGGCCCAACGCGGCCACCAGCCAGATCAAGGCAATGCCAAGCACCACGTCGACCGTATTGAGCGCGGTGAGCGGTGTGGGCACGAACTCCACGGGCAACTGAAGCTCACGGCCCGATCGGTCCACAGCCAGGGTGATGCGGGTACCCGCCGGCACCAGCGCAAACGTCATCAAGCCAAGCCGCGAGGACACATCCATGCGTGCGGTATCCACGACGTCACCGGCACGCAATCCGGCGGGCAGCGGAACCGCGTAGGAACTCGCCTGGATGAGGTAATGCTGGCGATCCAGCGGCTTCGCCCCGATCGGCAGGATCGTCTGCGGGACAAACGGAAGATAGAGACAGACCGCTGCGGTGAAAATGCCAAGCAGCAACGCAATCCAGCGACGAACGCCCATGTGGACACCTCGTAGATGACTCGCAACGGAATCGCCCAGGCGGTCGGCTGACCTCGGCCCATCGCGCAAAAAAGCCGTCGTTCTCGATAGCCTGCTGGTGAATCCCCGGTGCGCTGCATGGATGCGCCATCGAAGCGCACGATGGACCCGCGTTACGCAATCCGCAACCATACCCACAGCGGGTGTCATGCGCATTGACGATGCAGGCGAGCGCGCTGCGTCAGTCGGTTTCCGCCGGCCCCTTCAGCTCGATCATGTTGCCTTGCGGGTCAAACAGATAGATCGATCGACCCTTGCCGCGCGCGCCGTAACGCATTCCCAGCTCGCCGATGCGCACGTCATGCGCCTTGAGATGACTCAGGATCGCCCCCTCGTCGTAGTTCTCCACCCGCAGGCAGACATGATCCATGTTGTGCCCTTCGCTGCCGGGCGCGGCACCACCGTGACGGCCCAGCTCGCCGTCGACAGCCATCAGGTCGATCAGCGACGCTCCGGCGCGCAGCTGGACCAACCCAATCCCGTCCTGCCGACGTTCTTCGTGGCAGCCCAGCACGTCGCAATAGAAGCGCTGCATCACCTTCATGTCCACGACACGCAACACCACGTGATCAATTTCACCGATGTGAATCATGGGGTCACCTGGCAAACGAGATCCCGGTTACCGAGCAGGACACCAACGCGTCCAAACCGCATCGTGTCCGCTCCACCAGGCGAGACTGAACCTGCCCAAAGTCGCGGCGGCTGCATGGACTGGCCCGACCCGAGCGTGGGTAGGCGCTCACACGCCCGCCGCCGCAGCCGGACGTTGGCGCATCGCCGCGACCCAGCGGGCCACGTGGACCAGCTCCTCGGCGGGTCGAAACTTGATCATTCGCGCGAAGTCGACGCCTGTGAAGGCGACGATATCGGCGATGGTCAGGCGATCGCTGGCGATGAAGCGGCTTTCGCCGAGCCGGCGATCGAACAAGGGCAGCGCCCGTTCGGCCGCACTGCGGCACCAGGCGGCCACCTCCGGCACCTGCTGTTCCAGCGCGGCCAGCGCCGGATGACCATGGCGTACGGCCTGCATCAGCGGGGTGGCGAGCAGCATTTCCGCGCGCCGCGTCCACATCTCGACGACCGCGATTTCCTGCGCGTCGCGGCCGAACAGGTTGGGTTCGGGATAGCGACTCTCCAGATAACGGCAAATCGCGACGGACTCGGTAATCGTGGTGCCGTCGTCCAGCTCCAGCGCCGGAACGTGGGCGAAGCCGGCGCGCCCCGCGTAATCAGGGTTGCGGTGCTCACCCTTGAAGATGTCGACCGGCACGATTTCGATGTCAGCAATGCCCTTTTCGGCCATGCACCAGCGCACGCGACGGGGATTGGGTGCGCGCTGGCTGTCGAACAGTCTCATCAGGATTCTCCGCTGGTTTCGGCTGCGCCTGTGGGCTGCAGCGGGCACGACGTCCAGATCGGGAGCGCGCTGGCAGCATCCTGCTCTCACCGCGGGCGGCACGAACCGTCAGCGACATTCCAGGCATGCAGGGCTTTGGAGGATCGTATCAGAGTGGGTTGCGACCAAGCGGCAAGATCCGGCTCACTCCCCGGTCAATCAAAACCTGCGTTCCGATGCGTTGCCGCACACCTGTATAATCACCGCGGCAAGCGCATGGTGGGAGAAGCGGACGACCGTACACGGGTTCGTCCGCTGCCGAAGACGCAACGCCCGTAATCGCTCAGGCCCCCATACCACCACGCACAAACACTCTGGAGAGAGCGGCTGCCTTCATCGGCGCAAGCCGCCGCCGAAGGGGCACGAGACGCTCACGCGTTTCCAAACTCTCAGGCAAAAGGACAGAGGGGCGCCCCGCGTGCGGCATGCACGCCGGCCTTTATCGGCCACTATCGGACGCCCCTCATGAGCCACAATCCGTCACCTTCCCTGCGTGAGCTTGAAAACCACGGTGCCTTCATCGAGCGTCATATCGGCCCCAACGACGCCGAGATTGCGCAAATGCTGCACGTCATCGGCCACGATTCACTGGAGTCGATGACCGACGCGATCGTGCCGGCCGGGATCAAGTCAAAAGCACCGCTGGCGTTGCCACGCGCGGTCACCGAGGTCGATGCGCTGGCGCAGATCCGCGCCATCGCCGACAAGAACCAGGTGTTCCGCAGTTTCATCGGTCAAGGCTATTACGGCACCCATACGCCGAACGTCATCCTGCGCAACATCCTGGAGAACCCGGCCTGGTACACCGCCTACACGCCGTATCAGGCGGAAATCTCGCAAGGCCGGATGGAGGCGCTGATCAACTTCCAGACCCTGTGCGCCGACCTCACCGGGATGGAAATCGCCAACGCCTCGCTGCTGGACGAAGCCACCGCAGCGGCCGAGGCGATGACCCTGGCCAAGCGCTCGTGCAAGTCGAAGTCCAACGTGTTCTTTGTGTCGCGCGGCGTCCATCCGCAGACGCTGGAAGTGGTCCGCACGCGCGCCGAACCGCTGGGCATCGAGCTGGTTGTCGGCGCCGACGAGGACGCTGCCGGCACCGAGGCTTTTGGCGTGTTGCTGCAATACCCCGACAGCTTCGGCAGTATCCATGACTATCGGGCCACCGCCGACGCCGTGCACGCGCGCGGCGGTCTGGTTGCCGTGGCCACCGACCTGCTCGCGCTGACCCTGCTCGCCGCGCCCGGCGAATGGGGCGCGGACATTGTGGTGGGCAACTCGCAACGCTTCGGCGTGCCATTCGGCAACGGTGGCCCGCACGCTGCCTTCATGGGCTGCCGCGATGCCTACAAGCGCTCGATGCCAGGGCGGCTGATCGGCGTGTCGATCGACGCTGAAGGCAAGCACGCCTACCGCCTCACCCTGCAAACCCGCGAGCAGCACATCCGCCGCGAGAAGGCCACCTCGAACATCTGTACCGCCCAGGTGCTGCTGGCGGTGATGGCCAGCATGTACGCGGTCTACCACGGCCCGGCGGGACTGATCCGGATCGCCCGGCGCACGCACCGGCTGGCGACGATTCTCGCCGCCGCGCTGCGCCGCAAGGGTGTCGCCGTGGGCAAGGAATTCTTCGACACCTTGCACGTCACCGATATTGATGCCGCGGCCGTGCACGCCCGCGCCGAAGCGGCGCACATCAACCTGCGTCATATCGACGAGCGCAGCGTCGGCATCAGCTTCGACGAGACCAGCACGCGTGAGGACCTGATCCAGCTTGGCAAGGTGTTCGGTATCGACGGCATGGATGTGGACGCGCTCGACGCCGCGGCCTCCGACGCCCTGCCCACCGGCTTGCGCCGCACCAGCGCGTTTCTCACCCACCCGGTGTTCAACACCTACCAGAGCGAGCACGAATTGTTGCGCTACATGCGCGCGCTGGCGGACAAGGACCTGGCCATGGATCGCACCATGATCCCGCTGGGCTCGTGCACGATGAAACTCAACGCCACCGCCGAGATGATCCCGGTGACCTGGCCCGAATTCGGCAACATCCACCCACTGGCTCCGGCCACGCAGACGCGGGGCTACAAGGAGTTGATCGACGGCCTCGAAGCGATGCTGGTCGAATCGACCGGCTACGACGCGGTCAGCCTGCAGCCGAACTCGGGCGCCCAAGGCGAGTACGCCGGTCTGCTGGCGATCCGCGCGTACCACCGCTCGCGCAACGAGGCCCACCGCGATATCTGCCTGATCCCCGAATCCGCCCACGGCACCAACCCGGCCTCTGCCCACCTGTGCGGCATGACCGTGGTGGTGACCAAGTGCGACGCGCACGGCAACGTCGACGTCGAGGACATCCGCCGCGCCGCCGAAAAGCATGCCGATCGCCTTGCCGCCTTGATGATCACCTACCCCTCCACCCATGGGGTGTTTGAAGAGGACATTGTGGAGATCTGCGACATCGTGCACGCGCACGGCGGTCAGGTGTACACCGACGGCGCCAACATGAATGCGCTGCTGGGCCTGGCCAAGCCCGGCAAGTGGGGCTCGGATGTGTCTCATCTGAACCTGCACAAGACCTTCTGCATCCCGCACGGCGGCGGTGGCCCCGGCGTGGGCCCGTGCGCAGTCAAGTCCCATCTCGCCCCCTTCCTGCCGTCCCTGCTCCCCGCGGGAGAAGCTGCCCGCAGGACAGATGACGGCACGCCCTCGCCACGCGTCGGCATGGTCTCCGCTGCCAGCTACGGATCGGCCAGCATCCTGCCGATCAGCTGGATGTACATCACCCTGATGGGGTCGCAAGGCCTGCTCAAGGCCAGCCAGGTCGCGCTGCTCAACGCGAACTACATCGCCAAGCGACTGGCGCCGCACTACCCGACCCTGTACACCGGGCGCAACGGCCTGGTCGCGCATGAGTGCATCCTCGACCTGCGCGCACTGAAGGACGCCACCGGCATCGGCGCCGAGGACGTCGCCAAGCGCCTGATCGACTTCGGCTTCCACGCGCCCACGCTGAGCTTCCCGGTGGCCGGCACGCTGATGGTTGAACCGACCGAGAGCGAATCCCAGCATGAGCTGGATCGCTTCATCGACGCGATGATCCAGATCCGTGACGAGATCCGCGCGATCGAGGATGGCAAGCTCGATCGCGAGGACAATCCGCTGAAGAACGCGCCGCACACGGCGACCATGGTCAGCGCCAGCGAGTGGACGCATGCCTACCCGCGCGAACTGGCAGCGTTCCCGCTGGCCAGTCTCAAACTGCAGAAGTACTGGCCGCCGGTGGCGCGCGTGGACAACGCCTATGGCGACAAGAACATCATGTGCGCCTGCATCCCGGTGGATGCCTACAAGGACGAGGTGGGCGTGTGAGCCAGGCGGCGAACCCTCGGGCACGGACCCTGCGTTGACGATGACCCCGACCATGCCCCCGGACCCGGATCATGCCAATGCAGACTTGCGGACGCGCTTGGGCGCTGCCGCGCAACTGCTGGAGGACGTGGCCAATGATCGCGAATTGCTGGACAGCGTGCCGGCCGAGGATCGTCAGCGCCTGCACCAGGCGGTGGCGCGCGCGTATCACCCCGACGCCGGAACCCGTCGGATCCGCCTCAAAGCGGCCGAGAAGGCGCGCCATGTGGCGAAGATCGAGGCTGAAGACGGCGTACTCAACCAGACCGGTATCCGCAGCTTGCGGCGCCGGCCGGTATTCACCACGCCGAACGTGTTCGCGCCGGAGGGCTTCCTGACCCACGACATCGGCCCGCATGACGATGCCGCCCAGCCGCGGGAATCGGTCGAGCCAAAGCACTGCTACGTGTGCAAGCGCAAGTACACGACGCTCCATTTTTTCTACGACCAGCTGTGTCCGGAATGTGCGGCGTTCAACTACGCCAAGCGCAGCGAACTGGCCGACTTGCGTGGACGCGTCGCCCTGCTCACCGGCGGTCGGGTGAAGATCGGTTACCAGGCCGGGCTGAAGCTGCTGCGGGCCGGCGCCGAGTTGCTCGTCACCACCCGCTTCCCGCGCGATTCGGCAACGCGTTACGCCGCTGAGCCAGACTTCGCCGACTGGCAGCACCGGCTGCAGATCTACGGGCTGTACTTGCGCCACACGCCCAGCGTTGAAGCGTTCTGCCACGAGCTGGTTGCGACCCGCCCGCGACTGGATTTCATCATCAACAACGCCTGCCAGACGGTGCGCCGCCCGCCGGCCTTCTACACGCACATGATGGAGGGGGAAACCTCTGCGTTGTCCGACCTGCCCGACAGCGTGCGCGCCTTGATCGGTCACTACGAAGGCCTGCGTGGCTCCAGCATCCTGCCTGAAACCGCCATCGCCGGAGCAGTCACCGCGCTGCCAGGCCTCAGCCGCGCTGCCGAACTGTCGCAACTGCCCTTGCTGCCGGAAGAGCTGCTGGCGCAAAGCCATTTGTTCCCTGAAGGCCGCCTCGACCAGGACTTGCAGCAAGTCGACCTGCGCGAACGCAATTCATGGCGCCTGTTGATGGCCGAGGTGCCCTCGGTGGAATTGCTGGAAGTACAGCTGGTCAATGCCATCGCGCCCTTCATCATCAACGCGCGGCTGAAGCCCTTGATGTTGCGCACCGCCGAGCGGGATAAACACATCGTCAACGTGTCGGCGATGGAAGGGCAGTTCTATCGCAACTTCAAGACCACGCGCCACCCGCACACCAACATGGCCAAGGCGGCGCTGAACATGATGACGCGCACGGCGGCCACCGACTACCACAACGACGGCATCCACATGAACAGCGTGGACACCGGCTGGGTCACCGACGAGGACCCGGCAGCACTGGCCGCGAGGAAAGTGCAGGAAGAACGCTTCCATCCGCCGCTGGACATCATCGATGGTGCGGCACGCATCGTCGATCCGATCATTCATGGCATCAAGACCGGTGAACATGTGTGGGGACAGTTCCTGAAGGACTACCGGCCGACCGATTGGTGAAGGCAAAACGCCAGGCACCTGCCCGCCTCCGCCACGACAACTGACCGGAGTTGCCAGCGAAACCGGCCACGGCCAGCGGCCGCGCTGCCCACCATCGCCAGCTCGTTGCCCATCTCCGACATCACGCCAGGCCGCATTCACCAGCAGAGATGGCGAGGCTCGACCGGTACGCTGAGCAGCGGATTCGACTGGCAACGAACGGCCAAGAGCTGTCGGTGGACGCCTTAATCGCATTGCCTCAAAGCAGTCATTGAATGTGCGCCACCATGGCGGGAAGACCCGAGCCTGGTCGCCTGCCAGATGCGGTACTTTCGGATCAGGGGCATTCACCTACTTCTTGAACAAATATATCTCATCCCGTCACGAAAAACCCCACTCAACGGATCAATGGCCGGCGTGAAAAGTTGATACCCGACTTCCTTATCGGGAAACGTGTGTCGTCGAATCCGCCTCGACGTGAGATGGCAGTTCATGATGTCGATGGCGGAAGGTAGTCCTTGATGCGGTGGATCGCTTCCACCGGCACTACGGCGACGACACCTTGGCTCTCAGGTCCGACTTAGGCCGCGCGGCAGATGGCATCAACCAAGGCTTCCGCTTGCTCCTGCTGGGCAAACACCTCCACTCGCGCCTGTTCGGACTACCATTGGGCGCTGCAGAAGTTCTTGTAGTTGCCGTAGCCCTTGATCCGCGTGACAGCTACCTCGAACGTTCCCATTTGTTGCACCGCGCGTTCGACTGCCTCGAGACTTCCGACATCGATGATCGCGGTGACTTTTCGGTATGTCATGTTCTTCTCCCGGACTTTCTTTAGTCCTCGATGGATGAATTCCTTTGCATCACCTCAACGGGCCGCTCGTCCAGCTTGCGCAAGCGATGCCATTCCCAAAGCAGGTAGGCCGCCGGAATCACCAGCATGGTTAGGATCAGCGAGCTGGCCATTCCACCGACCATCGGCGCTGCGATACGACGCATGACTTCCGAGCCAGTGCCTGCACCAAACATGATCGGCAGCAGGCCCGAGATGATCGCGACCGCGGTCATCGCAATGGGCCGAAGACGCAGCAGCGCGCCGTCGCGCACCGCATCGCGCAGACCATCGAAACTCAGCGGCAGATCCGTTGCCACGCACTTTTCTTGATAGCGGGCGACCGATTGATTCAGGTAGACAATCAGGACCACGCCGATTTCGGTGGTGACGCCCGCCAGCGCGATCAAGCCCACCGCGACCGCCACGGACATGTTGTATCCGAGCAGGTACAACAACCAGAAACTGCCGGCCAGCGCCATCGGCAAGGTTCCCAAGATGATCAGGACATGGGAGATGCGACGGAAGGCCATGTACAACAACAGGGCGATGAGGACGATGGTCACCGGCACGACGAGCGCCAGGTTCTTGTTCGCCTTCTGGATGTACTCGTATTGCCCGGACCAGCTCAGCGAGTAGCCAGCGGGCAACTTGACCTGGCTTGCCACCAGTTTCTGCGCCTCGGCGACATACGATCCGACGTCGCGATTGGCGATGTCGACATAGGTCCAACCGGTCAGTTGGGCGGCCTCGCTCTTGATCATCGGCGGCCCGTCTTCGATACGGATG
>JBDTKM010000204.1:0-9922 GCA_039935315.1 Rhodanobacter sp. | reverse complement strand
GTGGTTTTGGCCAGCTTTTCCGCTCCTTTTCGTTGAATAGCTACGGCTATTCGCCTCAAACGATCGAAAAACCTGACTCAAATCCACTTTGCCTCGCTCACTTGGTTTCTACCGCCCACGCTCCTAGGGGAAAGCGCCGAAACTCGCGAGCGCACGTCGCCCACTGCGGCCTTGCGGTGCGGAACGCACATAACCGAGCCGTAAAAACACGAGTCCGTGTCCGGAACCACACAGCTCGCTCAGGGCCGAACCCATGCGCGAGATCGACTGCTCGAAGGCTGGCTCAACCGGCACGAAGCCCAGGCTGAGTACTCCTGGCGCCGCGTACGGCTGGACCGACAGTCCGGCCAGGGTGGCTTGAAGCCACACGCGCTGCAAAGCGCGGCCACCGGCGAGCACATCGGAGCGTGTCGTGGTCGGAATGACCAGCAGACACAGGCCCGGCGACAGCCGGATCGGCAGCCAGGCCGAGCGCCAGCCCAGCACCGAGGCCGTGCCGAACCGGTTGAGCATGCTCATCAACGCGGGGCGACGCAGCGCCTGAAAGAGCGGGCGCATCGGTGGTTCCACGGCCAGTGCGCGCGGGGCCAGACCTTCCTCGCAGGTGGAATGCCAGCCAACGGCAAAACGGATGCTCGAAAACAGTTCCGAGTGCAGCGTCGGACTTTTGAAGCGCAGCGTTTCGGCCTGCCTGATGACGCTGAGTGCGGCCTTTCGCGCACGCGGCGTCGATGGCCAATACAACCGCTGCCCGGGAATCAACGCGGCATGCGCGCTCAACCCCGCCTGCGTATCGGCGCTGATTGGACCGCGCCAAGGGAAGCTGCGGTCGGTGTGACGCTGTTCGATGGCCGCAGCCAGCGGCTCCGCTTGACCAGCCTGGGGTTCGAGGCGCCAACGGGTCCGCGCCACCCATAGCTCGTCATCATCGCTCGGGAAAGTCTGCACGTCCGCTGCATAACCGAGTGAGCGGGCGTGGATGATCATGTTTTCAAGGCATGCGCCGGCAGCCAGGTCGCTGAGCACGTAGCGAGTATCGGATACGTGGCCGCTGCGGTTCGCGTCGATGCGGAGATCCAGGTCGTCGCCCGACCACGCAAACCGCCACGGTTGTGAGTTGTCTGCCGAAGGCGCGGCGATACCTGCGCACAGAATGCTTGCTTTGGTATCCCGGTCCATGGCACGCACCCACTCATTTATTATAATTTCGTTATTCTGCGCAAAATACCCGACATCAGCTCATGTAGCGGTTGATGTTGATTATCTTGTGTGCCTGGTATCCAGCTCGCCAACTCAAACACTATACCGGCGCCGAAGACATCTCCCCAAATACGTTCTTTCAGAACGCAAAGCACCCAATCATCGGTGTCGAGTGAGTGGCTGACACCGCCGCTGGCACACTGCAGGGTCACCGCGAAGAAGCTCGCCAGCAAGCCAGGCGATGCGCGTGGCGTGTGCCAGTCGCGGCGTGGTTTCCCCGAGAATTTCGCACTTGGTTACGTTAGCAACATAACTGAGCGGATGCTCTTCCCCACTCGACGAGGATCAACCTGGCGGCCTCAGGACTGCTGCCTCTCTGTGGTATGTTGCCGCACGGTGGAATACGCGCGTCGATGGAATGCGCGCGTCGTAGCGGACCGATGTTGGGCTGCTGACATGCGACGCGAATCGAGCCACCTTTCACAACGGGCATCACAGTTGGTTCGGTTTTCTGCGTTTTTCTTCCCGCGATATTCCTACGCAGCGCACAAAACCATAGTATGTCCATCGCGTAAAATTTCCACCGTTGCTAGCACGTTTGCAGACAGAAAGGTACGGCGTTCAAGAGGGGCGCTGGTCGTTTTTTTCAACGACCCAAGGCATGGATATGTGCCGCCGCCCACACCTGATCAGGTTTCGCCGTCCAGTCATGAAAGTTTTCGACAACTGCAAACACGCTGGCCAGGGGTTGCGGGACATCGTGGCGCATTTCACGCGATACAACGTGGCCCGCCACGAAACGACACACCGCGAACAGGCGGCTGAAACATGAACTCAATTGGATCAATACACATGCCCGAGACAGCGATCGACATCACGGCACGCCCCACTGGCTCAGCGGTGTCCAAGAGTGAGCCATGGTGTGCCTGCGCGAGCACCCTCGAACAGGTGGAATCAGCATGGCGGCTGGTCTATCAGCGTTATACGCAAATGGGGCTGATCGACGAGAATCCGTTCGGCATGCATGCCGTTCCCGGTGCCGTCGGAAAGCACGCTTGCGTGATATGGGGGCCTGAAGGGCCGGATGTCGGTTACACGATGACCCTGTTCCGCGACAATCCCATGGGCCTCGCGCTGGACAGCGTCTATGCACGAGAGCTCGATGAGCTGCGCGGCAAGGGACGCCGCCTGCTTGAGGTGGGGATGCTGGCAGATCGTCGCCAATCGGCTGCACGCGGCATCGGCGCGTTGTTCAGCATGATGCGCTGGGCCGTCTATTATGGATTGCACACCGACCTGACCGATGTGGTGATTGGTGTCCATCCGCGACATTCCCAGTTCTACACCCGTTGTTACGGCTTCGAAGAATTTGCGGAACCGACCAGCTATCCGCTGGTGCGCAACAACCCGGTGGTTCCCTTGCGCCTGCGCCTGCGCGAGGGACTGGCGAAAGACGTGTTGCCGCGAGGGCTGGCTGAGGCGCGCGACAACCCGATACCGGCCAGCGCCTTCTCGCATCGCTTCACGTTTGAGCGGGAACAACTGCGTGGCTCACTGATCGCGGGGTTCCTGAAAGACCGTTACGGGATTGATCCGGGCAGGCAGGCCGAGGCCGTCCCCGCCGGTAGCGATCTTGTGTGGTCAGCGCAGGCTTCGTGACAGGCGCTGCCGAGTCAACTGTCTTTCCGGCGCGTCAGCCGCGCTGTTGCGATCCGCAACGCGACGCGTCATCTGTCAGCCTGCAGCACGCACGACGGCGCCCGTTCGCCGACCCGTGGTGACGCGGCGCTGATCGATCTGGTCAAAGCGGCATGGTGAGCGATCTTTGGGCGGCTCGCCTTGCACGGCGGTCGCCTGCTGCTGAAAAGCAGTGTGGTCGACGAGTTGGCGACCAACCGCCTGCGCTGCCGTCCGTCCACGTCACGATTCCTCAATCGGCACACACCAGGTCGGCGCTGCGGCACTCCTGCGCCAGCGGCCGAGGTGCGTCGCTGCGACTCACGCCTGCGCATCTTCCGCGGCCACGAAGCCACCGGTCTGGCGCTTCCACAGCCGCGCGTACAGGCCGTCGCGCCCGATCAATTGCGCATGCGTGCCGGTTTCCACGATCACGCCCTTGTCCAGCACCACCAGCCGATCCATCCGGGCAATCGTGGACAGCCGATGCGCGATGGCGATCACCGTCTTGCCCTGCATCAGGATGTCGAGGCTGTCCTGGATCGCCGCTTCGGCTTCTGAATCCAGCGCCGAGGTGGCCTCGTCGAGTACCAGGATCGGCGCGTCCTTGAGCAACACGCGGGCGATCGCGATACGTTGGCGCTGGCCACCGGAGAGTTTCACGCCGCGCTCGCCGACCAGTGCCTCGTAACCGCGACGGCCTTCGCCATCGGTCAGGTCGGGAATGAACTCGTCGGCGCGCGCCTTGCGCACCGCTTCGGCGATCTGTGCCTCGCTGGCATCGGGACGGCCATACAGGATGTTGTCGCGGATCGAGCGATGCAGCAGCGAGGTGTCCTGAGTGACCACGCCGATCTGCGAGCGCAGGCTTTCCTGGGTGACGCCAGCGATATCGTGACCGTCGATCAGGATGCGCCCCGCCTCCAGGTCATACAGCCGCAGCAGTACGTTGACCAGGGTCGACTTGCCGGCACCGGAGGGGCCGACCAGGCCGATCTTTTCGCCCGCGTGCACCGTCAGATCCAACCCGGCGATCACGCCACCCTGCTTCCCATAGTGGAAGTGGATGTGCTCGAAGCGCACTGCGCCGTTGGTCACCTCCAGCGGCATCGCGCCTTCGCGATCCTGCACCGCGCGCGGTTGCGAGATGGTCGTGATGCCGTCCTGCACGGTGCCGATGTTCTCGAAAATGCCGTTGACCACCCACATGATCCAGCCAGACATGTTGTTGATGCGGATCACCAGCCCGATCGACAACGCGATCGCGCCCACCGTCACCCGGCCATCGCTCCACAGCCAGATCGCCAGCGCCGAGGTGCCGGTGATCAGGAACCCGTTGAGGGTGGTGATGCTGGCGTCCATGCCCGTGGTCAGACGCGTCGCCAGACGATGCTTGCCGATCAACTCGCCCATCGCATCGGCGACGTAGGCCTCCTCGCGGCGGGTATGCGCAAACAACTTCAGAGTCATGACGTTGCTGTAGCCGTCCACGATGCGCCCCATCAGCTTCGACTTCGCCTCCGAGGCTCTCCACGAACGCTCCTTCACCCGCGGTATGAAGAATGCCAGCAGGCCAACATAGCAAAACACCCACGCCACCAGCGGCGCGGCCAGCCACACGTCGGCCTGCGCGAACAGCGCGATCGCACTGCCGGTGTAGATGACGATGTACCAGATCGCATCGACCATCTGCACCGCCGATTCGCGCAGGCTGGCGCCGGTCTGGATGACGCGGTTGGCGATCCGCCCGGCGAAGTCGTTCTGGAAAAAACCCAGGCTCTGGCGAATCACGTAACGATGGTTCTGCCAGCGGATGCGGTTGGTCAGACTGGGCAGGATCGCCTGGTTCACCAGCAAGTCGTGCAGGCTGCCCAGCAGGGGCCGCGCCAGCAGTGCGACCAGCGCCATCCACAGCAACGCCTGGCCATGCAGGCGGAACAGATCCGCCGGCGTGCCGCTGGCCATGTCGACGATGCGTCCGATGAAGCCGAACAGCGACACCTCCACCACCGCCACGCCGAAGCCGACCACCAGGGTCGCGGCGAACACCGGCCACACCTGACGCAGGTAGAACACATAGAACCGCGCCACCGATTGCGGCGGCGTGCGGTCGACCGGTTCCTTGAACGCGTCGATGAGGGATTCGAACCAGCGGAAGATCATGCGACAGACCAGGGTGATGGATAGCGCATTGTGCTTGATGCCCGCTTCAGCGGCGGTGACGATACCAAGTGGCGTGACGCGGGATTCCAGCGCGTCCGAGCCGAACTTCGAAGGTGTCTGCAGCGGCAGCGCGATCCGCTGCCGCATGACCCGCGCGCCGTCGTCGGTGGATGGCTGCCCCTGCACACGGTGCCCGCACGACGGCGATTCGGCGGCAGGCCTGACCGCGGCCAATCTGAACGGGCGCCATGCCGGCCGGGGCGCCCACCGCAAACGCGATTGACCGCTTGTCGGATCGCTCCGATGATGCCCGGATGTCGATCCTCATCCGTTCCCTCCTGCTTGTATTGCTCTGCTGCGGCAGCTTCGCCGTGCGCGCCCAGAACGACAGCGCCGCGCCGGCCTCGGCCATGTCCGCTGCCACCCCGGCGCAAGCGCTGGATCAATTGGGCAAAAACCTCGATGCACTGAAGGCGACGCTCAAGAGTAAACATGTGGATACCCCACTGGCCGACCTGCGTGGTGCCGCTCTGGCGGTGCAGGATCAAGCACGCCAATTGGCCGCCAGCCTCACCCCGCAAATGTCAGCGTTGCAGGCGCAGCTCGCGGTACTGGGAACACCGCCCGCCAAAGGCGCGCCGGCGGAAGCGCCGGAGGTCGCCGCGCAGCGGCGCAAGCTCGACAAGGCCCAGGCCGGCCTCGATGCGCAGATCAAGCAGGCGCAGTTACTCAGCCAGGACGCCTTGCAACTGGCGGCGCAACTCACCGGCCTGCGCAACGACGAATTCCAGGCGCAGCTGGCCTCGCGTACGGCCACGCCATTCAGTGGCGCCTTCTGGGCCGATTCAGCGCGAACCTTTCCGGATGACCTGACCCGATTGAACCGACTCGGCGCACGCAGCGTCGCCGCATGGCGCATCGCCTGGCAACCGCCGAATCGACAACCGCTGCTGTTCTGTCTGATCGGCGCCGCACTGCTGCTGGGCGTCGGGCGCTGGTTGCTGGACAGACTGCTGCTGCGCCTGGCCACGCGGCGCGTGCCGGACGGCCACCTGCGCCACAGCGCCATGGCCACGGCCGTCGCGCTGACGGCGGTGCTTACCACCGGCCTCGCCGCGCAGCTGGTGTATCTCGGCCTGAACTGGAACGACGTGCTCGACCCCGACCTCGATGCGCTGGCCGGAAAGGTGGTGCGGCTGGTGCTGTTCGCTGCCTTTGTCACCGGCCTGGGGCGCGCCTTGTTGTCGGTGAGCCGGCCATCATGGCGCTTGCCGGCGTTGTCCGATCTGGCCGCGCAGCGGCTGCGCGCCGTGCCATGGCTGCTCGGCAGCGCCGTATTGCTGTTCGGCCTGATCGAACGGATCAGTCGCACGATTGGTTCCAGCCTGCCCGCCACCGTCGCCACCCGCGGCCTGATGGCGCTGGTGATCAGCGGCTTGATCGGGTTCGCCTGGCTGCGCCTGCATGACGCCCGCCGACAGCAGGCCGCCGACGGCACCGAGGAACAGCGCCCACTGTGGATCGGCTTGCTGGGCACCGCCACGCTGGTCGGGGTGCTGCTCAGCTGGTTGGCCGTGGCCGTGGGCTACATTGCGCTGGCGTTCTTCGTGGCCGTGCAGATCCTGTGGATCGGCGTGATCATGGCCAGCGCCTATCTGCTGTTTCATCTGATCAATGATTTGATCCATACCTTGCTGTCCCCCCGCGGGCGCAGCGGTCAACGACTGCAGGCAGCCTTCCAGTGGGGGCCGCACGCGCTGGACCAGACCGCGACGGTGCTCTCGGGCGTGACCCGGGTGGCGCTGACCCTGCTGGCCCTGGCGATCGTGCTGACCCCGTTCGGTGCCGGTCCGGCCGACCTGCTGGCCAGCGCGGCGCGCACCTTCAGCAACTTGAAGCTGGGCAACCTGAGGATCGATCCCGGCAGCATCTCCAGGGCGGTACTGGTGCTGGTGATCGGCGTGCTGGTGCTGCGCATGCTCAAGCGCTGGCTGCGCGACGAACTGCTGCCCAAATCCACCATGCAGGCGGGCATGCAGGATTCCATCATCACCCTGCTCGGCTATCTCGGCGGCCTGCTGGTGCTGGTGCTGACCCTGGCCGCGTTGAACGTGAACCTGACCAGCATCACCTGGATCGTCAGCGCACTGTCGGTCGGCATCGGCTTCGGCCTGCAGTCGATCGTGCAGAACTTCATCTCCGGGCTGATCCTGCTGGTCGAGCGGCCGGTGAAGGTCGGCGACTGGGTCAGCCTGGGCACGGTCGAGGGCGACATCCGCCGGATCAACGTGCGCGCCACCGAGATCCAGTTGTGGGATCGCTCGACCATGATCGTGCCCAACTCGCAGCTGATCACCGAGAACGTGCGCAACGTGACCCAATCCAACGCGCTGGGACGGGTCCAGATCAAACTGCCGATGCCGCTGGATACCGATGCGGGCAAGCTGCGTTCGCTGGTGCTGGAAATCATGAACGCCCACGCGGGCACGCTGGAAACGCCCGCCGCCTACGTGCGGCTGGACGACCTCGACCCGGGCTCGATGACGTTCAACTGCGTGGCCTATGTCAATGGCCCGCGCGACGCCGGCGCCGTGAAGAGCGAGCTGCTGTTCGAGATCCTCGAACGCCTGCGCGCCGCGCACATGCCGCTGATCCGCACCCAGTTCGTGCGCACGGTGACGCCAACGGCCGAGGGCGACGAACAGACGGGGTAAGCGGGCGCGGCAGGCTGCGACACCGTGCACGCCGCTCGATAGCTGAAGGTTGGCGATCGATCAGGTAGCTTGATGACCACACCACCCAAGGAGACTTCACATGTCCCATCCCGGCGGCAGCACCATCATCCCGACCCTGCGTTATCGTGACCCGCATGCAGCCATCGCATGGTTGTGCAAGGCGTTCGGTTTCAAGAAGCACGCGGTGTACGAGAACGAGGCAGGCGGCGTCGAGCACGCCCAGCTGGTTTATGGCAACGGCATGATCATGCTCGGCGGCGTGCGCCACGACGACTTCGGCCAACATATCGCCCAGCCCGACGAAATCGGCGGCCGCGAAACCCAGTGCGCCTGCGTGATCGTGGTCGACTGCAAGGCGCACTATGAACACGCCAGGGCCGCCGGCGCGGTGATCGTGAACGAGTATTCCGAGAAAGACTACGGCGGTGGCGGCTACAGCTGCCGCGATCCGGAAGGACGGCTATGGTATTTCGGCAGCTACGATCCGTGGCAGGCCGAATAGAAAAGACCAGGCCGGCTTGCGCCGGCCTGGTCTTCGCAACGGGCAGCCGGGTGCTCTACTTCGTACAAACCTTGCCATGCTCCGCATGCGCACCCTTGGCCTTGGCAGCCTCCTCGCTCATGTATTCGCCATGCTTGGTCTTGCCGTACCACTTGTCGGTGGAGCAGTGATAGACCTTGCCATTGACCCACACCATGCCCGGGCCACCACCCGCCGCTGCCATGGCAGCCGGTTTGGTCCAGCCCATCGACTTCTTCGGTGCCGCCGCCGGAGCCGCCGCAGCGGCGGCCGGAGCAGCAGCCTCGGACTTCGCTTCAGTCTTCGATTCCACCTTGGATGCTGCCGCCGATTTGCTGGCGCTGGCCGCGTACCACTCCTTGACGCCCTTGTGACCCTTGCAGGCGCCGCGCTTGCTTGCGGTGCTGGTGTAACTGCCATCCTTGCACTGGCCAGACGAACCGGCGGGTGCGGCAGCCTGTTGCGCATACGCGGCCGAACCCAGAAACAGGCCAGCCAGTGCCACTGCAGCCAAGATCGAAATTTTCATTGCGGACTCCCTCCAAGGTGAATTCGAACATCGCTCAGGCAGCAGCAGTCGCCCCGCCTGCCGCCCGACTATGCCGCAAATTCATGTTCGCAAGACAGCGCTGGCCGCGGTCATTCATCGAGCAGACGGGCGTTTCGAATGAACTTGCGAATTCAGCGGGTAAGGCGCCTCCAGCCGCGGTTGCCTGAGGGCCGACCCGGGACGTGCGACCGCATACATTTCCCAGCTGATTTGTTTCAACAGCCAGATCGGATCGTCGCCTTTTGCGTACAGGTCGCCGTGCGTCTTGCCCGGCAGGTAGCGAAAGTCGGAGCGGGCATGCAGCGCGTCCAGCACGGCCTGCAGCTTGTGCACGGCTCCGTCCAGATAATAGGCATCGGCCGTGCCCACGATCACGTGGATCTTGCCCTCCAGATCGGGCTGCAAGCGACTCCAGTTCGCCTGCAGCAGATGGGCGATGTCGTAGTGCTGACACCAGTACGCCGCCACCAGCGGATCCACCGCGCCGGTCGCGCGATCGAACAGCGGCGCAGGCCGCCCGTCCGCCGCGCGTGGCGAGAACACCCACTCGTACGAGGCCATCTGGCCACCGTACGGGCCCAGCACCTGCTCCAGTCTGGCGTCATCCTCGACCGTGCCTGCGTCACGACCGTGCACGCGCAGCAGCGGCCAGCGTGTGCCATCGGGTCGGAAGTACACATTCGCGCCGCGGGCGTAGAGATCGACCCCGGAAAAGTCATGGAAGTCGACCGGGTCGGGCGAGGTCGACCAGGTACCGCCGAACAATTGCGGGTAGCGGATCTGCAGCCACAACGTGGCCCAGCCGCCGGAGGAGTGCCCGGTCAACAGTCGCCCGGATGCGCGCGCGTCCATCCGGTAGTGCGATTCCAGTGACGGAATCAGCTCCTCGGTCAGCGCCGTGCCCCACGGGCCGTTGTTGACCGAGTCCGCGAATTCGTGGGTGCCGGTGGGGCCGGACTCGTCCAGGAACACCCAGATCATCGGCGGCATCCGCCCCTTGCTCATCGCCAGATGCACCGCCACCAGGGCGGTCAGCAGCCGATTTTCGTTGCCACCGTAACCGTGCGTGTAATAAAC
>JBDTKM010000203.1:0-2823 GCA_039935315.1 Rhodanobacter sp. | reverse complement strand
CGCCATCCCGAGCAGGCGATCCGCAGTGCGCAGGGCGTGCTCGCCCTGGCTCGCGACCACGGTGCCAGCGCTTTGGAGGCTGCCTGTGCACGCGCGCTGGCAATCGATGCCATCGGCTACGGCTCGGTGCGTCGCTTGCTGAGCATGACGCCGAATAAAAGGGGACGTGGCTAATTAAGTACCTTCCAGGTTGCTTGCTCGCGGTGGCCGCCCGCGCGGCCGCAACGCGGCGGGGTGGCCGAGGGTGGTTTCGACGATGCGCTGGAAGCGCTCGTCGCCCAAAGCGCGTTCCTGGCGGGCGTAGGCACGCAGGTGCTGCAGGTGATCGGGTGCGATGCCTGCATCCAGCCATTTTTGATAGGCGCAAGCGCGTTCCTCTGAATTGCTTCCCATCGCGAGGTAGAGCGGGTGAGGCGTGATGAGCGGGTCGCGGGCGAGGGTCAGATGCGTGTGAACGCTCGACCATCGGTAGTCTTGCGGCAGTCCGACCATGGCGGCGCGTACCGGGTTGAGCTTGATGTAGCGCATGACGGTCAACAAGTAGAGCTCACTCTGCACCAGGCAGGACTTGAAGCGTCCTTGCCACAGCGCGCCGCAGCGCCGGTGCCTGAGGTTGAATGCCTGCACATGGGACTGGCCGACCCAGTCCATGGCAGTGACAGTGTCCCCACGGCGTCGGGCGTGACCAGCAGGTGGAAGTGGTTGTCCATCAGGACAAACGCATGCAGAGCGATGCCATGATCGCGGAAGCCTCGGCGGAGCAGGCGCCGGAAGTGGTAGTGATCGTCCGGATCGAGGAAGATCGCGCCCTTGTTGATGCCGCGCTGCGTGACATGCAGCGGGACACCTGAAAGTTCGAGACGCAGAAGCCGTGGCATCACAATCGGTGGTGGGGTACACGCGGCCACTGTGCTGCAGGCGACTGGTTGGATCTGTCAGCGGGCGCGTCCCTCGCCCGTTGGCATGGACTTAATTGGCCACGTTCCCTTATTTTCCTTTTTTTGATGGCATGATGCCGCCCTGATGTCGACCGAAACCCATAGCCGCGATGCGCGATCGAACCACCTGCGCTGGACGCTACTGTTCGTTTGTGTGTGTCTGGTCATCTACGGCACGTTGTTCCCGTTCATCGGCTGGCAGAAGCCGGGTGATTTCCGTCGACTGTTCAGCGCCGCGGCGCTTGATCACGTGTCGGCGACGGATGTGTTCGCGAACGTCCTCCTGTACGTGCCGCTGGGGTTCCTGGCCGGTCTGGGACGGCACTTGCGCAGGATCCCCCTCATCTTGCTGGCAGCGTTGTCGCTCAGTCTCGGCCTGGAAACCATGCAAGCGTTTCTCCCGGGACGCGTGGCGTCGTGGCTGGACGTTGCAACGAACGTCTTTGGCGCCGGCCTTGGTGCCACCACGGCTGCAACGATGCGTTGGGTGGACGTCGGATGGGGCCACAACTTGGCAAAACGGCTGCGGAACGACCGCGTTGCATGGCTGGGTATTGCGGCACTGGCAGCGTGGTGGTGTGCCCAGCTGATCCCGTTCGTACCTTCGCTGGCCGTAAGCGATTTGAGGGCGGCGCTGAAACCGCTATGGCACGTGCTTCAGGGTTCGCGATCAGTCGACCTGTGGCGCGGCGCCGTGTATGTCGCGGCCACGGCGGTGCTGACGATAACCGGCGCCAGCGCGATGCGTAACTTCAGCCGGGGTGGCGTCGCAGTCGCCGCATGCTTGCTTGCCGTGTTGCCTCTGAAGGTACTGGTTGTTGGACGGCAGTTGTCCCCGGAAGCCCTTGCCGGCACTTGCGCGGGTGTGGCACTCGGTGTGGCTCTGTTGAGCGGCAATCGGCGGCGAGCCCTGACTGTGGCTGCGCTGCTGCTTCCCGCTTACATCGTGGCGGAAGCGTTGCGGCCCGGCGCACCCAACACCGTGATCCACGCCTTCAATTGGATACCGCTGCATGCCCAATTGGGACATCCCATCAGTGGTCTGGCCAATCTGGCCGACACGGTCTGGCCGTCACTGGCACTGGCCTGCCTTTGCCTCCGGCTCGGAATACGATCCCTGTGGTATTGGCTGCCGCCAGTCGTGTTGCTGTTGTGTGCAGTTGAGTGGTGCCAGCTCTGGGTACCCGGGCGCTATCCCGATATCACCACCGTGTTGACGGGCGCGGCGGCCTGGGCCGTTGCCGCGAGTTACGCCGGAAGGCAGCCCTTGCGGGAGCAGGCCTGAATCGCGCTGAGCTAGATCCCCGAGAATGCAAGAGAAATACCGACGTCTGGTGTGTAGAAGTAATCAGGCAAGCGACAGCCTGAATGGCTTCGGTCAAGGCATCGCTGTGTACGTCCCACTGTTGGAGCCAGCACGCTGAGCAGGGAGACGCGACAAGTATCGGACCAATGTAAAAATGCACACGAACGTACGCTGAAATCTCCCCTGCAACCACGTACGGATTTGCACTTCTGACCAGCATTTCCGCGGCGTGAACCAGCACCGTATCAGCGGTGATGGATACCGAAACTAGAACGCCCACAATACGATGGCCGCGGCCAAGAGCCACGAGATCACGATTTGCACGGCAAGCACCATCTTTTCAGGAGTCTCAATGAGTATCGGATCTCTGCCGCAGCAGCGCACCCTGCCACGCGGCGACTCGCAGTCGTCTACAGAACAAGCTGCTAACCGTTCGGCAACACAACACAGACCGTGGCATCGAGAGCCGAATCGAAAGATAGCTCCATCAGGCGGATTCGAGTTCCGTGCTCCCCGGAAACACAGCCATACATGACCGTTCCCGGCGTGAGCTTGCAAATGCAGGCACGAAAGGGTTCT
>JBDTKM010000202.1:0-7936 GCA_039935315.1 Rhodanobacter sp. | reverse complement strand
CGCCTGGCCAGCGAATGCACGGCAGCTGGCCGGCGCGTGCGCCGCATTGCCGTTCGATCTGCTGCCGCTGTGCCGTAGTCGGTGCGGACAGGCCGCGTGCGTGCAGCCAGTGATCGAGCAGCGGTTCGCGCAGCGCCGGCAGCAAGGCCAGCCAGCCGGTTGCCTCCACGCTGTCGCTGGCGCGATCGTGCAAGCTGTCGAACGCGATCAGCCACTGGCTGCGCAGTGCGTCGGCGGCAGCTCGGCTGAGCATGGCACTGTGCAGGATCGAGTCAGCCGCCTGCGGCCAATGACGCTGCAGTCGCGGCACGATTTCGTGGCGCAGGTGGTTGCGCGCCAGAGCGGTGTCGGCATTGGACGGGTCGTCGATGCAATCGAGCTGATGCGTATCGACATAGTCGCGCAGTTGCGTGCGCGACAGCGCCAGCATGGGCCGCCACAACTGGCCGCCGCCAAATGGACGCAGTGCCCGCATGCCGCCCAACCCTTCCGGGCCGGCGCCGCGCAGCAGCTTGAGCAGCACGGTCTCGACCTGGTCGTCACGGTGATGGCCGAACAACAGCCATTCGCGGTCGTGCAGATGGGCGGCGAGGGCAGCGTGGCGAGCGTCGCGTGCGGCGGCCTCCAGGCCGACGCCCTTGTCCCGTTCCACGTGGACACGCAACACCTCGCAGGCGACGCCGAGCGTGTCGCAGAAATCCTGGCAACGCGCCGCCCAGCTTGCGCTGTCGGCGTGCAGGCCATGATCGACATGGAGCGCGCGCAGCCCGCGTTGACGCGCTGCCGACAGTTGCGCCAAGGCATGCAGCAGTGCAGTGGAATCGGGGCCGCCGCTGAAGGCAACTACCAAGGGTACGGCGGGAGTGCCCGCCAGCGCGGCCGCAAGGTGTCGGTGCAGCGTGTCGCTCACTTCCCGCCGCTACGGGGTCGGACGTATAGCTGCTTGCCGTTGCCGACCTGGCGTTCGTCGGTCTCGAACACGCCGATGCCGTTGATCAGGCCGCTGAGTTTGGCGTAACCATAGTTGCGCGAGTCGAAGTCGGGCGACTGTTTGTTGATGATGCTGCCGACGGTGCCAAGACTGGCCCAATCGGAGTCGTCGGAGGCCGCCTCGATCGCGTTGCGCAGCAAGTTCATCAACTGGCTGTCGCCGCGCAGTTCCTTCACGCCGCGCCGTTTCACGCCGCCGCTGGGCTCGGCCTCGGTGGCCTGCACCAGCACTTCGGTGTAGATGAACTTGTCGCACGCCGTGCGGAACGGCTCCGGCGTCTTCTTCTCGCCGAAGCCGTAAACCGTCTGGCCCGATTCGCGAATGCGCGAGGCGAGCCGGGTAAAGTCGCTGTCGCTGGAGACGATGCAGAAGCCGTCGAAGCGCGCCGCGTAGAGCAGATCCATCGCATCGATGATCATCGCCGAATCCGTGGCGTTCTTGCCCACGGTGTAGCGAAATTGCTGGATCGGCTGGATCGAATGGCGCAGCAGCACGTTCTTCCAGCCGTTGAGGTCGGGCTTGGTCCAGTCCCCATAGATGCGTTTGACATGCGCCGTGCCGTACTTGGCGATCTCGGCCATCAGCCCTTCGACAATCGCCGGACGAGCGTTGTCGGCATCGATCAGGACCGCGAGTTTGTCGTGCGCCATGACGGGTTCCGGTAACGAAAGACAATGCTCATGGTAGCGCCCCGTCAACGCGAAAGGCGCCCCAAATCTGCAGGAGTCCACTCGCGGGCACTGCTTTTTGGCGTGGAATCGGGAACTGGAATCGGCAGAGCGGCAGCATTGCCCGCGAGCGGGCTCTACAACCGTGCAGTCCTGGCCAGCTCCAGATAGCGCCGGTGCAGGGCCGCAACCGCGTGGTCAATTGCGTCCTCATGGCCGCTGTTCTCGATCACGTCGTCGGCCAGCGCGAGCCGTTCGGCCCGGCTCGCTTGTTGCTCGATCATGCGGCGGGCCAGCGCCTCGTCGATCCCGTCGCGCGCCAGCAGCCGCGCAAGCTGCACTGATTCGGGTACATCGACCAGCAGCACGCGGTCGACCCAGCGATACTGCGCGCTGTTCTCGGCCAGCAGCGGAATCACCAGCAGGCAATAGGGCGCCCGCTCGGCCAGCGTGCGCTGGCGCAGCCAGGCGCGCACGCGCGGATGAATGATCGCCTCCAGCGTGCGTCGCGCGGCCGGGTCGGCGAACACGCGTCGACGCATCGTCGGGCGATCCAACCGGCCGCTATCGTCCAGTACTTCGACGCCAAATGCGGTGACCACCTCAACCAGGCCGTCGCTGCCTGGCGCAATCACTTCGCGGGCGGCGACGTCGGCGTCGTGCACCGGCGCGCCCAATGCCTCGAAGCGCCGAGCCACCGCGGACTTGCCTGCAGCGACGCCACCGGTCAACGCCACCACCAGGGCGGGCGCGCGCGCGCTCATCGCAGGCCGGTGAACTGCATGTAACCCTGCAGCAAGCCGGGCCCGGCGATGAACCAGACCCAGCCAGCGGCAGCGATGAACGGCCCGAACGGGATCGGGACATCGCGCTGGTGCTTGCGCAATGCGATCAGGCTGCCGCCCACCAGTGCGCCGATCAGCGAAGACAGCAGGATCATCGGCAGTAGCGCCACCGGCCCCATCCATGCGCCGAGAGCCGCGAGCAGCTTGAAGTCACCGTGGCCCATGCCTTCCTTGCCGGTGAGCAGCTTGAACGCCCAGTACACGCTCCACAAACTCAGGTAGCCGATCGTGGCACCGACAATCGCCGCAGGGGCGCTGATGAACATCGGCCACAGCGACAGCAGCAGGCCCAGCCACAGCAGCGGCAAGGTCAGCTGATCGGGCAGCAGCTGGGTGCGAAAATCGATGCCTGCCGCGGCGATCAACATCCAGGTAAGTACCAGCCCCGCCAGCGCGGCCCAGGTCGGTCCGAACTTCCACACCACCACCGCGCTCAATACGCCGCTGAGCAATTCCACCAGCGGGTACTGGATCGAGATCTTCGTCTTGCAATAACGGCAGCGCCCGCGCAACAGCAGCCAGCCCAACAGCGGAATATTATCCGCCGCCGACAACGGGTGCTTGCACTGCGGGCAATGTGAGGGCTCGCGCACGATACCGGGCGGCAGTGGCGCCTCGTCCGCCGGCAGCTCCAGCGCGTCGCGCGCCTCCCGTCGCCAGCTCGCCGCCATGCGCTCGGGCAGACGCAGGATCACCACGTTGAGGAAACTGCCCACCAGCAAGCCGAGCACAGCGCCCAGGGCAATCCATACAGCAAAAGGAAGTTCAGGCATGCGTGCGCCTTGCTTGATGCCCGTCGCCCTTCGGGGAACGGGTGGGGGAGAGGGTGCGATCGCGCGAGAAATTCAAAATGGCCTCAAGCACCGCTTCAGTTTCCTGCAACACCTGATTGTCCCAGTATCTTGAAACGACCAGACCTTGCCGCTCCAGGGATTGTGTCCGCACGCTGTCGACATCCTCGTCGCGCTGCGAACCATCGAGCTCAATGACGAGCCGTAACGCTGCGCAATAAAAATCCGCGATGTACGGCGGGGTGGGGTGCTGGCGACGAAAGTTGAGCCCGGCGAGACGCTTTGCCCGCAGGTGATACGAGAGCCTGATTTCGGCGTCGGTAGCAGTGCGGCGAAGCGACTTGGCTCTCGAGAGTGTCCTGGTCGGAAGAGGCGGTTTGTGGGTCATCGCTGCGGGCGTACCCTCTAACCCCCTCCCATCCGCAAGAGGACCCTCTCAGAGTCGCCGCGGCGGGAGGGGCTTCACAGTCAGGGATCAGAACGTGCCGGCGAGTTTGAATATGGGCAGGTACAAGGCAACCACGATGCCGCCAACTAGGGTGCCCAGCACGACCATGATGATCGGTTCGAGCAGGGTGGAAAGCGTGTCGACTGCGTTGCTCACTTCTTCTTCGTAGAACTCGGCGACTTTGAACAACATGTTGTCCAGCGAGCCGGATTCTTCGCCGATGCCGGTCATCTGCACCACCATGCTGGGGAACAGGCCAGTCTGTTTCATCGCCAGCTGCAGCTGATGACCGACCGAAATGTCGTCGCGCATCTGCCGCACGGCCTCGCCGTAAACGATGCTACCGGTGGCCCCGGCCACGGCATCCAGCGCCTCGACCAGCGGCACGCCGGCGCGGAACGTCACGCCCAGGGTGCGGGCGAAGCGCGCAATCGCGGAATTACGCACTATGTCGCCCATCACCGGCATCTTCAGGGCGACCCGGTCCAGGAAGTGGGCAAATTTCGGTGAGCGTTTCTTGCTGATGACGATGGCGGCGATGACGCCAGCGATGAGCCCGATCACGATATACCAGTAGCTCTGCATGAAGTGCGAGGCATCGACCAGAAGCTGGGTGGGCGCCGGCAACTGGGCGCCGGCGTCCTGGAAGGTCTTGGCGAATACCGGTACCACGAACAACAGCATGATCAGGATGACGATGAACACCACCGCCAGCACCATCATCGGGTAGAACAGCGCCTTCTTGATCTTCTTCTTGAGGGCTTCGGTGCGCTCCTTGTAGGTGGCCACCGTATCCAGCACCGTATCCAGCACGCCGGACGTCTCGCCCGCATGCACCAGGTTGCAATACAACTCGTCGAACTGCACCGGATAGCGCCCCAGTGCCTCGTGCAGCGAAGCGCCGCCCTCGATACTTTGTTTGACATCGAGCAGCACGTTCTTGAAGCGGATGTTTTTCTGGCCGTCGGCGATAATGTCGAACGACTGCACCATGGGTACGCCGGAAGACATCATGGTGGCGATCTGGCGACTGAAGATCGCCACGTCGCCCGGCTTGATCGTTTTGCCACTGGCGCCGAACAAGGGTTTGGAACGCTCACGCACAGTTTGCGGGTTCATCCCCTGTCGACGCAGTTCGGCCTTCACCAGCGAAGCATTCTTCGCCGGCATGTCGCCCTTCATGCGCTTGCCGCGCTTGTCCAGTGCTACCCAATCGTAGGTAGTCAATGCACTGACGGCGGCGCGCTGGGCACCCAACGCGCGGGTCTTGTCTGTTCTTGCCTTTGCGGTAGCGGTAGCCGTAGCCATGCGCATCTTCCCCGGTAGTTCAATCTCGAAGCCTGCCCAGATGGCGGGCTGACAACATGTCTGGTGCGAGCTTAGGTCATTCTTGTCGCGGTAAACCGTGGTGCCTGACGCAGGTTTGCAGTCGTGGGCGCTGCGGTTGGGTCACTCGTTTGTTCCACCTGGCGTCGAAGTGCCGCTGTCAAAAGCCCCTTTCCCGTGGAGGGATGAGTTGGGGGAGATGGTGCGGGCGGAGCGCCCCGTGGCAGCATCCAGTCGTGCCACTTCACGCTTCGCTCGTACCCTCATCCGGCGCTTCGCGCCACCTTCTTCCGCGGGGGGAAGGGAGACCATAACTGAGGAATGACACCGACTCGGCGTCATTCCGTGGTCACCCGGTCGATCTCACTCAGGCTGGTCATCCCTTGCTTGACCTTGCGCAGCGCTGAAGCACGCAAGTCCTGGATGCCGGCGGCTTTGGCCACCTCGCTGATCTGCAGTGCGTTGCCGCCTTGCAGGACGATTTTCTGGATTTCTTCCAGCATCGGCATCACTTGATAGATGCCCACGCGGCCCTTGTAACCCTCGTTGCAGCCGTCGCAGCCTACCGCTTCGTATATCGTCAGGCCGGCGTCGATGTCGGCCTGGGTGAACCCAGCGTCCAGCAACACCTTGGGCGGCAGCTCGATCGGCTTCTTGCAGTCGTGCAGGCGGCGGGCCAGCCGCTGGGCAATGATCAGCGTCACCGACGAGGTGATGTTGTACGGGGCGATGCCCATGTTCATCAGTCGCGCGATGGTTTGCGCGGCATCGTTGGTATGCAGGGTGGACAGCACCATGTGGCCGGTTTGCGCGGCCTTGATCGCGATCTCGGCAGTTTCCAGGTCGCGGATCTCGCCGACCATGATCACGTCAGGATCCTGCCGCAGGAACGAGCGCAGCGCACTGGCGAAAGTCATGCCGCGCTTGGCGTTCTGCTGCACCTGGTTGATGCCATCGACGCGGATTTCCACCGGGTCCTCCACCGTCGAGATGTTGCGTTCGTCGGTGTTGAGCATGTTCAGGCCGGTGTACAGCGACACCGTCTTGCCCGAGCCGGTGGGGCCGGTGACCAGCACCATGCCGTAAGGCTTGTGGATCGCGTCGACATAGAGCTTCTGCTGATCTGGCTCGTAGCCCAGTTTTTCGATACCGATCTTCGCGGCTGAACCATCGAGGATACGCAGCACGATCTTCTCGCCGAACAGGGTCGGCAGGCTGCTCACGCGGAAGTCGATCGCGCGGGTCTTGGAAAGGTTGAGCTTGATGCGGCCGTCCTGTGGTATGCGCTTCTCGGCGATATCCAGCTGCGCCATCACCTTCAGGCGCGAGGAAATGCGGTTGGCCATCTTCAGCGGCGGGCTGGCCACGGCCTTGAGCATGCCGTCGATGCGCAGGCGCACCCGGTACTGGGTTTCGAACGGCTCGAAATGGATGTCAGAGGCGCCGCGGCGAATCGCATCGACCAGGATCTTGTTGACGAACTTCACTACCGGGGCGTCATCGGCGGCGTTCGCATCGATGCCAGTGGGTTCGGTCTCGTCGTTACCGACGTCCAGGTCCAGATCGCCAAACTCCCCGCCAGCCATGTCGGGCATGGTGTCGCGCATGTTGTTGAGCAGGCCCTCGATCACCCGCTGCAGCGAGTTGCGCTCCACCAGGATCGGCTCCACCAGGCAGTTGGAGTGGAACTTGATCTCGTCCAGCGCACGCGATTGGGTGGGATCGGCGATGCCGACGAACAAACGCTTGCCGCGACGGAACAGCGGCAGCACCTGATGTTTGGTGATCAGTGCCTCGCTGATCAGGTCCATCGGCATCGTCGCCACGTTCAGTGCCGACACGTCCATCATCGGCATGCCGAACTCGAGCGACACAATGCGGGCGAGCTGGGCGTTGTCGACCAGGTTGCGGTCGGCCAACCAGACGCCCAGCGGCATCTTGTGCTGCGCGCAGTCCAACATTGCCTTGCGAACGTCCTCCTCCGGCAACAGCCCGTCGGACACCAAGCGGCGCCCCATGCCGCTCAGGCCCGCGAACGATGGTTGCAATTGAGAAGACATAACTTACGTGATCCATTCGCTGTATGTGGTTGAATCTACCGCAGTCTGCTGCTCAGGTCATCCCTTGCGCATGAGCCGGAAGGCGGTAGGGTGACGCGGCGCACACGACGCGCTATCCGCCGGATTTCCGACGCGCGCCATGAGACCGTCGTTCAGGCATGCACGGATCGGGCCATCCCGGACCTCAGCCATGCACACGAGAGTGTCGCCGGCGATTTTTCGTCCGCCTGACGACTCACCGCGCTCCGGGGCGGTTGCGAATTCATCTCCGCGACGCGACCTGTCACCGCACCCAAAGGCCTGTTCGGCAACGCCCATAAACGCGCGTCAATCGAGCAGGTGAACGCCACGATCGCCGCCGCTGCAACGAGGATGAAGTGATCGGGCCGGAGATGAATGTGTTGGTGCGCCACATCACGCAGGAAGATCAGGTGCAGGCAGCCCAAGCCCCGCCTTGCTTGACAACCTGAGTCCTGAACACTTTCGTCCCGCGGCGGCGTCCGCCGAACCTTCACGTTATGATTCCCCTTCACCGGGGAGCCCACTTTTGACCCAGCTCAGCATCATCCTGCCCGCCAAGAACGAGGCGCCCGCGCTCACCGTGCTGCTGCCACAGTTACGCGCAGCGCATCCCGATGCCGAAATCATCGTGGTCGACGACGGCTCCACCGATGACACCCGCAGCGTCTGCAAAAGCAACCACATCACCTGCCTGTCCTCGCCGTATTCGATGGGCAACGGCGCGGCGGTCAAGCGCGGCGCCCGCGCCGCCAGCGGCGACATCCTGGTGTTCATGGACGGCGACGG
>JBDTKM010000201.1:0-25823 GCA_039935315.1 Rhodanobacter sp. | reverse complement strand
ACTCGCGACCCCGACCTTGGCAAGGTCGTGCTCTACCAACTGAGCTATTCCCGCATTGGAGCCGCGAATGATAGCAGAACCGATCCCCGCATGAATAGCCTGATCCAAGCCCTGACACCATCATTTCAACCAGTACAAGAACCTGCAGCGACCTGTTAAAACGACCAGGCGCCGACTTGCCCTGAGCCTTGTGTGAATTCTGGAGCGGGAAACGAGACTCGAACTCGCGACCCCGACCTTGGCAAGGTCGTGCTCTACCAACTGAGCTATTCCCGCAACGCAGCCGCGCATTCTAGTACGTGAATCGGCGTCGTCAAGTCGCCATGGCGGACACTGCGCCATGAGCCGGATGCAGTGCAGGGCTATTCGCCTGCTGCGGGCCTCTTGGGCGCGTCACCGCGCAGCATCGGCCACGCCGCGCGCAGGTAATACAGACCCGACCAGATCGTCAGGATTCCTGCAATCACCAGCAAACCTTCGCCAATGTGATACAGGCGCAACGCGGTGGCTTCCTTCTCGTGTTGAACGATCAGCACGACCAGCGCCACCATCTGCATGACGGTCTTGAGCTTGCCGATCATGGCGACTTTGACGGTCGCACTCATGCCGATTTCAGCCATCCATTCGCGCAAGGCCGAAACGCTGATTTCGCGCCCGACGATGATTGCTGCAGTCACCGCCAGCAGGATGCCCGGCCAGCCACTATTGGGATGCGACTGCACCAGCATGAACAGCGTCACCACCACCATCAGCTTGTCCGCAACAGGGTCGAGAAAGGCCCCGAATGCCGAAGTCTGGTTCATTCGCCGAGCCAGGAAACCATCGAGCCAGTCGGTAATTGCCGCCAGTACGAACACGATCGCAGCGGTGATGTTGTGACCACCAAACGGCAGGTAGAAAACCACCACCATGACCGGCAACAGCGCAACACGAAAAAGAGTCAGCCAGGTCGGCAGGTTGATACGCATGATGAGTCCTGAGAATGTATTGCCGCGTTTATCGAAGTGTCGCACGCCAGCGCAAGGATTCCGCGGCCGACTGCCGCTTTGTGTTCAGCCGTGCAAGCTCGCATAAATACGCTCGGCGAGACCACGGTCGATGCCCTTTACCTGCATCAGTTCTTCGACGCCCGCCGTTTCCACCCCCTGCATGCCGCCAAAGGCCTTGAGCAGCGCCGAGCGACGACGTGCGCCGATGCCGGCAATATCCTCCAGCACGCTGCGCTCGCGCGCCTTCTCGCGACGCTTGCGATGCCCGCTGATGGCGAAGCGGTGCGCCTCGTCGCGTACCGCGGCGACCAGGTGCAACGCGGGCGACGCCGAACCAGGATGCAATTCGCGTCCTTCGCTTCCCGCTGCGAATCGCGCCAACACGAGGGTTTCCTCTCCCGCACGCCGACCGGGTCCTTTCGCCACCCCGACGACTTCGATACCCTCTACGCCGAGGTCCCGCAGCACATCCATGGCCTGCGCCACCTGCCCGCCGCCGCCATCAATCAGCAATACATCCGGACGAGCACCCTCCCCTTCGGCAAGCCGGCGGAAGCGCCGGGTCAGTGCCTGATGCATCGCGGCGTAGTCGTCGCCAGGGGTGATGCCAGCGATGTTGAATCGGCGATAGTGGGATTTTTCCGGCCCCTCCGGTCCGAACACCACGCACGAAGCCACGGTCAGCTCGCCCATGGTGTGGCTGATGTCGAAGCACTCGATGCGGCGCGGCATGGTGACCAGGCCCAGCACCTTTTGCAGATCGTCGAAGCGGGTGCCCAGAGTCTGCCGGCTGGCCAATCGGCCAGTCAGCGAAGCCTGAGCGTTGCGCTCGGCCATCTGCAGGAATTGCGCACGATCCGCACGCACGCTGGATTTCAGTTCCACCGTGTGGCCGGCGTGCTGGGTGAGTACCTCGGCAAGAATCTCCTGGTCGGCCAAGGCTTCCCCAAGGATCAACTCGCGTGGCACCGGCCGGTCCAGGTAGTACTGGGCAATGAATTGGGCCAACACGTCAGCCGGCGCCGCATCCAGCGGCAGGCGTGGAAAGAAATCGCGCGTGCCCAGGCTGATCCCGTCGCGGAAAAACAGCACGCTGACGCACGCCAGGCCCGCCTCGATCCGGCAAGCGATCACGTCCATGTCGGCGCTGGCCCCGCGCACGTGGTGCTGGGCCTGCAGCTGGCGCAAGGCAGCGACCTGATCACGCAATTTCGCCGCCCGTTCGAACTGCAGTGCCTTGCTCGCCTGCTCCATCGCCTCGGCCAGCTCGTCGATCACCGCATTGCTGCGTCCTTCGAGAAACATTTCGGCATGACGCACGTCTTCGCGATAGTCCTCCACGCTGATCAGACCCACACAAGGCGCGCTGCAGCGGCCGATCTGATACAACAGGCACGGTCGGGTGCGGTTGCGGAAATAGCTGTCCTCGCACTGGCGCACCTTGAACAGCTTCTGCATCAAGTTCAGGCTTTCGCGCACTGCGTGGGTGCTTGGATACGGCCCGAAATAGCGGCCAGGCTTGTTGCGCGCGCCCCGATGGAAGGCCAGACGCGGATAGTCCTCCCCGCTGGACAGATAAATATAGGGATAGCTTTTGTCATCGCGCAACAGGATGTTGTAGCGCGGCTTGAGCGATTTGATCAGCTGCGATTCCAGCAGCAGCGCCTCGCCCTCGGTGCGGGTGACGGTGATCTCGACCCGCGCGATCTGCGCGACCATGGCCGCAATGCGCGGCTCCATCCGCGGCTTCAGAAAATAGCTTCCAACCCGCTTCTTGAGATTGCTGGCCTTGCCGACATACAGCAGTTCACCTGCTGCATCGAAATGGCGATAGACGCCCGGCGAGGAAGTGAGCGTGTGGACGAAAGCCTTGCCGTCGAAGGGGGGCGATTGCGCGGGCTGCATGGCGACATTCTAGCCGGTGAGGGTGACAACCCCACCGATATGGCGACTCACGGCTGCGAGCGCAACCAGCACTCGGCGCGGTGCAGATCCCCCTCGGTGTCGATGCCCGGCGGAAACGGCTCGGGAGTCAACTGCACCGCGATCGCGTAGCCGTGTTCGAGTACCCGTAGCTGTTCCAGCGATTCGATTTGCTCCAGTGGTGTGCGTGGCAGTTGCGTATAGCGATGCAGAAAGCCGGCGCGATACGCATAGATGCCAATGTGGCGCAGGAACGGCATGCCAGTGGGCAACGTGTGCTGATCGACAGCAAACGCATCGCGAGCCCACGGCAGCGGTGCGCGGCTGAAGTACAGGGCGCGACCATTGAGGGTGCGCACCAGTTTCACCACATTCGGATCAAGCAATTCCGCGGCGTCGGTGATCGGCGTGGCCAGGGTGGCCATGGGCACGTCGTCGTCGGCCAGTGTCTGCGCCAACGCGCGAATGCCGGCAGCAGGCGCAAACGGTTCGTCGCCCTGCAGGTTCACCACGATGCTGTCGTCGCTCCAGCCGTAATGCCGCGCACACTCAGCCAGGCGGTCGCTGCCCGAGGCGTGGTCGCGTCGCGTCATGCAGATATCTATCCCGGCCTGCCCCGCCAACGCCGCAGCGACGCGGGCGTCGTCGACCGCCACCACGACCTGGCTGGCACCCGCCCGCAGCGCACGTTGCGCCACCCGCACCACCATCGGCACCCCGCTGATTTCGCGCAAAGGCTTGCCCGGTAGGCGGGTCGAGCCGTAGCGGGCGGGAATGGCCACAATGAACGCAGGCAACGCTGACAACATTTTTCATCCCATCAATAAGCGTCGCAATCACGACGCCACGATACAACGACCGCCCGCTGGACTCAGCCCGCATCCTGCAACGCAAAACCGCAGCCATTGGCCAAGTCACGGAAGCCGGGAAATGAGGTGGCGACGTGGCGGCAGTCGTTGATCCGCACCGGACCGGTGGCGAGCAGCCCGGCCACCGCAAAACTCATGGCGATGCGATGATCAGTGAGGCTTTCCACCGTACCCGAGCCAATCGCTCCCCCATCGATGATCGCTCCATCCGGGGTTTCCTCGATCGCCACGCCCAGCGCACGCAAGCCTGTCGTCATCGTGGCGATGCGATCGGATTCCTTCACCCGCAGCTCAGCGGCACCCTGGATGACCGTGCGTCCGGCTGCGGCGGCCGCGGCCACGAACAGCACCGGGAATTCGTCGATCATGTCTGTCACCAGATCCCGCGGCAGCTCGACGCCGTGCAGCGGCGCATAGCGCACCAGCAGATCGCCCACCGGCTCCCCACCAGCCTCACGCTGGCGTTCCACCACGATGTCTGCGCCCATCAGACGCAGTGCCTGCAGCAGTCCAGTACGCCGTGGATTGAGGCCGACCGCGGGCAGGTGCAACTGCGAACCTGGCACGATGCTGGCGGCGACCAGAAAGAACGCCGCCGAGGAAAAGTCCGCTGGCACATCGATATCCGTGGCACACAGGCGATGGCCGCCATCGAGCCGCGCCCGACCCGGTTCGAACCGGATCGGCCAGCCGAAGGCGGCCAGCATGCGCTCGGTATAGTCGCGGGTCGGATGCGGCTCGATCACCTCGGTGGTGCCGTTGGCGTACAAGCCCGCCAGCAGCAGCGCGGACTTGACCTGGGCGCTGGCAACCGGCAGCTCGTATCGGATCCCGTTCAGTACACAGCCACCATGCAGGCGCAACGGCGGCATGCCTTCGCGAGTGTCGATCCGCGCACCCATCTGCGCCAGCGGATCGGTGACGCGGCGCATCGGGCGTTTCGACAGCGAGGGGTCGCCGGTCAGCACGCTCTCGAATGCCTGGCCGGCGAGCAAACCGGCCAGCAGCCGCATGCCGGTACCGGCATTGCCGCAATCCAGGGCCTGCAACGAGCCGCGCAGGCCATGCAGTCCGACGCCGTCCACGATGCGCTCGCCATCGGACGGAGCATCGATCCGCACGCCCAGCTGGGCGAGGACCGCCGCCGTGGCGCGCGTGTCCTCACCTTCGAGGAAGCCCCGAATCCGCGAACTACCCTCGGCGATCGCGGCCAGCATCAGGGCCCGGTGCGAGATCGACTTGTCGCCCGGAACGCGGACGCTGCCATGCAGTGGCCCAGCCGCACGACTACCCCAGTCCACCCGTGTATTCACGGTAATGCCACCGGATAGGATCCCAGCACGCGTACCGTTGCGACGGACTCGCCGATGTCGTGCACCGCAGCCTGCAGGGCATCGTCATTGATATGGCCGGAGACGTCGATGAAGAACGCGTATTGCCATTTGCCGGTGTGCGCCGGACGCGACTCGATCCGATTCAGACTGACGCCATGTCGGGCGAACGGGCTGAGTACGTCATACAGCGCGCCCGGCTTGTCGTTGACCGTGATCAGCAACGACGTGCGATCGTTGCCAGTGGGCGGAAACAGCGAACGACCGATGACCAGGAAGCGGGTGGTGTTGTCGGCGCGATCCTCAATGCCTTCGGCCACGGTCCTCAGGCGATAGACCTTGCCCGCCGTCTCGCCAGCGATCGCGGCCGCGTCGTCGGCGTGACGGACCAGTCGCGCCGCCTCGGCATTGCTGCCAACCGCGATGCACTCGACATCGGGCAGATTGATGCGCAACCATGTCTTGCACTGCTGCAGCGATTGCGCGTGGGCATAGACTCGGCGCACGTCTTCCAGCTTGCTGGTCAGCGAATGCAGACACTGGTGCACGCGCAGCTCCACCTCCCCGCAGATCCTGGCGTCGGCAGTGAGAAACATATCCAGGGTGACCTGGATCATGCCCTGTCCCGAGTTCTCCACCGGTACCACACCGAAATCGGCGTGCCCGGCCGCAACTTCCTGGAATACCTCCTCGATGCTGCCCAGCGGCAAGCCGTAAGCGGCATGGCCAAAGTGTTTGCGCACGGCCTGCTCACTGAACGTGCCTTCGGGCCCCAGGAAGCCGATCTTCAGCGGATCCTCCTGCGCCAGACAGGACGACATGATCTCGCGGAACAGGCGCACCATCTCGGTATCCGGCAAGGGTCCGTGGTTGCGGTCCACCACCATGCGCAGCACGAGGGCTTCGCGCTCGGGGCGGTAGTAGTCGATCGCGGACAGCCCCGCCCCCTTTACCTCGGCCACCGTCCGCGCGTGGTTCGCGCGTTCGGAGATCAGCTGCTGGATTTGTCGGTCGATGCTGTCGATACGCTCACGCATCTCGCTCAAAGGGGTGTTAGGTTCACTCATGGTTTGGCCGCCCAAATGAAAAGTAGTCCGTTCCCGGACCTGGCATGTTGCCTGAGAAGCAGGACGCGTGCCGAATCAGCCATGGCGCTGCGCAAAGTCGCGCATGAACCCGGTCAATGCCTCGACAGCCGCCAGCGGCACGGCGTTGTACAGCGATGCACGCATTCCACCGATCGCCTTGTGGCCTTTCAGGCCGAGCAGGCCGGCGTCCTCGGACTCGCGCACGAAAACCGGGTCGAGCGCACCATCGTGCAAGGTAAACGGGATGTTCATGCGGGAGCGCGCGGCGACCTCTACCGGGTTGCGGTAATAGCCGCCGGAGCCATCAATGCCCTGATACAACAACGCTGCCTTGGCGCGATTGGCGTCGGCCATGGCGGCCAGCCCGCCGTGCGCCAGCAGCCATTGAAAAGTCAGCCCGGCCAGATACCAGCCCCAGGTATTGGGCGTGTTCAACATTGAATTGGCCGCCGCGTGCTCGGCATAGCGGAAGATCCGCGCCATCGGCCGTCCTGGACGCTGCAACAAATCGCGGCGAATGATCATCACCACCAGGCCAGCGGGGCCGATATTCTTCTGCGCACCGGCATAGATCAGCCCGAAGCGGCTGACGTCCAGTGGCTCGGACAGGATGTTCGAGGACATGTCCGCGACCAGCGGCACCGTACCTACGTCGGGAACGTCGTGGAATTCCACGCCATGAATCGTTTCGTTGGGGGTGTAGTGCACGTAGGCGGCGTGCGGGTCGAGTTGCCAGCTCGCGCGCGGGGGTAGTCGCCGGTAGCCGTCCAGCTTGGCGCTGGCCGCGACGTTGACCTTTATATAGGGCGACGCCTCGTTGATTGCCTTGGTGCTCCAGTGGCCGCTGTCGATGTAGTCGGCGCTGTCACCTTCGGACGCCAGGTTCATCGGGATCTGGGCGAAGTGCTGGGTAGCACCGCCTTGCAGAAACAACACCGCGTAGTCATCCGGGATGACCAGCAACGAGCGCAGGTTCGCTTCAGCCGCAGCCGCCATCGCGATGAAACGCTGACCACGATGGGACTGTTCCATCACCGATGCACCGCTGCCCTGCCAATCCAGCAACTCGTCGCGGGCGCGTTCGAGCACGGCCAGCGGCAACGCTGCCGGTCCGGCACTGAAGTTCCACACTGTACTCACGGGGCTTTCTTCCAGTCAGAAGTAACGTGACATTATGCCGCGGCGCAGCATGCCGTAGTCAACTGCCGCTGACGGACGCTCAGAAGCGGACCAGCAGCACCAGCGCGATGGCCAGCGCCAGCACGGCGGCGGTCACGATCAACCACCACACTTCGCCCGTCGGCCCGGCGGTTGCTTCGGGCAGACCGGCTGACGAGGGCGCACTTTCGATGCTCTCCGGGTCCGGATCCTTGCCAGGTGCCTCCAGGACGAAGCGGTGCATGGCCAGACTGATCTGGTCGCCACCTTGCAGCGCCGCCCGTTGCACCGCAACCCCGTTCACCCGCAGCGCATGGCAGTTCGATGGACAAGTGGATTCCAGCATCAGCCGACCATCCTCCCAGTCGACGCGCAGGCCCACTTGTTCGCCCTGCGCCAGACCCAGCGAGCAGCACCCGCCGGGACCAAGCGTCAGCCCGTCGGACACGGGCAAGATGCGACCGGAAAGGGGTCCGCCCACACTGCGCAGGGCTACCGTGCAGCGTTCCTGCGCAGGTACCTGGCGCGGCAAACGGGAGGCGGGATCGTCATCGTCACGCAACAGCATGCGGCAGTCGCCCAAGCTGACCACATCGCCAGCACGCAGCAGCGCGCGCTCTCGCACGGGTCGTGCGTTGACATAAACCCGACCTGCCGGCGGCAATACCTGCAATACCCAGCCACGGCGATCCTGGTCGATGCGCAGATGCAGGGGAGCCGTCTGGCTGGCCGCCAGCACCAGGTCGTTGTCTGAGGCACTGCCAATGCGCAATTGCGCCTGCGCCCAATGAAAGTCCTCACGGGCCGCATTGAGAAATTCGATGCGCATGGATGACCAGAGCGGGGAATCACGAAACTCTACCACGCTCGTGCATCGCATTAAGATACGAGCTTTGGCCGGAGACGCATCCATGCCCCAGATTGATATCCGTCGTCCGCACCAGTTGTCGATCGCCGACGCGCGCGCCGCCGTCGACCAGGTGGCAGCCCGCATGCATGAGAAATTCGGCATGACCGGTCAGTGGCAGGGAGATACCCTGGAGTTTTCCCGCGCGGGTGTCAGCGGCTCGATCGCCGTCGATGGAAACGCGATTCAGGTAAGGGCCCAGCTGGGCATGATGCTGGCGCCGTTGAAGGGCATGATCGAGCAGGAAATCCGGCGCAAGCTGGATGAGCACTTCGCCTGACGCGCCCGATCGTGGTCTTGATGATTCTTTAACCAATCAGCTGTTCGTGTCATAATCGCGGGCTTACGCGACCATCTCGGTTGCGCGTGAAGCCCGGAATTTATGGCCAAAGACGACGTCATCGAAATGGAAGGCACGGTCCAGGAGACCTTGCCCAATACCATGTTTCGCGTGCAACTGGAAAACGGGCACGTAGTCATCGCCCATATCTCCGGGCGCATGCGCAAGCACTACATCCGCATTCTCACGGGCGACAAGGTCAAGATCGAAATGACCCCGTACGACCTGAGCAAGGGGCGCATCACGTACCGCATGAAATAGCGCGGTTCGGGTGTACGGCCGCGTGATGACGAGTCGGGCGGAGCATTGAAGCGGCGCACTGCGCCGCTTTTCCTTTGCCCGGATGCCTGGCTCACCCGCCGTATGGGTTACTCAACAACGGCCGGCAGCTTTGCGGCGGCCTTGCACTCGACTTTCAGCTCGCCATCGGTGACGCTGAGCCGCACTATCCCGCCCTCAACCAACTTGCCGAACAGCAGCTCGTCGGCCAGCGGGCGCTTCACCTTCTCCTGAATGACCCGTGCCATCGGCCGCGCGCCCATCTTGGCGTCGAAACCGTGCTCGGCCAGCCAGCGGCGGGCATCGGCATCCACGTCCAGGCTCACCTTCTTCTCGGTCAGCTGGCTTTCCAGTTCGATCAGGAACTTGTCCACCACGCGCAGGACGTGGTCGAAACCCAAGGCGCCGAACTGGATGATCGCGTCCAGGCGGTTGCGGAACTCCGGGCTGAACATGCGACGAATCACCTCCATCGCATCCGACTCGTGCTTCTGTTCGACGAAACCCATCGTGCGCCGGGACGCCATCACGGCTCCCGCGTTGGTGGTCATCACCACGACCACGTTCTTGAAGTTCGCTTCACGGCCATTGGTGTCAGTGAGCACGCCGCGATCCATGACCTGCAACAGGATGTTGAACACGTCCGGATGCGCTTTCTCGATCTCGTCCAGCAGCAACACAGCGTGCGGGTGCTTGACCACGGCCTCGGTCAGCAGGCCGCCCTGATCAAAGCCGACGTAGCCCGGAGGCGCGCCGACCAGACGCGACACCGAATGACCTTCCATGTACTCGGACATGTCGAAGCGGATCATCTCGATACCAAGCTGCATCGCCAATTGCTTGGTCACCTCGGTCTTGCCAACTCCGGTGGGGCCGGCCAGCAGGAAGCAGCCGATCGGCTTGGACGGATCGGCCAGACCCGAGCGCGCCATCTTGATCGACGCGGCCAAGGCCTCGATCGCCGGATCCTGGCCGAACACCACCATCTTCAAATTGCGTTCGAGATTGCGCAGTACGTCACGATCAGAGGCGGAAACCTGCTTCTCGGGGATTCGCGCCATCTTGGCCACGATGTACTCCACCTCGCTGACGCCGACCGTGCCGGTGCGCTGATCCTCCGGCAACAGTCGCTGACGTGCGCCTGCTTCATCGATCACGTCGATTGCCTTGTCCGGCAACAGGCGGTCGGGGATGTGCTTCACCGACAGATCCACCGCAGCCTTCAGCGCATCGTTGGTGTAGGAGACATGGTGGTGTTCCTCGAAACGCGAGCGCAAACCCTTGAGGATCTCGATACTGTCAGCGACCGTCGGCTCGACCACGTCGATCTTCTGGAAGCGACGGGCCAGCGCGCGATCTTTTTCGAACACGCCGCGGTATTCCTGGAACGTGGTCGAACCGATGCAGCGCAGCTCGCCCGACGCCAGCATCGGCTTGATCAGGTTGGACGCATCCATGGTGCCACCCGAGGCGGAACCCGCGCCGATGATGGTGTGGATCTCGTCGATGAACAGGATCGCACCCGGTTGCTTCTTCAACTGCGCGATCACGCCCTTGAGCCGCTTCTCGAAATCGCCGCGGTACTTGGTTCCTGCGACCAGCGCGCCCAGGTCCAGCGACCAGATCGTGGCGCTCTCCAGTACCTCGGGCACCTCGCCGTCGACGATGCGCTTGGCCAGGCCTTCCGCCAGCGCCGTCTTGCCTACCCCGGCCTCGCCGACGTAAAGCGGGTTGTTCTTGCGCCGGCGACACAGCACCTGGATGGTGCGCTCGATTTCGTCGGCGCGCCCGATCAGCGGATCGATCTTGCCCTCCAGCGCGAGTTCATTGAGGTTGCTGGCGAATTCATGCAGCGGGTTGCCCTTGGGCTCGCCGCCCTCTTCGCCTTCGTGCTCGTTGCCGGAAACACCGGCCACCGGCTCATCCCCGATCTTGGCGATGCCGTGCGAGATGTAGTTGACCACGTCGAGCCGGGTGACTTCCTGCTGGTGCATGAAGAACACCGCGTGCGAATCCTTCTCACCGAAGATCGCCACCAGCACATTGGCGCCGGTGACCTCTTTGCGGCCTGAAGACTGCACGTGATAGACGGCACGCTGCAGTACGCGCTGGAACCCCAGCGTGGGCTGTGTGTCGCGCTCGTCGCCGGAGGGGAGCACCGGCACCGTCTCGTTGATGATGCGGGTCAGTTCGCCCGACAACCGCGGCAAGTCCGCACCGCACGCGCGCAACGCGCCGAGCGCCGACTGGTTTTCAGTCAACGCCAGCAACAGGTGCTCCACCGTCATGAATTCGTGGCGTTGTTCACGGGCCTGCTTGTAGCAATGGCCGATAGTGACTTCGAGATCCTTGCTGAACATTCGGATCGTCTCCGCAGGTCTTGTTGGGCGGCCTTCAGCGCCGCGAGAATCACAAAATGGGGGCGCTCAGAGCTTTTCCATAGTGCACAACAACGGGTGTTGATGCGAGCGTGAATATTCGTTGACGTGGGTGACTTTGGTTTCTGCCACTTCCCGCGTGAAGACGCCGCAGACGCCGCGCCCTCGAGTGTGAACGTGCAGCATGACTTGCACCGCCTGCTCCTGATCCAGCGTGAAGAAACTGCGCAGCACCTCAACCACGAAATCCATCGGGGTGAAATCGTCGTTCAGCAACAGCACCTGAAACAGCGGTGGTCGCGCCACCTGGGGCTTGGCGGTTTCAACTGCCAGGCCGCGTCCGCCGTCATGCTCGTGTTCGTGTTCGTTTTCGTGGGCCATGATTTCGCGTGACATGTTCTTTTCGGTTTGAGTATACGCCGCAGCGGATGCGGCTCGATGCGTCGTTCAAGTTGTACAGGTAATGGCACAATGAGCACTTTTCCAGCCTCCGCCCGTTCATGATTGCTTCCACTGTGCACCCTGAAGTCTGGCGCCCGCACGTCACCGTGGCCTGCGTGGTAGCGGATCGTGAGCGCTACCTGATGGTGGAGGAGGAAGTGGCCGGCCGCCTTGTTTACAACCAGCCGGCAGGACACCTCGAGGATGGCGAGAGCCTTGCGGCGGCGGCAGTGCGCGAGACGCTGGAGGAAACCGGCTGGACGGTGGCGCTGCAGCACCTGATCGGCGTTCAGCAATGGCGCAGCACCGAGCACGGTGATGCGGTGATCCGCTTCAGTTTCGCCGCACAGGCACTGAACCACGATCCTGCCCGGCCGCTGGATACCGGCATCCAGCGCGCGCTGTGGCTGAGCCGCAGCGAAATTGTCGCCTTGGGCGAGCGCCTGCGCAGCCCGCTGGTACTGCTCAGTATCGACGCATGGCTGGCCGGGCAACGCCTGCCGTTGTCCAGCCTGAACTACCGGGCGGCAGGAGCGAGCGCGTGAAGGTGATGCTGGGCATCTCCGGCGGAGTCGACTCTTCGGTAGCCGGCCTGCTCCTGCAGCAGGCCGGGTGGGAGGTCGAAGGGCTGTTCATGCAGAACTGGGAGGAAGATGATCGCAGCGGTCCGTGTAGCAGCGACGCCGACCGCAAGGACGCGGTCGCCGTGTGTGGTCGACTCGGCATCCGGTTCCATGCGCGCAATTTCGCCGCCGAGTACTGGGATGGCGTGTTTGAGCACTTCCTTGCCGAATACCGCGCCGGGCGCACGCCGAACCCGGACGTCCTGTGCAACCGCGAAATCAAGTTCAAGACCTTTCTCGACGAAGCGCAAGCCCTGGGCGCCGACAAGATCGCCACCGGCCACTATGCTCGCATCGACCACGTCGACGGACGCTACCGGCTGCTGCGGGCAGCGGACGCGGCCAAGGATCAGAGCTACTTCCTGCATGCATTGGGGCAGCAAGCGCTTGCTGCCACCCTGTTTCCGTTGGGAGACATCGAGAAACCGCGCGTGCGCGAGCTTGCCCGCAACGCCGGGCTGCCCAACCATGCCAAGAAGGACTCCACCGGCATCTGTTTCATCGGCGAGCGCGACTTCCGCAGCTTCCTGTCGCAATACATCCCCGCCTGCCCCGGTGAGATGCGCACGCCAGACGGCAGCTTGATCGGCGAGCATCAAGGCACCATGTATTACACCTTGGGCCAGCGCAGCGGACTGGGCATCGGTGGCCGTCATGGCGCCAACGGCAAGCCGTGGTTCGTGGTCGGCAAGGACGTGCCCGGGCGGATCCTGTACGTCGCCCAGGGTGGTGAGAACCAATGGCTGTACTCGGGGCGGTTGCGCAGCGAGGCGCCGCACTGGATCGCGGGAGTGGCGCCAGCACGTGAGTTCCGCTGTACCGCGCGCACGCGCTATCGCCAGGCCGATCAGGCCTGTAGCGTCAGCGTGGATACCGACGGCCTCTCGCTGCGTTTCGACGTGCCACAGCGTTCCGTCACGCCGGGACAATCGGTGGTTCTTTATGCTGATGAGGTATGTCTTGGCGGCGCCGTGATCATGGCGACCGATGCAGCCTTCGGCGGCCTGTTGCCGACGTTCGCTCCCGCTGTTCCACCCCAACCCAGGGAACAATCAATCCGTGTTTGAAACCTTTGGCATGAACGAGGAGCGAGTGCTGGCCCTGGCCGGGCTGTTCCAGGCATGCGCGCTGGCCCAGCAACTGGCCAACGACGGGCGCTGTGACGAGGCGGCCCTGGAACCCAGTATCGCCAGCGTGTTCCGCATCGATGCACCTTCGGTGGTTGCGGTGTACGGCAACGTGTCGAGCCTTCGGTTGGGCTTGCGCAGCCTGGTCGCCCAACTGGACGAAAGTGAACATGACATGTCGGTCACTCGCATGGTAGTGACGGTGATGCGACTGGAACGCAGCCTTTCCGGCCGATCGGAGCTGCTTGAGAAGCTGCAGCAGGGCATCCTCGCCGCACAGCGTCAGGTGGAGCACTTCGGCCAGGAATCCTCCCAGGTGTATGGCCGGCTCGCCGAAATCTACGCGTCCACCCTGTCTACCCTGCGACCGCGAGTGATGGTCAGCGGCAACCCGCAGCAACTGCAGCAGCCGGTGGTAGTCGAGAAAGTACGTGCAAGCCTGCTGGCCGCGGTGCGCTCGGCGGTGTTGTGGCGCCAGGTCGGTGGACGCCAGTGGCAGCTGCTGGTGTACCGGCGCCAATGCAGCATGCTGGCCCGCGGTTTGCTGACCGGGGCCACGCTGGACAATCGCTGACGTCCCATCAAGGCTCAGCGGCCTGACACGAACACGAACAACCCCGGCAGCGCCGGGGTTGTTCGTTCAGGACATCACTCCTCTGCGGCAGGAGACTCCGTGGCATCCGCCCCGCCCGGCGGCTCGCCAGCCGGCGTGTTATCAGTGGCTGCGTCAGCGTCTTCGCCGTTGTCCTCTTCCGCATCCAGGCGCATCACGCTGACCAGGGATTCGTCGGCCGGCAGCTTGATCAGGGTGACCCCCTGGGTGTTGCGGCCCAGCTGCGAGACTTCCGCCACACGCGTGCGCACCAGCGTGCCCTGGTTGGAAATGAGCATCAGCTCGTGTTCCTCGGTGACCTGCACCGCGCCGACCAGCGCGCCATTGCGCTCGGAGCACTGGATGCCGATCACACCCTGGGTGCCGCGCCCCTTCTTGGTGAATTCGGCCAGTTCGGTGCGCTTGCCGTAGCCACGTTCGGTGGCGGTGAGGATGTCGCCCTCGGCGGCCACGATCAACGAAACCACCTCAGCCTCCTTGAGTAGCTTCATTCCGCGTACGCCAGCGGCGGTGCGGCCCATCGAACGCACGGTGTTCTCGTCGAAGCGGTTGACCTTGCCGTTGGAGGCGAACAGCAAGATGTCGCTGTTGCCGTCAGTCAGCTCGACGTTGACCAGCGCGTCGCCGTCATGCAGCTTGATCGCCAGCTTGCCTTTCTGCAGCTGGAACGCGAACTCGGTCAACGGTGTTTTCTTGACCGTGCCGTGCTTGGTGGCGAAAAATACGTAGCGATCTTCGCCATACTCACGGATCGGCAACACCGCCTGCACATTTTCGCCCTCGCCCAGCGGCAGCAGGTTGATGATCGGCTTGCCACGGGCGCCAGGACCGGCTTCCGGAATCTGGTAGACCTTGACCCAGTAGACACGGCCGGTACTGGTGAAGGTGAGCAAGGTGTCGTGCGTGTTGACCACCCACAACTGTTCGACCACATCCTCGTCTTTCAGTGCGGAGGCGGAACGACCCTTGCCGCCACGACGCTGCGAGCGATAGGTACTCGCCGGCTGGCGCTTGATGTAACCGGTATGCGACAACGTGACCACCATGTCTTCCGGAGCAATCAAGTCGAGGACGTTGAGGTCCTCCTGGGAATGCTGAATCTCGGTGCGACGGGCGTCGCCGAACTCGGCCTTGACCGCTGCGAGTTCTTCGCGGATCACATCCAGCAAACGACTGGGATTTTCCAGGATCTCGATCAACTCGCGGATGGCCTCCAGGATCTGGCGATACTCGTCGGAGAGTTTTTCCTGCTCCAGTCCAGTCAGGCGGCTCAGGCGCATCGCCAGGATTTCCAGCGCCTGTGCTTCAGACAGCTGGTAACCGTCACCCTTCAGTCCGTCACGCGGGTCCATGTCCTCCGGCCGCGATGCGTCTGCACCCGTGGCGGAAAGCAACGCACGCACCAGACCGGCTTCCCAGCGTTGCGAGACCATGCGCTCGCGCGCTTCAGCGGGCGAAGCCGAAGTCTTGATCAGCTCGACCATCTCGTCGATGTTGGCCAGTGCCACGGTGAGGCCTTCGAGGATGTGTGCGCGGGTACGCGCCTTGCGCAGCTCGAAGATGGTTCGGCGGGTGACAACCTCGCGCCGATGACGGATGAAAGCCTCGAGGATGTCCTTCAGGTTCAGCAGCTTCGGCTGGCCATCCAGCAGCGCCACCATGTTGATGCCGAAGGTGACCTGCAACTGGGTCTGCTGGAACAAATTGTTCAGCACGACATCGCCCATCGCATCCTTGCGGATCTCGATGACGACGCGCATGCCATCCTTGTCCGACTCGTCGCGCAGTTCGCTGATGCCTTCGAGTTTCTTTTCCTTGACCAGCTCGGCGATCTTCTCGATCAGCCGCGCCTTGTTCACCTGGTACGGCAGCTCGTGGACGATGATCGTCTCGCGGCCGTTCGGCTCGGTCTCAACCTCCGCCCTCGCCCGTACCAGGATGCGTCCGCGACCGGTGCGGTATGCCTCGATGATGCCGGATGAACCGTTGATGATGCCGTAAGTCGGAAAGTCCGGGCCGGGAATGTAATGCAGCAGCTCGTCAATCGAGAGCGCTGGCTCGTCGATCAACGCGATCGTCGCCGCGATCACTTCGTTGAGGTTGTGCGGCGGAATATTGGTGGCCATGCCCACCGCGATACCCGCCGAACCATTGATCAACAGGTTCGGCACGCGCGACGGCAGCACCAGCGGTTCGCGCTCGCTCTCGTCGTAGTTGAAGCCGAAGTCGACGGTGTCCTTGTCAATATCGGCAAGCAACTCGTGGGTGAGCCGCGACATGCGCACTTCGGTGTATCGCATCGCGGCAGCGTTGTCGCCATCGACCGAACCAAAGTTGCCCTGGCCGTCCACCAGCATGTAGCGCAGAGAGAACGGTTGCGCCATGCGCACGATCGCGTCGTACACGGATTGATCGCCGTGCGGATGATATTTACCGATCACGTCGCCGACCACGCGGGCAGACTTCTTGTACGGCTTGTTCCAGACGTTGCCCAGCTCATTCATCGCAAAAAGTACGCGGCGATGAACGGGTTTCAGGCCATCGCGAACATCCGGGAGTGCGCGACCGACGATCACGCTCATGGCGTAATCTAGGTAACTTTGGCGCATCTCGTCTTCGATGTTGACGCGAATGATTTCGTTGGCGTTTTCTGCCATGTAACGGCTTCCCTGTGGACAAAAAGAGGACTCTGGCGCCGCGTTTCAAGTGCTTACGCAAGCAGCCGGACAGAACCGCCGAATTGTATCACGAACAGCTCTAAAAAGACAGGATTTAGTCCTTATGAATCAACCGCTTGCGACATCGATTCAGGATCCGCGACAAGTGCCCCGCGCGCTGTTGAAAGGTTGACCCGTGCAAGCATCCGCAAAGCCACGGTCGTGGCTGGCGTGGGTGACCGGTGCAAGTCGGCAAAGTCCAGCAGCGGCAGCGCATGAATTCGGTGGTTGACCAGCGCACACGTACTCATCGGGCCTGCCCATCTGCAGCCATTCAGAACCTGGATTCTTTCGGCCGCACCCGCTGCAAACGTAAAACGACGATTCCCCAATGGGTTAAACCTGACCGCCCGCATACGGCCACACATGCGTTGCGGCGTAGAAGGCGGCAGAGGATCTGCGCGCTGCCGGAATCGGTCACCCATCGCGCGCGGGACCCGGCGGCAAACGGCCCGAATCGGCAGAGCTTCAATGCCCGAACATCGCCTGCATCGCCATGCTGTTGGGGCGCTCGATCACACCGCGTTCCGTGACAATCGCGGCGATCAACTCCGCTGGCGCCACGTCGAACACGGGATTCCACGCCTGCGCGCCCTCCACCACGGTGCGCCGGCCCGCGGTGAACAGCAGTTCGGCCGGATCGCGCAATTCGATCTCGATTTCCTCGCCATGGCCGGTGGCCATGTCCACAGTGGACGAGGGCGCTACCACCATGAACTTTACCCCGTGGTATTTCGCGACGATCGCCAGCTGGTAGGTGCCGATCTTGTTGGCGGTGTCGCCGTTGGCGGCAATCCGGTCGGCGCCCACGATGACCCACTGCACTGCACCGGATTTCATCAAGTGCGCGGCAGCCGAGTCCGCGATCAACTGCGCCGGGATGCCATCACGCACCAACTCCCACATGGTCAACCGGGCCCCCTGTTGCCAGGGTCGGGTTTCGCCGGCGTAGACCCGCGCGATCCGGTCTGCCGCGATGCCTGCGCGGATTACGCCAAGCGCGGTGCCATAACCCGCCGTGGCCAGCGATCCGGTGTTGCAATGCGTCAGCACACCGGATCCGGGGGCAATCAACGATGCGCCGAATTCGCCCATGCGCCGGTTGGCCGCCAGGTCCTCGTCCTGGATCGCCTGCGCTTCGCGCATCAGCGCATCGGCATTGGCGCCGGCCGCGACGCATCTTTTCATCCGGTCCAGCGCCCACATCAGATTCACCGCTGTAGGACGCGCGCCGCGCAAGCTGGCAAGCACCGGTTCCAGCAACGCACCCTGCTGCTTCGCCATCGCCACAGCCCAGGCCGCCGCAATGCCGATAGCCGGAGCACCGCGTACGGCGAGGTTGCGGATGGCGGCCATCACCTGACCTGGATCACGGCATTCGATCCAGCTTTCCTCACCCGGCAGCAGTCGTTGATCGAGCAGGCGCAAGTGATCGCCCTGCCATTGCACGGCGCGGATGGAGTCGTGGGTTGGTGACGGCGTTGTGGGAGTCATCCGGCCATTTTAGGGGAGCGGAGCTGTCTTGAGGCGAACCGCGAAGGGCGACGCTGGATCAGTGACATCTCTTGCCGATCCACTCATCGCGGCGTCAGAGGGGGTGAAACTTCTCCCGAGGAGTGGTTTCGTGCACGCGCCATCGCCCTCGCCTGCTCATCGACGCTGCCGCAACCATTGATGGATCGCCGGTGGCACTTCGCGTTGCGCGCGACTGGAGACGTAGATGCCGATATGGCCGCCCTTGAATGCGAGCTGTGTGTAGTCAGTCGTGCCCACGTGATTGCCCAGCGCCCGCGCTGCATCCGGCGGCACCAGATGATCCTGTTCGGCGAAGATGTTCAACACCGGCTGGGTGATCATGCCCAAATTAATCGCCTGGCCACCGATTTCCAGCGTGCCCTTGATCAGTTTGTTGCCCTGGTAAAATTCCTTGATGAACTGGCGGAACGCCTCGCCCGCCTGATCCGGCGAGTCGAAAATCCAGCGTTCCATGCGCAGGAAGTTCTCCAGCTCGGTCGGGTTGTCCAGGATGTCGACCATGCCAATGTATTTTTGCTGATTGAGCCGGATCGGCTTCAGGGTCAGGTAGACGTAGTTCATCAGCCCGGCAGGAATGTTGCCCATGGTGTCCACAAACAGATCCACATCCATGTTGCGACACCAGCTCGACAACATGTTGTCAGGCGTGTGGAAATCCACCGGAGTCACCATGGTGATCAGATTCTTCACCTTGTGCGGATGCAATGCGGTATAGCACAACGAGAATGCGCCGCCCTGGCAGATGCCGAGCAGGTTGATCGCCTCCAGATCATGGCGCGCGCGCACCGCATCGACGCAGCGATCAAGGTAGCCGTTGATGTAGTCGTCCAGGGTCAGCCAGCGGTCGGCACCGTCGGGATAGCCCCAGTCGATCAGGTAGACATCCTCACCCTGCTCCAGCAGGTTGCGCACCATCGAACGATCGGCCTGCAGGTCGGTCATCCACACGGTGTTGACCAGCGCATAGACGATCAGCAACGGCGTTTTCGATGCTGTCTTGCCGTCCCCAGTGAAATGCCAGACCTTGAGCTTGTCCTCGCTGTAGACCAGTTCGCGCGGCGTATTGGCATACTCGGGTTCGCGCATGCCGCGCAGATTGGCCATGCCGGCGGCGAGCTTGTGCTGGAACGTCGCCATGTCGGTCAGGGCCCGGGTCGGGTCGATGCGCAATGGTTCGTGCATGGATGTTCTCCTTTATTTGCGCTTGCGTGGGCCGGTACGGGATGTCGTCGCGGCGGCGGGCTTGCGTGCCGATTTGGTCACGGTCTTCCTGGCGACAGGCGCAGGCTTGGCGCGTGCGGCCTTCTTCACTGCGAATTTCTTCACTGCGGATTTCTTCACCGCAGACTTCTTCGCTGTGGGAGCGCGACTGGCCAACTGACGCTTCAGTGCCGATACCTCCCGCTGCAATGCGTCGACCTCATCGGCGTGATCAACCGGCCCAGCGCCACGGCTGGTACGAAACTCCCGGCGCAAGGCTTGCAGACGTTCGCCCAGGCTTGACACCTCGCTGCGCGTTGGCACGCCCAGTTCCCGGCAGAATTTCTCGGTCTGCTCCTGCTGCAGTTGGCGTACCCGCATCTGGGTGTTCACCATTTCGCCGTAGGCCTCACGGAAGTCGTCAGATAAAGCGACATCCGCGTAGGCTTCTTCCGAGGCGTCCACCCACAGATCGTAGAGTGCCTTCATTGAATCGATCTGGCGGCCAGGTTCGGCGTGCTCGACCAACTTGTCCTGCAGACGCTGCATGCCTTGCGCGCTGGCCTGCTGAATCAGCTGCTGGTAACGTGCGGACGCCTGCAGCGATGCCAGCACGGCTGCGGCCAGAGTCTGTTGTTGCATTTGCTGTTCGCGATTCAGGCCAAATGCCGGAGTTGCACCGTTCATTCCTGGCAGACCGCCAAAACCGCCTTGTTGCACTGCCTGCAACCACGATTGCCATTGCCGCGCAAAGCCCTCGGCACTCGCGCTGTCGATGCTGCCGAAGGCCTGGGCAAACGGCTGTGCCGTTCCGCCAAACATCTGTTGTAGTTGCTGTTGCCAATCGCCTACTGGGTTGGCCGCGCCGGCGCCGGCGCCGGCCGCCCCCATCCAGTCGAAGTATCCCTTCAGCCCGGACAGCGTGCGCTGCAGCATCTCGCTCCCGCCCGCAGCCGCTGGCGGCGGCGCGAAGGGGCTGCTGCCAGAGGGCTGCTGAAACTGGCGAGTCCACGCATCCCAGGACTGCTGTGCCAACGCCTGATAGTCCTTCATGAAATCACTTGCCGCATCGGCCATGGCTGCATCCTCGTACGAGAGTTCGTTGCATCCTAACAAAATGCTGCGGTGGCGGATCAACAACGCCATAACGAACAAGGCCCGACATGTGCCGGGCCTTGCTTGACTGCCTTGCGGTGAAGATCAGACGCTGGCGGCGCGCTCTTCTGCCGTCACTGCCTTCATCGACAATCGGATACGGCCCTGCTTGTCCACTTCCAGCACCTTGACCTTGACGATGTCACCTTCCTTGAGCTTGTCGGAAACCTTTTCCACCCGCTCGTCGGAAATCTGCGACACGTGCACCAGACCATCCTTGCCCGGCATGATCGTCACGAACGCACCAAAGTCCATCAACTTGGCCACCTTGCCCTCGTAAATGCGGCCCGGCTCCACGTCAGAGGTGATCTGCTCGATGCGCTTCTTCGCCGCTTCACCCGCCTCGCGATTGACCGAGCCGATGATGATGGTGCCGTCGTCGTTGATGTCGATCGTGGTGCCGGTTTCCTCGGTGATCGAGCGGATCGTGGCGCCACCCTTGCCGATCACTTCGCGGATCTTGTCCGGGTGGATCTTGATGGTGATCAGGCGCGGTGCAAACTCGCTCATCTCGGTGCGTGCCGTGGTCAGCGCCTTGCTCATCTCGCCCAGGATATGCAGGCGGCCACGCTTGGCCTGAGCCAACGCCACTTTCATGATCTCTTCGGTGATGCCGTCGATCTTGATGTCCATCTGCAGCGCGGAAATGCCCTCGGCGCTACCAGCCACCTTGAAGTCCATGTCGCCGAGATGATCCTCGTCGCCCAGGATGTCGGACAACACGACAAAGTCGTTGCCTTCCTTGACCAGGCCCATCGCGATACCCGCAACCGGCGCCTTCAGCGGAATGCCTGCATCCATCATGGCCAGCGAGGAACCACACACCGAAGCCATCGACGAGGAACCGTTGGACTCGGTGATCTCCGAGACCACGCGCACCACATACGGGAACTCCTCGATGCTCGGCTTGACCGCCATCACACCGCGCTTGGCCAGACGGCCGTGGCCGATTTCGCGACGCTTCGGCGCACCGAAGCGGCCGGCTTCGCCTACCGAGAACGGAGGGAAGTTGTAGTGGAACAGAAACGGATCCTTCGATTCGCCACCGGGCGCGTCAATGATCTGTGCGTCACGCGTGGTGCCCAAGGTAATCACGACCAGTGCCTGCGTCTCGCCGCGAGTGAACAGTGCCGAACCATGGGTACGTGGCAGCACGCCGACGCGGGCGCTGATCGCACGCACGTCGTCGAGCTGGCGGCCGTCGATACGCACCTTCGACTTCAGCACGCTGTCACGTACCGTGTGGTATTCGATCTCTTCGAATTCCTTGGCGATTGCGGCGCTCGACCAACCCTTCTCTTCCGACTGCGCCTTGACACCGGCCAGCACGTCGGCCTTGATCGCGGCGATCGCGTCACGACGCTCGAGCTTGTCGCGCACCTGGAACGCGGCAGCCAGCTGGCTGCCGACCGCACCCTTGACGGCGGCGACCAGCGATTCGTCACGAACCGGCGCTTTCCAATCCCATGACGGCTTGCCGGCTTCGGCAGCCAGCTCGGCGATCGCGCGGATCGCGACCTGCATCTGCTGGTGACCGAACATCACCGCACCGAGCATCACATCCTCGGACAGCAACTTGGCCTCGGACTCCACCATCAGCACGGCACCGGCGGTACCGGCGACGACCAGATCCAGATCAGAGGTTTTCAGTTCGGTGGCGGTGGGATTCAGCAAGTACTGACCGTTGGCGTAACCAACGCGGGCGGCGCCGATCGGGCCCTTGAACGGGATCCCGGCCAGGCTCAACGCGGCGGACGCGCCGAGCAGCGCCACGATATCGCCATCCACTTCCGGATTCAGCGAGATGACCTGCGCGATCACCTGCACTTCATTCTTGAAATCATCCGGGAACAGCGGACGCACCGGACGATCGATCAGACGTGAGGTCAGTGTTTCCTTCTCGGTGGGGCGACCCTCGCGCTTGAAGAAGCCGCCCGGAATGCGGCCTGCGGAGTAGAACTTCTCCACATAATCCACCGTGAGCGGGAAGAAATCCTGACCCTCCTTCTGCCTGGTCGCAGCCACAGCGGTGACCAGCACCACCGTGCCGCCCATGCTGGCCATGACCGCACCGGATGCCTGGCGGGCAATTTCGCCCGTCTCCAGTGTGACTTCGTGATTACCGTACTGGAATGACTTGGTTACTTTTGCCACGTGCTTAATTCCTGCTCTGATTGAGAAGTGCGCCCACGGATGGACGCTTCTTGATCTTGGCGTTCATGAATGAACGCACGAATTACCGCCGCAGGCCGAGGCGTTCGATCAGGGTCTGGTAACGCGCAAGGTCACGATCCTTCAGATAGCTGAGCAGGCGCTTGCGCTGGTTGACCAGCTTCAGCAGGCCGCGGCGGGAGTGGTGATCCTGCTTGTGGTCCTTGAAGTGGCCGGCGAGATGGTCGACACGGGCGGACAGCAGGGCCACCTGGACTTCGGTTGAACCGGTGTCGTTCGGCACGCGGCCGAAATCAGCAATGATCTTGCTGGTCTGTTCTGCGGTAAGGGACATGGTTATACGTTTCCTTGAAAGGCGAAGCGAAGCTTGCGCTTGCGCCATCGCGATGGCGCAAGCGCAAGCTTCGCCTAGTTGGGTGAAAGCGTTGAAATAACTTGTCTATTCTACTGATGCGAGTGGTGTGACAACAAGTGCACGAGGCTTCTTTCACGCAAATCAGCCCGGCGGCGAGAGGTTGAAGCCCCGCAAAACGCGCGTGCGGCGTTCGTCGTCCAGTTCGAGCAGGGCCAGCAAGGCACCATCGCTGGAGAAGGCGGCGCAACGACCCGTGGGTGCGGGCTCGGTGAGCTGGATCGGCTGGCCGCGCGCGATCGCCATGCTTTGTGCCTCGTCCAGCCTCAACCATGGCAAGTCGGACAAGCCTGCCGTCAACGGTAACAGATGAGACAGCAAGGCGGCATCGCCCTGCTCGGCCGCCTGCTCGAGTTCAGCAAGAGTCACCATCCGTGGCTCGCGAAACGGCTCTACCCAGATGCGTCGCAGGGCGCTCAGATGCGCGCCGCAACCCAGCGCCTCCCCCAAATCCACGGCCAGGGAGCGGACATACGTGCCGGAGCCACATTCGACCAGAAGCTGCAGCGTGTCTTGGTCGCGCCCGAGCAGGTCCAGCCGGTACACTTCAACGTCGCGCGCCGGTCGCTCGACGGATTCACCCCGGCGTGCTTTCACGTACAGCCTCTCACCATCCTGCTTCAGGGCCGAATACATCGGCGGCACCTGTCGGATCGAGCCTCGCAGCGTGGCCAGCACCGCTTCGATCTTCCCGGCATCAATCTCGGGCACAAGCTGCTGCCGAACGACCTCACCCTCACTGTCACCGCTGTCGGTGGTGATACCAAGCCGACAGTCCGTCAGATAGGCTTTACGCGCGCCCAGCAGGGTACCGGCCAGCTTGGTGGCTTCGCCGAAGCACAAGGGGAGCAAGCCGGTGGCAAGCGGGTCGAGCGCGCCAGTGTGGCCGCCCTTGGCCGCCCGCAGCAGACGGCGCACGGTTTGCAAAGCCTGATTCGAGCTGAGACCTGACGGCTTGTCGAGCAACACGATGCCGTGCAAGTCGCGATTGCGGCTACGCGGCAATCTCTTCATCCGTCCAGCAACAAACACGCGCGGCTCAGACCTGTCCTTCATCGTCATTCGACTTCAGGTTGCGCGCCTGCTCGCGCAACAGCGATTCAATGCGCTCGCCCTTGTCGACCGAGTCGTCATATTTGAACTTCAGCTCGGGCACCCGCCTCATGCGCATGCCACTGTGCGCCAAGCCGTGGCGAATCTCCGGGCTGATCTGGTTCAGTGCCTTCACCGCAGGCAGACCCTGCTCAGGCACCAGCGCGGTCACCCACACGGTCGCCCAATCCAGGTCGCGGGTGATCTCCACGTCTGACACGCTGACCGAGGGGAGACCATGATCGCGCACCGCCGCATGCACCAGCAGGGCCAGCTCGCGGCGTAGTTCAGCGCCAATGCGGTCAGTACGTTTGAAGTCGCGGGAAGGCATAGGATCGGGATTTGAGATTCGGGATTGGGGATTCATCAAGAACAAAAGCAGCGATATGGCACAGCGGGTGAGCTCTTGCGAATCTCGAATCCCGCCATGCCGAATCCCGGCCTTACAACGTGCGTGCCACCTCGGTGCGTTCGAAGCACTCGATCTGGTCACCCACCTTGACGTCGTTGTACTGCTTGACGGCAATACCGCATTCCATGCCACTGCGCACCTCGTCCACGAGGTCCTTGAAGCGACGCAACGATTCCAGCTCGCCCTCGAACACCACCACATTGTCGCGCAGCACACGAATTGGCTTGCTGCGTTTGACGTGTCCTTCGGTGACCATGCTACCGGCCACGGCACCGAACTTGGAGCTGCGGAACACATCGCGCACTTCGGCGAGGCCGATGATCTCTTCGCGTACTTCCATGCCGAGCAAGCCGGTCGCCGCCTGGGTGACCTGGTCGATCACGTCGTAGATGATCGAGAAATAGCGCACATCCAGCCCATGTGCCTCGATCGCCTTGCGTGCTGCCGCGTCGGCACGCACGTTGAAACCGATGACCAGCGCCTTGGAAGCAGCAGCGAGGGTGGCGTCGGATTCGTTGATCCCGCCCACGCCCGAAGACACCACGTTGACCCGCACCCGCTCGTTGCCAATCTGCGTGAGCGACTCACACAAGGCCTCCACCGAGCCCTGCACGTCGCCCTTGATCAAGATGTTGAGGGTCTGCTGTTCTACGCCCTGGCCCATCTTCGCGATGATGTCCTCGAGCCGGTTGCTCTTGCTGACCATCCGCGTCTCGCGGCGCTTGAGCTCGCGCTCCTGCGCCACTTCACGGGCCAGGTGCTCGTCCTCGACGCAGACAAAGTCATCGCCGGTCTCCGGCACCCCGGACAGACCCAGGACCTGCACCGGAATCGACGGGCCGGCTTCGTCCACCTGCTGGCCGGACTGGTCGATCAACGCTCGCATGCGTCCGTACTCAATGCCGCAAACCACGAAATCACCCTTCTTCAGCGTGCCCTGCTGTACCAGCACGGTAGCCACCGGGCCGCGACCGCGATCCAGGCTGGACTCGATCACCACGCCGGAAGCGCGACCGTCGGTCACCGCCTTCAATTCCATCACCTCGGCCTGGATCGAGACC
>JBDTKM010000200.1:0-4914 GCA_039935315.1 Rhodanobacter sp. | reverse complement strand
GCACGCCGGCCGCGCTCACGCACGCGATGCTCAAGAAAGCGTTTCTGAAATCGCCGCTGGAAACATCCGTCAACGCGTTCCTGATCAATACGGGTTCGCGTCTGGTCCTCGTGGACACGGGCGCTGGTGCATTTTTTGGGCCGACCCTGGGCAAACTCGTCGCCAATCTGCGCGCCGCCGGATACCAGCCCGCGCAAGTGGACGACATCCTGTTGACCCATATGCATCCCGATCATGAGGGTGGCCTGGTTGCCAGTGATCAGCGCGTGTTTCCTAATGCGACGGTTCATGCCAGCAAGAAAGATGCGGATTTTTGGCTCAGCGAGGCAAACATGGACCACGCAACAGCCAATTCGCCTGACGAACCCAAGAACTTCTTCCAGGACGCCATCGCTTCTCTGAAACCCTACGTCGATGCGGGAAAAGTCAAGTGGTTCGATGGCGACTCCGAGATCGTGCCGGGCGTGACTTCCCTCGCCACGCCCGGTCACACGGTGGGCCATACGGACTATCTCGTGCAGAGCGAGGGTCACAAGCTCTTGTTGATCGGTGACTCGATTGTGGTCGGAGCCGTGCAGTTCAAGGAGCCATCCGTCACCGTCGCCTACGACATGGACCCCAAGGCAGCCATGGCATCACGTGCGAAATCATTTGCCCGCGCTGCCGCGGATGGATATCTCGTGGGAGGTGATCATGTGTCCTTCCCCGGCCTCGGGCATATAGCCACCCAGGGGAAGGGCTGGAAATGGATCCCCGTGAACTACACCAACGAGTTGCCTTGATCACCAACGGATAGCGCAAATGATGGTGTCTCATGGCCAGTTCGACGGGTTGCATTCCGCGCGGTTGGCAATGGGACAACCAGCCCAAACTGATCGATCCCGATCTTCATCAAGCAGGGCTGCCGTCGTTCAAAGCCTGACCAGCAGCCGGTACCGCGATATCGGTGCCCTTCCTGGGGGCACATATTTCTGTGCTAGCCCGGCCAAGGCGATCCACCGGCGGCATCGGCCAGACTTGATCAGACAGATCTTGGCCTGGGCTTGCGGCGGCATGACGATGCGGCGCATCGCGCCCCTCTTGAAATGGAGTCGGTTCATCACCGGGCGCAGGCTGCATCGTTGGTCGCCCGTTGTCGCTTCCCTGCATCACGCTTGAGCGCTGCTGCCAGCGACAAGGGCCGGCTCAGCAGCAGCACTGGCCAACGGAGTCGGCTTGCCTGCTTCCTCGCGGACTCGTCGAGCACCCGCATCCCATGGGCTTCCCACGCCAGCGATTGCCACACTGACGGCTTGGGCAGGCTTCAGCGAAGCCTTTTGCATTCATGTGCGACGTGCGGCACCAATCCATGTACCGTGGACAGCTATCCGCAAGTCCGATGAAGGATTGCGACGTGGGTGGCGAGCTGGCTGCCCACGACGGATTGCTGGCTCGATGGAAATGCAATGACGGACTCGGAAAGCCCTGGGAAGAAGCACCTGCTGGACAAGCTCGGCGCGGGCCTGATCACGGGCGCAGCCGATGACGATCCCAGCGGCATCGCGACTTACTCGCAGGTGGGTGCGGCCTACGGCTACGGCATGCTGTGGACGATCCTGCTCGCGCTGCCGCTGATGATTGCGATCCAGACGATCTGCGCGCGCATCGGGCGCGTCACCGGGGAGGGGCTGGGCGCGAACATCCGTTCGCAGTGCCCGTTCGCGCTGGCGATCGGCTTCGTGGTGCTGCTGTTCGTGGCCAACATCATCAACTTGTCGGCGGACATCGGCGCGATGGGCGCAGCCCTGAAACTGCTGATCGGTGGCCCGGCTTTCCTGTACGCGGCCGGTTTCGCCGCGCTGTCGGTGGTGCTGCAGGTCTGGGTACCGTTCGACTGGTATTCGCCCTTCCTCAAGCTGCTGACGCTGAGCCTGTTTGCCTATGTCGCCACGGTGTTCGTGATCCAGGTGCCGTGGCTCGTTGTGGCGAGGAGCACCTTCCTGCCACACATCACCTTCAGCGCCAGCTATGCGGTGGGCATCGTGGCCGTGTTGGGCACGACCATCAGTCCCTATCTGTTCTTCTGGCAGGCCTCGCAGGAGGCGAACGAAGTGCGCGTGACGCTCGGCCGCAAGCCACTGCGGCGCGCGGCGCAGCAGGGTCCCGCCGCGCTGCGGCGGATCAGTCTGGATACCGATATCGGCATGGTGTTTTCTGAAATCGTGGCGTTTTTCATCATCCTGACCGCGGCGGTCGTGCTGCACGCGCATGGCAAGACCGATATCCAGACCTCCGCCGACGCGGCGGCGGCACTGCGCCCGCTCGCCGGTCCGTTCGCGTTCTATCTGTTCGCCGCCGGCATCGTCGGCACCGGCCTGCTCGCGCTGCCCGTGCTGGCCGGCTCCGCCGCTTATGCGCTGGGCGAGACCTTCCGCTGGCGCACCGGCATGGAGACCACGCTGAGCAAGGGCCGGCTCTTTTACGGCACCATCGCCCTGGCCACCATGGTCGGCATGCTGCTGAGTTTCTCGTCGATCGACCCGGTCAAGATGCTGTACTGGAGCGCCGTCGTCAACGGCGTGGTCGCGGTGCCGTTGATGGTGGTCATCATGTACCTGGCGAGCCGGCGCAAGGTGATGGGCAGGTTCGCCATTCGGCCCTTGCTGAAATGGCTCGGTTGGCTGGCCACCCTGGTGATGGCGGCCGCGGCTGTCATCATGTTCGTCACTTGGGGGAAATGAGGGTGGGGGGAGGGCTCACGCATCATTCAACCCGCGGTGCACGTTGAGGTGGAATCCTCGCTGCGACGTCAATACGATTCGAGATCAGGAATGTGGCGGCACCAAGGGCGCATCCTCGGTAGACGCGGCCACGGCCAGGCGTGCCAGCGCCGGAATGGATTTCGATCTCGTCCGTTTCATGATCTCGGCACGGTGGTTTTCCACCGTACGTTGGCTGATGCGCGTATCCACGACGATGTTCATGCTGGGTTGACCGGCCAGAACCAGATCCATGGTCTGCTTCTGCCGGGGCGTGAGGTCGGCGATGTGATCGAAAGGGCCAGCGTGGGTACTTCGGCATCAACGCGCTATAGACGTGGAAGAATTACGCCCGTGATACTTATTCAGCCCATCCCTGACGGGTCGTGACACGAGTAGTGAGGCAGCGCGAAAAGTGCGCCTCTGAGTATTTTCCGAGCCTGTCCCACCATGTTCGAATGTCCTAACTTGGCGTCAGTCCGGTTGGCGTTGCTGAGCAAAGGTGCATCAAATATGCAGCGTCCTCATTCGTCGACCGATCCAAGTCAACTGCCAGGAAGCCTGCCGCGATACTGCCGAACGCAACGGAACGCCCGGCAGTCCTCGATAGCAACCGACACCCGGTCGGACCCAAGCTCGCAGCCAAGACGCTGGAGCGAGGGCTGTATCGTCCGAAGAAAGACGAAAGGTGTCGCCTACGTGACAACACATCCCGACAACACGATCGATCTCATGTCTTTAGAGCTGGTCGGCAATGACGAGAGGAACCGTGTAGCGGGCCATTCCTTCGACGAAGAACTCGTGCGGCCAGCGTGCGGCGCGCGGGGCCGGACTGCGTGAGAACGTCGCCGTCTCACTTTCTTCTCAACCGATGGCGCGACCACCGCGTCCCCGCCGTACGCGAGCTTTCGATCGCAAAAATACTACGCGTCGAGTTTCAATCGTCAGAGCTCACGAGCCAGTCCGCATCTTCGTCGGGAAGCTTCCACCATGCATGACATGACCGTCGTCGATCTGTCGCGTTGGCAGTTCGCAGTTACCGTGCTTTACCACTTCCTGTTTGTGCCGCTGACGCTTGGACTGTCGTTCATGCTGGCCGCGATGGAGACGGTCTATGTCACTACCGGCAAGCAGATCTACCGGGATATGGCCCAATTCTGGGGCAAGCTGTTCCTGATCAATTTCGCGCTCGGCGTGGCCACCGGCCTCACCATGGAGTTTCAGTTCGGCACCAACTGGTCGTTCTATTCCAGTTTCGTCGGCGACATCTTCGGGGCGCCGCTGGCGATTGAAGGGCTGATGGCGTTCTTCCTTGAGGCGACCTTCGTCGGCATGATGGTGTTCGGGTGGGAGCGCCTCAAGCGCGGCCAGCATCTGGCGGTCACCTATATGGTGGCGCTGGGTTCGAATCTGTCGGCGCTGTGGATCCTGATCGCCAACAGCTTCATGCAGGATCCGCAGGGCGCGAGCTTCAATCCGATCACCATGCGCATGGAGCTGACCAGCTTCAGCCAGCTGATCTTCAGCCACGACGCGCAGGCCAAGTTCGTGCACACCAGCATCGCCGGCTATGTCACCGGGGCGATTTTCGTGGCGGGCATCAGCGCGTGGTACATGCTGAGAAATCGCCATATCGAGCTGGCCAGGCGCTCATTTCGCATGGCCGTGCTGTTCGGCGTGCTGTCCACCGCCGGCGTGATCACTTTGGGTGACGCGCTCGGTTTCGTCGGCGGCCAGGCGCAGCCGACCAAGCTCGCGGCGATGGAAGGCTTGTGGAAAAGCGAGGCGGCACCGATGCCGTTCAACCTGGTGGCGTTCCCGTCGCAGAAGGAGCAGGTCAACCACTGCCAGTTGCAGGTGCCCTATGCACTGTCGCTGCTGGTGACTCACTCGCTGGATGGCACCGTGCCGGGCTTCGACACGCTTGAGCAGCGGGCCGCCGAACGCATCAGGAACGGCATCCCGGCGGTCGAGGCCTTGCAGACACTGTCCTCCAGACCGACCGATGTCCAGGCGCTCGCCCAGTTCGATGCGCATAAAGGGGATCTCGGCTTCGGCTTCCTGGTGCAGCAGTACGCGCCGGATGTAAGCAAGGCCACGGATGCGCAGATCGATGCCGCAGCGAAAGACAGTATCCCGCAGGTAGCGCCAGTGTTCTGGTCGTTCCGGTTGATGG
>JBDTKM010000199.1:0-22955 GCA_039935315.1 Rhodanobacter sp. | reverse complement strand
AACTCCAGCGTTAGGCGCTTATGACCATGACTAAAGCCGACCAGAAGATCAACAATCAGGCAGAAGCTCTAGTGAAGAAGGCGCAGCTATTAATGCGCTGGGGCTCAGTTTTTGCCTTGGCGGCATTTACCGTACTGTTCTTGTTCTTATTGATCCAAACTGCGCTGCATGACCAAGGCTTTAATCAAGTCCTTCTGCAGCACATTTCTGCAACTGTCGGTGTCCCACTTGCTGCACTAACAGCTCTAGCGCTTGTTCTGGCACTTGAGCATGTAGCCGGCGATATCGAGTTCGAGGCTTGGGGCCTCAGGTTTAAGGGAGCATCTGGGCCAATCATCATGTGGGTTATTTGCTTTTGTGCACTTGTTGCCGGCATCAAAGCACTTTGGTAGACGGGCCCCAATGGGTGCGCCTAACATCTCGTTCGAGGCGGACGGCTCCGCCGCCGCTCAACTCCAGCGTTAGGCGGCAGAGCAGCATCTCTTTGTAGTTGCGTCGCGTACGCTGCATTCTCGCTCCGCATCGGTTGCACGTTTCGTGTTGTTTCGGGCCGGCCCGCGTTGTTGCCTGTCGTGCGCTTGGTCGTTTTTCGTGTCTTGCGCGCGTTGTCGCATTGCGTCTCTTCACGCTTCACGGCGCGCGCGGTTTGTCGCAACGTGGCGCTCGTCGTCAGGGGTTCGTTCTTCGCGCGCAGGCTACAAGTCTCGCGGCATTGCCGGGCAATCAAAGCAGCGCTATCGTTCTGCCAACCGACGGCGCAACGTGTGCCGTCTAACCAGTCATTCAAGCGGACGGCTCCGCCGCCGCTTAATTCCAGCGTTAGATGCCATGGATACTGATCAGCAATTGGAGGTTCTTCGTCGGGCGGCGGCTGGTACTTTGCCGGAGCGCATCGACTCGGGCTCGACCGTTCCCGTGTTATTGGTCAAAGACCTCGTAAATTCCGGCCACCTTGAGGCGCTCAACGCATCTAATCTCAGCGGTCCTGGGTTCCTCAGTCCCCGCATTACAACTTCAGGTCGTGAGCATCTTCGTGCGCTGGAAGAGCGAGCTAAGGCAGCCTCTGTTTCAGGCAAAGTCACCAAGCATCTTCCTGCCTTCATCAAGTGGTTCTTCGCCATAATTGCTGCACTCATCGTTGCTTACCTTACAAAGCGGTTCATTTCCTGATGCCAATGGCGTTGGCAACTAACATCTCGTTCGAGGCGGACGGCTCCGCCGCCGCTCAACTCAAGCGTTAGGTGCGAAACCATGGTTGATATAGCAAAAACTGCTGCTTTGTCTATGATATTGGGTGCATTAGGCGTAATCACACTTTATGGCCTAGCTTATGGAATCGGGATGCTGGGCGTTGGCAGGGTTGGGGGTTGGATAGTTATGGGGCCAGGACACGTACTTGCTCCAATGTTTAACTTCTTAACCAGCCTGCTTCCAACTTCTTTTGTTGTCGGTTTGGTTGGCAGGTCTAGTGTGGGCAGCAGCCTGGCTTTAGGGGTGATTTGGTCCCTACTCTTTTGGTTCGCTTTGTTTTGGGTTATTGCATTCGTCGTACTTCGCTTACGGGCATCACGTCGTAGCACCTAACATCTCATTCGAGGCGGACGGGAGACTTCCTTCGCTTTAGTGGACACCCTGACCTACCACTTCAGGAGTCCACGAGATGCCCAAGCCAGGCCCACGAACCACCTTTCGTTACACCCAGGAATTCAAGTCAACCGCGGTCCGTTTGAGCCAGTTGCCTGGTGTCGCTGTGGGCGATGTCGCCCAATCGCTTTACATCCATCCCTTCATGTTGTCTCGTTGGCGCAAACAAGCGCGCGAGGGACTGATCATGATCAAGGGTGCGGCGGTGGACAAGGCAGTGACAGCGGAGCTCAAGGAGCTGCGCCGGGTGAAGAAGGCGTACGAGCGCCTGAAAATCGAGCATGACCTTTTAAAAAAAGCAATCGCATTCACTTCAGGTCGAAGGCCGACATCTTCGCCTTCATCCGCCAGCAACCGGATTCCCCGGTGAGACTGCTGTGTCGGCTGTACGATGTCAGCGCCAGCGGCTACTACGCGTGGCGCGATCGTCCAGTAAGCCAGCATGCGCAGGAGGATGCGCGGTTGATCGAGCGCATCCGTGAGGTGCACATAGAAAGCCGACAGACGTACGGCAGCCCACGCGTCCACGCCGGACTGCAACGCGAGGGCGAGTGTGTCGGTCGACGCAGGGTGGAGCGTTTGATGCGGGATAACGCGGTCCGCGGCTGCTCGGCCGATCTGTATCGGCGTTGTCCGGGCGTCGATCGCTTCTACGCCAGCCTCGACAATCAGGTGCATGAATTGACGGTGGTTCGACCCGATCAGGTCTGGGTGACCGATGTGACCTATCTGAAAGTATTGGGAACGTGGCGCTATCTTGTCACCGTCATGGATCGCTACTCGCGGCGTCTGCTGGGCTGGTCGCTGGGCAAGGACCGGACGGCCGAACTGACGCGCCGGGCGTTGGCGGCCGCACTACGCGAACGCAAGCCGCCGGCTGGCACACTTGTGCACAGTAATCGTGGCGTGGAGTTCCTGTCGGGCGACTTCAAGCAGGCACTGGCCAGCGCGGGGTTGGCGCAGAGTGTGAACCGTCCGCATCGCATGACCGACAACGCGCACATGGAGGCCTGGAACAAGTCGATGAAATCGGACATGTATCACCGGGAAACTTTCACCAGTGACGCTGCTCTGCGAAGCGCCGTGAGCGGCTACTTGAATTTCTACAACAACAAGCGCTTACACTCCGCCTTGGGCTACCGAACTCCCGTCGAGTTCGAAGCTCAATGCGGCTAACCAACCGGTGTCCACTTTTGCGTAGGAACTCTCCGGCGTCGCCGCCGCTCAATTCCAGCGTTAGGCGTCAGCCAAGCATCGTGCCCAACACCTGGCATCTGCAAAACTGAGGAGAAGTTGAGTGAATTACAAATCGATCGGCTTTCAGCACAAGTTCGACCTCTTCGGCGAGCAATGGCAACCGAAGGTAATTGCTGAAATGAACGACTACCAATTCAAGCTCGTCAAGTTGCAGGGCGACTTTGTTTGGCACGACCACAAGGACACAGATGAGACGTTCATCGTGGTGGAAGGGAACCTGCGGATCGACTTCCACGACGGCCACGTCAACGTGTCGACTGGAGAGATGTTCGTCGTCCCAAGGGGCGTGAAGCACAAGCCGTATGCCGAACACGAGGTAAAGGTACTTTTGATAGAGCCGAGAGGTGTGCTCAATACTGGGCAGGAGCCCGGCGAACGAACCGCAACGAATGACATATGGATCTAGATATGTGCCTCCAAAGGTTAGGTCGCGGCTCGCTTCGCTCGCACGATCTAACCTTTCTTAGGAGACTTCCCGTCAATACCTGGCGAATAACGCTTTTGCCCTGAGCTTTCGGGCTACTGCTGGTCATCGAGCTGTCCTTTTTGCTACGTGGTGTCAGTGCTGCACGTGCTCTACGATTGTCAGACTGCATTTCCTTAGACGGTCTTGTTGAGCCGATGCCGCTGACTCGGACCTGTGTATAAACCGCACCCGAAGACCTCATTCATTCATCGGACTGTCTGGTGGCCGGGGATCATCCGGTACACTGTTTGGACGTCCATCTGGTTAGCCAGGTTTGCCTCGGGGTGGTCTGACCTGTTGTCTACCGTATCGCGCTGACGTGGAACGAAAGGTTGAACTTCAAGCCGCGTGGGCGGCGTGGGGTTGCTGATGCATCGGATGATTCAGACAAGCGCAGGGGTCGTAGTCGACGTCGTGCGCCAGCATTGCCCATATCTGCCGCGCGTGTTTGTTGGCGATGGCAACGATCACCTTGCCGAAAGGCATGCGTCCGTCGTGAGAGCGTATCCATAACTGCTCGGGCGTGGCCTTCTCGGTCGCTACGGACTTGGCCCTTTGCAGACTGCTGCGCGCTCCCTGGATCAGCAGGGTGCGCAGGTAGGCATCGCCACGACAACTGATGCCGCCCAATCGTGTGTGCCCACCACTGGAATACTGCGTCGGTACCAGACCGAGCCACGCGGCCATCTCTCGACCGTGTTTGAACTCGCAGGCGTTGCCGATCGTAGCGACCGCGGCATCGGCGGTGATCGGGCCGACGCCGATGATGCCGCGCAAGCGCACGCAGCGCTCATCCACTCGCGCACGCACCTCGATGCGTGCATCGCACGCGTCGAGGTGCGTGCGCCATGAGGTCCAGTGCTCGGCCAGATCCCGCAGCAGTTCCTTGAGCTCAGCGGGCAGATCCGCCTGTGCATCCAGATCGCCCAACAAACGGCGCAAGGCCAGATCGGTCTGAGCAACGATCACGCCGAACTCGGCCAGCAGGGCACGGATCCGATTGCCGATGGCTAGCGACTCGACCTTGTAGCCCTCGCGCACGCGATGCCATGAAAGACGCACCTGCTGATCGACCGACTTGACCGGTACGAAGCGCATGTTGCCTTGGCGGGCGGCGGTGGCGATCGCCTCGGCATCGGCACGATCGTTCTTGGTGCGACGACCTTTACGGAAAGGCGTGACGAACTGGGCGGCGATAATCCGCGGCTGCAGGCCATAGGCGAGACAGCACCGGGCCCAATAGTGCGCACCACTGCACGCCTCCATCGCCACCACCGTACCCGCGGGCTGCTGGGCCAGCCATGGGCCGAATCCGTCACGCCGCAGATCCTTCCGCCGTACGACGTCGCCAAGGCCATCCATCTCACACGCCGAAAATACGCTCTTCGCCAAATCTACGCCGATCGCTATAGTGCTCATGGAGACTTCCCCTTCTGTTGACGGTTGTGTCGCAACACCATCATGGCCCTCGAGGCCTCAGGGGGAGGAAGTCTCTTTTTACTCATTCAAGGCGGACGGCTACGTCGCCGCTCAACTCCAGCGTCAGGCCTTATGAAGAATGCTCCACCCGAATACGAGTGTCCTTTCTGCGGTATCGCCGGAACGCTTCCAGCGCCTGCTCCAGAATCAGCCGTTGTGTTGGTGGATGCCAACGTGTTCGCTTTGGTTCCGACCCATCACTACGCTGGAATAAAAGGCAACTGCTTGGTGGTACCTCGGTGCCACTATGAGAATGTGTTGGACATCCCGGACAACCTCGGCAGCGATTTTTTTCGTGCCACGCGTCGCCTGGCGCACGCTATGCGGAATGCCTTCGGGTGTGAAGGAATCTCCACTCGCCAACATAACGGACCAGCGGGCAATCAAGATGTGTGGCACTACCATCTTCATGTATTTCCTCGCTACTCAAATGACGGGCTGCGTGCAGGGCAGAAAGTGCCCTACACCATAGAGGAGCGCATTGAGTTGGCAGCCAGTCTTCGGGCTGCTTTAAGGTAGCGTGCACTGGACTTGCGGGTGAGGCGGCCTGGATGCACGATGCAGGCCTGACCAATCGTTCAAGGCGGGCGGCTACGCCGCCGCTCAACTCCAGCGTCATGCGCCAATGCATCACCTCGGCAAATTGAGGCACACCATGAGTCCAAAACAAGAGCGCTATGTTCTGCATCTGGCTTGGTACGACGAGGAGCAATGGCAGTTACTTTGTGCACTGGTACCCGATCGCAACGCGCTCGACGACACGTACGAGCAATGGCAGCAATCTGCACGCCAAGCTGTTCGCGAGATCGAGTCCAGCGGGCGTATGGTGGAGCGCGTCTCTATCAACGTGTTGGCCATGTCAGAATGGTGTCGTGAGCGGAAGGTTCCGCTGACGGGGCCGGCGCGCGCCGAGTACGTGGCCCAATGGGCAAATGAGCCTCGCAGCGGCGGTGCCTGACCAATCATTCGAGGCGGACGGCTACGCCACCGCTCAACTGAAGCGTTAGGCAATGTCATGGCAGATGATCAAGACATCAAGCACTATTTCAGCGGAACTATCTACCGAGTTGTGTCTGGTCTGTTTGGTCTATTCCTGATCGGAGTGGGCCTCTACGCAATATTCTTCGGTGTTGTTGGCCTATTCGCCCGCGTGAGCATTGGCCTGGTCATTACGGTGCTCGGCGCGGAAACATTGTGGTCATCCGTTCAATCAAGGCAATCCTGGCTCGCCAAGCTTGGGCCTTTCATTTAGCCGGCTGTCATTGCCTGGCTATTCGTTCAAGGCGGACGATTACGCCGCCGCTCTATTCCGGAGTCAGGCGGCATGACGAAGGGGATCTGAAATGAACAATGTAAAAACAGCCGCACGCTGGCTCTTCGCCTTGTTCTACACGGCCGTTGGTTGCTCCTGGTTTTCGCACCAACTCCTTGGCACTCCATGGCCAGCCCATCAAGAAGCGCCCGCCGCCAAAGCACTAACCGTGGCGCTTACCGAGAGTGGACTTGTCGACCCGCTTATCGCTGCGGTGTGTCTGGCAGGTGGAATCCTGCTTTTCGTTGGACGTACTGCTCCCCTCGGAATCGCAGTGTTGGCTCCGCTTGTCACAGGAATCTTTCTGTTTCATCTGCTCCTGAATCAGAACTGGGCATGGGGAACCTTGAACTTGTGCTTCCTCATTGCGCTCGCATGGTTACATCGCGGCGCATTCCGCCCACTGTGGAATTACGGCAAGGGGTGCGGCGCCTGACCACTCCTCGTCCAAGGCGGACGGCTTCGTCGCCGCTCATTTCCCGCAGCAGGCGTCACGGCCTCAAACTATTCCGCAATCCACGGGAGTTCACATGAATATCGAAGGCTCTTGTCACTGTGGCGCCGTCTCTTTCACTGCTGAAATCGATCCCGACCGCGTCGCGGTGTGCCATTGTGCCGACTGCCAAGTCCTCTCCGGTGCACCATTCCGAGCTGTTGTCGGGGCACCGATCGAGAGCCTGGTCGTACACGGTCAGACCAGGAGCTATGTCAAGGTCGCCGACAGCGGTAACCGTCGAGCCCAGGTGTTCTGTCCAGAGTGCGCTACTCCTCTGTGGGCCACCGCGCCCGAGAATCCCGTCATGGTGATGATTCGCCTGGGCTGCATCAAGCAGCGCGCGCAGTTGAAGCCGTCGGTTCAGGTCTGGCAGCAGTCGGCTGCACCGTGGCTGGCACAGCTTGCCGCCGTCCCCGCGCTCCCGGGGCAATAGGTCGTGCACCGGCCGCTCCAGGATGCCGCCTGTGCGTTCGCTCAAGCGCAAGTCGAAAGGGCCGCATCCTTTCGCCTCGGCCTGGTTCACACGTTGGATGCCTGAACACCGTTCCAGTCGCCGGCTTGCCAGCCATGCGCCGGTCTTGCTCACGGGCCTGCGAGCGGCATTGGCTCCTGTCGTCGTTCTTCTTGCGGTGGCCTGGCCGAAGCCGGCGGCATTTGCCTTGTGTCTGGTCGTCGCTTTTGTGTCGGATATCCTTGACGGAGTGGTTGCGCGGAGGCTCAACATGGCTACCCCGGCGCTACGGAGGCTGGACAGCGCCGCCGACACCGTGTTCTACGCCGCCTGTGTCTTTGCTGCCTGGCATCTGTATCCGGACGCCATCATGCAGCGGCTGGGGCCGCTTGGAGTCCTGGCGTTGCTGGAAGTCACTCGGTACGCCGTCGACTTCGCGAAGTTTCGCCGCGAGGCCAGCTATCACATGTGGTCCTCGAAGCTGTGGGGTATCGCCTTGTTCGCAGGGTTCTTCGGCCTGCTGGTGCTTGGCTCGTCAGGCACGGCTGTCTCGCTCGCGGTATACGTCGGCATCATTGCGGACATCGAAGGCCTTGCCATTACCTTCGTGTTGCCGCAGTGGCAGTCGGACGTACCATCATTCGTGCACGCACTGCGCGCGCGCCGCAAGGCAGGTTTCTAGCCCTTCCATCGAGCGGGCAGGGGCCAGCGGGCTGCACCTGGTTGCCCTTGCCGCTCACGGCGAAGGTCAGCTGCGAAGGAGAACGCGTCGCGTGTGATGGATTTGCCTTGCCGTTGTCGCGCTGATCGCTCTCTTCGCCATGCTGACCCTCAACGGCGAAGTCATGCTGCAGTATTGGCCTGGCCCGGCATCCAGCCGGTCACCGGAAAGGCCCCGGGCCGCCTGATTCCGGCGTCACGCAGCACGTTCGGCGCAGGCGCAAAGAACGACACATCAAGCCGGAGGCACAGTGTTCTCTCACGTCTTCGTCAATGTCAGCGACTTCGAACGGGCGTTCGCGTTCTACAAGTCGCTGATGGAAGTTCTTGGAAACGAGCTTCGCTTTACCGAGCTTTCAAAGCCCTGGGCAGGTTGGCACAGTGACGGGCAGTCACGACCGTTCTTTGTCATTTGCAAGCCGCACAATGGCCAGGCGCATCATCCTGGCAACGGGCAAATGGTGGCCTTTCTCGCGGCGAGCCGTGGGCAGGTCCGGGCAGCGCACGCGGCAGGGCTTGCACATGGCGGCACCTGTGAGGGTCCGCCCGGGCTGAGGCCGCAGTACCATGCCGACTACTACGGCGCCTATCTTCGCGATCCTGAGGGCAACAAGATCGGTATCGCTTGCCATCTTGCCGAGCTGCAGCCCCATGGTGACGCCTGACCGTTCACCCACGCGGATGGCGCCGCCGCTTGATGACGGCGTTCGGTATCCGGCTCGCGCCTTGCTGTTCGTCTACGCTTTATCTCGGAGTCCGCATGCCCAAGCCTTTCGTGAATCTCGCCGAGGTTGAATTTGCCGACATCGAAGAGAACGGGTTCTACACATCCAGGCGTGCCCGGTTCAGTGCCGGCATCGGGGCCCGCAAGTTGGGCTACAACCTGACTGAGCTCCCCCCTGGCACAGCCCAATGTCCCTTCCACTCGCATCGCGCCGAGGAGGAGATGTTTCTGATCCTTGAGGGCGAAGGTGAGCTTCGCTATGGCAGCGAGACGCACAGGATCCGCAAGCATGACGTGATTGCCTGCCCTACCGGGGATGCCACGACCGCTCACCAGATCATCAATACCGGCAGCACCGTCATGCGCTACCTGTCACTGTCATGCATGTCGGAGCTTGAGATCTGCGAGTATCCTGACTCGGACAAGACCGGCGTATTTGCAGACGCCGTGGCCGCACCCGCACTGCGCAAGATGTTCCGCTCGGAAACGACCGTTGACTACTACGACCGCGAAAGTACCGGGCAGCCCACGGGTGACGCCTGATCCTTCGTTCGACGCGCACGCCTGCGCCGCCGCGCAACTCGAGCGTCAGCCTTTACAACCCCACTGAGCTCGCTATCCCCACCCATGACAATTTCCATTTGGCTCTTTTACGTCGCGGCGGTCTGCGTCTTGACCGTCACGCCGGGTCCCTGCGTGCTTATGTGCATCTCCACTTCAGTCAATCTGGGGCCGCGCAAAGCGCTTGTCGCGTCGCTCGGCAGCACGACTGCCATTGTGGCCATCATGGTGCTTTCCGCCCTGGGGCTGGGGGCCGCTCTGGCCGCGTCCGAGACGCTGTTCACCGCACTCAAGTGGCTTGGTGCTGCCTACCTCGCTTATCTTGGCATCACGGCGTTGTTTTCAAAAAGTACGGAAATATCCGTCTCCAGCACGGGCGCGCGCTCTTCGAAGCGGCGTCTTTTCGGCCAGGGTTTTCTGGTCGGTGCGAGCAACCCCAAGGCACTTTTGTTCTTCGGCGCGCTGTTCCCTCAGTTCATCGTGCCGACCCAGCCGCACCTTCCGCAGTTCCTGGTGCTGGGCGTCACCTTCGTGTTCTTCGAGCTTCTGTGGCTGACCATCTATGCGCTGTCAGCGGCGCGCGCGAAGGTCTGGCTGCAGCAGCCAAGACGCGCAACGCTATTCAACCGCGCCACGGGCGTCGTCTTTCTGCTTGCAGCCGGCATTTTAGCCACCAGCAAACGCGCTTCCGCGTGACGTTTGCAACGGTGCTCACGTAGCGATCGTCGTGACTCGCCTGGCGGTCAGGCCGACGGGTCGGCAACCCATCGCCTGCTTTGTTCCCTGGCCGGCAGGGAGAGACCCGAAGGAATCGCCGTGAACCTGCGGGATCCATGCTGGATCTGTCGCGTCATGGTTGCTGACGTCGCGTCCGGAATGGCCACCGAGACGCCGGATGTGATCGCGCTGATCGATCCGCCGCCGTTGTCTCACGGCCATGCGCTGGTGTTGCCGCGACAGCATGTGGTGAAGGTGTCGAACGGCCTGATCGGCGCGCAGGGCCAGTCCTTGCCTTGGCTCGATCCATCGGCCGAGCCGCAAAAGTTGCATACTCAGCCTCGGGCATATCACCTTGCGGCAGCACCACGACATGGCGACTGACCAGCATCTGTCCCATTTCCACCTGCAGGTCACCCCCAGCCTTGATTGAAGGCGAGGCTGCCCGTTTCAAGCGGACCCCGGAATGGCTGACGGAGGCGGATCAATACGGCATGGCAGAGAAGCTGGCGCAGGCCATCTCACGCGTCGTCCAACGATTCGTCAGAGCCGGACGCCGCGTCCGGTGGCGGCCTGACTCAGGCGTTGGGCAGCAGGTTCAGCCATGTCGCATGGGCAAGATCAAAAGACGTTTTACGGAAGTTGTCACTGCGGCCGCATCGGTTTGGAGTTCTCCACCTGTCAGCTCCCGGCCACCCTGATCCCGCGTGTGTGTGATTGCAGTTTCTGCCAAAAGCATGGCGCCGCATATGTTTCAGATCCTGCCGGCAAGCTTCGTCTGACGATCGCTGATCCAGCCGCGGTGCGGTCCTGCCGTCAAGGCTCGCAGGTCGCCAGGTTTCAGCTGTGCAGTGAGTGTGGCGTGTTGGTAGCGGTTGTTTTTGAGCACGATGGTCGCGTCTATGGCGCGCTCAATGCGCGCTGCCTGGATGGCAGCACGGTCCTTGCTGCCGCGGTCTCCGTTTCCCCGCAGTTGCTGAGCTCGGCAGAAAAGGTGGAAAGGTGGTTGCGGGCGTGGGTACCCGATGTGCAATTCGTCGTCGCCGGCGTCTGACCGGTTGTGCATGCGGACGCATGAAAGGCGGCCAGCCACTTGATGTCAGGGTGAGTCATCACCAAGCTCAGGCCGGTCCAGGCATCCCGCGCCCAGCTGAGGAACGGATCAAGCCTGTCGTCAACATCACGCCTGCCGTCTTGATTCCCGGCTACGCCGGTGCAGGCGCAGCGATGTCCTTGTTCCAGCGTTGGTTGCTGCACGACCCACGGCCGCGCAGCGTGGCCGCGCCGGAATCCGCAACGGCACGACCGGTCGAGGGCGCCGAACTTGTCGTCACGGTGCGTGTCCAGCATGGACCGCGCGCCATCGCTTGTTTCGGCGGCGGTGCAGAAGACGGGTGGCGGGATGCCGCTTCATTCGATGCGCAGTTTGCTGCCTGCACGCCCGATCTGATGCACTGTCGCGGATTGGCTGGCAGCGCCGGCAAACCTGCCGCGGAAGTCCACGCGTGCAGCCACATCGATTTCCACGGCGACAAGCGCTTACACTCCGCTTCAGCCCATCGTTCGGTAATCGAGTTCGAAGCGCGGTGCGGCCAACCAGCCGCGGTCCATTTTTGCGCCGGAACTCTTCGGCTTCGCCCAAGCGCTGACTGCAGCGCCAGACTTTCAAGGGAGATATGACCGTGATTTGGAGTACGAAAGCGAAAGTCCTGCTCGCGCTAGCGCTGCTGGTCGTGGCTTCCGGAGCCATGGCGTCGAAAGCCAGGTTGGGGTTCGGGACCCAAGTCAGCGTCTCGGGGTTTTTCAGCCCCACCCTTGAGAAAATCAAGGTAACAACTGTCACCGCCGGTTCGCCTGCGGCGGCAGCCGGGCTGAAGCCCGGCGATTATATCGTCGCGGTTGATGGCAAACCTGTCAGCGGCGCACCGGCCCGCGCGATGGCCAGTCAATTCAAGAATCTGCAGCCGGGGCAACATGTGCTGCTCAAGCTCGAGCGCGGCCATGCCGTTGTAAACGCGGACCTTGTGGCCGGGGCGTAAGGGTCGAACCTCTCGCTCCAGGCGGCCGGCGCCGGCGCCGTTTGATGCCGGTTTCTGGCGTCGGACGACGAGGACAAATCAAGAGAAGAGCCAGCTGGTTGCCACATGGATTGCCGTCGGCACCGGTGCTGGCGTGGCCATCGGCACGGCCACACGCTCAGTGGCCATTTCAATGTGCATGGGTGCAGCACCGCGCCCGCCCGCAGGATTACCCCAACCGCAGCAGCTTTCTCACGGCGGGAAGGTTGCGGCGGCTGATTTCGGGGCTGCTGTCGGTGCCGTCGAGGCGAGCCAGCACGCGGCCATCGGCGAGCGTTTTGAGGCCGATCAGGCGAGTGGGCGGCACCAGACAGTTGCGGTGCAGGCGGATCAGCTGGTCGGGATAGGTTTCTTCCAGTTGGCGCAGTGATTCCTCGATCAGCAGCTCGCCACCGCGGTGCTGCACGACGACGTATTTTTCCTCGGCAAGCAGACACAACACGTCTTCCAGGGCCACGCGCACCTCTTCGCCGCGCAGCCGGCCGTGCAGGTACGCGACCACTTCGCGCTGGCTGTCATCAAGCCGGCGTTGCGCGCGTTGCAAGGCCTCGCGCAGGCGCTCCAGCCGTACCGGCTTGAGCAGGTAGTCCGCCGCGCCCAGCTCGAACGCCTTCAGCGCGTGGGCTTCGTAGGCGGTGCAGAAGATCACCTGTGGCCGCGTCTGTGTGGCCAGTTGCTGCGCCAACGTCACGCCGTCGATGCCAGGCATGTTGATGTCGAGCAGCAGCACGTCGGGCTGCGCGTCCGGCAACGCGGCCAGCGCGGCCTCACCGTCATCGACACTGCCAATCACTTCGACCCCGCTGCACTCGCCCAGCAGTGCGGCCATGCGCAGGCGCGCCAGTGGTTCGTCGTCGACGATCAACACGCGCATCAGCTGGATCCCCCCGGCAGGTGCAGCAGGACCGCGAAGCGATCGCCTTGCGGCATCGCCTCGACGCTTGCCTGGGGCCCGTAGCGAAACGCGACACGACGACGCACGCTGTCGAGGCCGTGGCCGGTGCCGGCGGTGGGCGGCGCCGTGGGCAACGGGTTGATGATTTCGATATGGATGCCGCTGCCGTCGCGCTTGCCGCGCAAGAGCACCTCGCCGCCCTCGCGCAGCGGCTGGATGCCGTGGTGCACGGCGTTCTCCACCAGCGGTTGCAGCAATAACCGCGGTAGCGGGAAGTCAGCGGGCAGGTCGTCCAGCTCGCGGCGGACGCGCAGTCGCGGCCCCAACCGCAATTGCTCGATCGCGAGGTAGCGATCGACCAGGGCCAACTCCTCGCCGAGCGTGCCGTCACCGATGTCCTGTGGACCGAGCGCGGCGCGGAACAGTTCGGAGAGGTCCTCCACCGTGCGTTCGGCCGCGGCCGGGTCGACCCGGATCAGGGCGGCCACGGTGTTCATGCTGTTGAACAGGAAGTGCGGGCGGATGCGCGCCTGCAGCGCCTCGACCTGCGCCCGCGTCACCGCCGCCAGGCGTGCCTGCCACTGCGCCAGCACGTAAAAGTAGCGCAGCATGGCGGCGCCCAGCAGGGCCGCGATCACCACGTTGTCACGCACGAACACGCGCAAGCCGTCGCCGATCAATCCGGTTTGCAGCGCGCCGTCGAGCCAGCGCGCGAGGATGCTGGCGAACAGCACGATCAGCACGATCAGCAGCCACACCGCGATGTATGGAGCATGGCCGGGCAGGCGCTGCAGTTGATGGCGCAGCTTGCACAGCACGACCGTGACCACCAGCGCCAGCCAGGTCACGAAGAACATGCTGACGCTGTAGGCGGCCCAATCCTGGCGGTCGCCGCGCGCCAGCCACATCACGGTCACCGTCAGCGCGCCGACCACGAACAGCGCGAACAGCGTCGGCAGCTGGCAGAAGTCCGGCAACGGGCTGTGCTCGGCGTGGCCGCGCGGGCCGCTGGAAGGGGATGGTGCGCGCATGCGGCAAGTATGCCGCATGCGTGGGTGGGGCCATGGGGTCAGACGGTTTGGCAGGCTTGGGGATTCCACGCACGATGAGAAATCCCCCTTTGCCGGCGCAGCAGGGGACGCGGGGATAACCCTTCGTCGGCGCGGCGTTGATTCCCAACCATGCTTGACGGCGTCAACCCGTCAGCCGGGTACCCAGCCAGTGGCGCAGGTCAGTGATTTCCTGGGGGCAGACCGAGTGGGCCATCGGGTAGGTGTGCCAGTCCACCACGTAACCGAGCGATTGCAGCAGGTCGCGCGAGGTGACGCCGCGCTGCATCACCACCACCGGGTCGACGCTGCCGTGGCCCCAGAATATCGGCGTGGCCGCGTTGGCGGCGTGGCGCTCGCCGGTCAGCACCTCGGCGATCGGCAGGTAGGTGGACAACGCGACGATGCCGGCCAACTTTTTTGCATGGCATAGCCCGGCGGCCAGCGCGACGGCGCCGCCCTGGGAGAAACCAGCCAGCACGACCCGCTCGCTGGGCACCCCGCGTTCTTGCTCGCGCGCGATCAGAGCTTCAACTTCGCGCATCGACACGCGCACGCCAGCCTCATCCTGGTGCGATTGCAGATCGAAGCCGACGATGTCGTACCAGGCGCGCATCGGCATGCCGTTGTTGATCGTCACCGGCCGTATCGGAGCATGCGGGAAGACGAAGCGCAGCGCTGGCCACGCGCGATCGACCAGTGCCGGCACGATCGGCGCGAAGTCGTTGCCGTCGGCACCCAGGCCGTGCAGCCAGATGATGCTGTGGGTCGGGTTGGCGGCGGTTTCGAGTTCGACGGCGGCGAGGGGCATGGCTGTACGCATCGATGATGGGGATGCGGGATCGTAACAGCGCTGGCGCGCCAGCTCGACGCGGGTTCTCACAACAGGCAGACCCCGCCACGGAAGGGAATCCGCGTGCGAGGTGCGCGCGGGACCGCGCCGGTGGCCCGCTCTACTGCGCCGCCCCCAGCCCCAACTCCTGCGCGAAGAACCCCAGCGCGGCGGCCGCATTCCCCACCCGCTGGCTGAAGGAGGCGGTGACGCCGTGTCCTTCATTCATGCGCGTCAGCAGCAGCACCGGACGGTGCGAGGTGGTGGCCGCCTGCAGCGCGGCGGCGAACTTGCGCGATTGCCACGGCGCCACGCGCGGGTCGTTGACGCCGGTGATCAGCAGCACCGCCGGATACGCCGTGTCGCCCTTGACGTTCTGCAGCGGCGAATACGCCCGCAGCCAGTGGAAGTCGGCGGCATGCTTCACCGTGCCGTATTCGCTGACGTTGTACTGGCCGTTGGGCCACAGTTCGACGCGCAGCATGTCGTAGATGCCGACCAGCGAGACCACTGCTCGGTAGGCGGACGGATGTTGGGTCAGCGCCGCGCCCATCAACAGGCCGCCGTTGGAGCCACCGAGGATCCCCAGATGCGCGGCATCGGTCCAGTGCTGTGCCACCAGCGCCTGTGCAGCGGCGTGAAAGTCGTCGAAGTCGTTCTGTTTTTTCGACAGCATGCCGTCGGCATGCCAGCCCTCGCCGTACTCGCCGCCGCCGCGGATGTTGGCTACCGCATACACGCCGCCGCGTTCCAGCCAGGCCAAGTTGGCGCCGACGAATCGAGGTGCGGTGGTGATGCCGAAGCCGCCATAGGCATACAGGATGGCGGGACGCTGGCCGTTCGGCGTCACCCCTTTCATGGCGATCACGGTGACCGGGATTTTCGTGCCGTCTTTCGAGGTGGCATCGAGCCGGTAGCTGACGATGCCGGAGTAATCGGCTGCGGGCTTGACCTCGAACACGGTCTTGAGATCGCCGCTGGCGGCATCGTAATCAGCCCAGCGCGAGGGGACGGTCCAGCCGGTATAGGTGACAAGTGCGTGGTGGGACGTGGCGCTGCTGGCGATGTCGCCCACGCCGATGCCGGTCGCCGGCAGCGGCACGTTGCGGACGAAGCGACCGCTGCGGTCAAACTGGCGCACGCGCCAGTCCGGGCCGCGTACTTCGGTGATCAGGAAACCGCCCTCGAGTGGCGCTACCGAGTGCATCGCCCAGTCGCCTTGCTTTACCAGCACGCGGGTCTTGCCCGCGGCATCGAGCGCCAGCAGCTTGCCGCGCGGGTCATTCGCATAGGCGATCAGCAGCAGGCGGTCGCCATCCCACGTCGCGCCCTGATTCACCGAAGACGCCGCGCGCACGTTCGCCGCGGTACCCAGCGCGAGTTTCCAGCGGCCGTCGCGCTGGCGCAGATATACCGCGTCGGGCGCGCCATCGCCCTCGTGCAGCAGCGCCGCCGCGTGGCGACCGTCGGCCGAGCCGAGCAGGGTGTATTCGGCCACCGGCGAGAGGTCCTTGCCGAAGGCGAGCGTGTCGGTGCTGGCTGGCGTGCCCAGCGTGTGGTGGTACAAGGCGGCGTTGAACTGGTCTTGATCGGCGGCAACGCTGCCCGGCAGCGGCAGGCGCACATAGGTCACCCCGTTGCCGTCGCCATCCCATACCAGCGCTTGCGGGGTGGTGCCGCCGCCGGCGTGCGCCAACGCATCGGGCAGTGTCTTGCCGCTGGCGACGTCGACGAAACGGATCGTGGTCGACTCGCTGCCGCCCTCGGCGCTGCCGTAGGCGACGAGCTTGCCGTCCGGCGAGGGCCAGTGATTGGTGATCGCGACGCTGGTCTGGGCGGCGTTGGGATCCACCAACACCTTCGCTGCGCCGCCGGGCCAGCGCGCCGCCACCAGCACCGCCTGCGGCTGCGGCGGGGTCTGGCGCATATAGAACAAGGTGCCGGCCACGATTTGGGGATCGGACTGCTGGGTCGAAGTCAGCGCCAGCTGGCCGACGCGTCGGGCCAGCGCCTTCGCTTCGCTGAAGCCGTCCATCACTTTCTCGGTGTGGGCATTTTGCGCCGCAATCCATTGCTTCACCGCGGGTGCGTCGGCGGCTTCCAGCCAACGGTACGGATCGTGCACCACGACGCCGTGGCGGGTGTCGGTCACGTCGTGTGCTGGCGTCGTCGGCGGCATCGCTGGAAGCTCCGCCCGGGTGGTGATCAGCGGGACATCGTGTTTCGGTTTTGCCAGCGGGGCTTGCGCCATGGCGAGGCCGCAAAGAACGCCCAGACCCAAACCGGCGAAGGCAAGCAAGCGAGGCATGGCGGACTCCGGATCGACACGATGGACTCGATCGATGGTAGCCCCGCCACGCGTGGATCGTCACGCGGGCAGGACTTCCGGCCGATGGCCGAATGCCGCCCAGCGGCTATGCTTCGCGTTTTGTGTCGGAGCCCACGCCATGCGCCGTACCGCTGTTGCTGTTCTCGCCGCCCTGCTGGTCAGCACGGTGGCATCCGTATGCGCGTCACCGACGCAAGGCGCGCCAGCGAAAGCGACCGCGGCCGCCAGCGCCCCGCTGGACATGGAAACCATCATGGCCAATCCAGACTGGGTCGGACATCCGGTGGAAAGCCCGTATTGGAGCGTGGACGGCCGCAAGCTGTATTACTCGGTGCAGCGCGACGGCAGCCCGGTGCGCGACCTGTACCGGGTCGATCCGGCGGGTGGCAAGAGCGAGAAACTCGACCCCGCGGCGACCGCCGCGGCGGATGGCCCGGCGGTGTTCGACCGCGCGCACCGGCATGCCGCCTTCATCCTGCATGGCGATGTGTTCGTGGTGGATCTGGCCAGCGGGCGGCGCCAGCAGGTGACCATGACCCCGCAGCGCGAATCCTCGCCGCAGTTCTCTGCCGACGGTCGGGCGTTGCAGTTCCGTGCCGGCATCGACTGGTTCAGCTACAACCTGGCCAGCGGCGTGACGGCACCCGTGGCGGAGCTGAAGTTTGCCGACGATCCGCAGGCGAAAGAGCCCGATCAGCTGGGCGAGTTGCAGTTGAACCTGTTCAAGACCCTGCGCGAGATCAAGGCCGACAACGAAGCCGTGCGCGAGCACACGCAGGCGCTGGAAGTCGCTGATCCGGGCCGTGTGCCGCGGCCGTTCTGGCTGGGCGACAAGATCGAGGCGGTCGGTACCCAACTCTCCCCGAATGGTCGCTGGCTGCTGCTGGTGACCGTGCCGAAGAACTACAAGAGTGGCAAGGCGTCGGTGGTCAATCACTACGTCACCGATAGCGGCTACATCGAGCCGGAAGATGCGCGCACCTATGTCGGCCGCAACGATCCGGCGCCGCACTCGCTGTTGTTGCTCGATTTGCAGCAGCACAAAGCCTGGCCGCTGAAGACGGATGGCCTGCCCGGCATCAAGATCGATCCGCTGGCGACGCTGCGCGCGCAGACCGTGGCGGCGCTGGAGAAGGCCGGCAAATCCGACCAGGCCAAGGCACTCAAGGCGCCGGTGGTGCGCCCGGTCACTCCCGGCGGCATCGAGTGGAGCGAAGACGGCCAGAACGTGGCCGTACAGTTGCGCGCGATCGACAACAAGGATCGCTGGATCGTCAGCGTCGATTTCAGCAAGCACGCCCTGGTCAGTCAGCAGCGGCTGACCGACCCGGCCTGGATCAACTGGAGCTTCAACGATTTCGGGTGGCTCAACGACGGGCACACGTTGTGGTACCTCAGTGAGCAGAGCGGCTATTCGCGCCTGTATACCAAACCACTGGATGGCGCCGCCCGTGAGCTCAGCGGCGCGGGCAAATTCGAGGTCAGCGCGCCACAGCTCAGCGCCGACGGCAAGTGGTTCTACCTGCTGGCGAACAAGGTGGCGCCGTACAGTTATGACGTCTATCGGGTACCTTCCGGCGGCGGCGGTCTTGATCGGCTGACCCAGTACCAGGGTAGCGACGGGTTCGTGCTGTCACCCGATGGCACCCAGTTGGCGGTGTTGCATTCGGCGCCGTACATGTTCGACCAGTTGGCGGTGCAGGTCTCCTCTGGCGGTGCGCAGAGAGAACTCACCCAGACCATGAAGCCGGCGTACACCTCGCGTCACTGGATTGCGCCGAAGATCGTCCAGGTGCCGTCCGCGCACGGTGCCGGCGTGGTCTATGCGAAGTATTACGGGCCGACCAACGAGGCCGATGCGCCCGCCTCGCGTCCGGCGGTGATCTTCGTGCATGGCGCGGGCTACCTGCAGGACGTGTCGTTGCAGGAGACCTATTACTTCCGTGAGCAGATGTTCCACAACCTGCTGGTGCAGCAAGGTTACGTGGTGCTGGACATGGACTACCGCGGCTCGGCCGGTTACGGCCGCGACTGGCGCACCGCGATCTACCAGCACATGGGGCATCCGGAGCTGGAGGATCTGCTCGACGGCAAGGCGTGGCTGGTCAAGCAGCATGGGGTCGATCCGAAACGGGTGGGTATCTATGGCGGCAGCTACGGTGGCTTCATGACCGAGATGGCACTGCTGCGTGCGCCGGGCGAGTTCGCCGCCGGTGCCGCCCTGCGCGCGCCGTCGGACTGGACCAGCTACAACGACGAGTACACCTCCAACATCCTCAACGATCCGCAGCTCGATCCGCAGGCCTACAAGACCAGTTCGCCGATCGAATACGCCGCCAACCTGCGCGATCCGCTGCTGATCGAGCATGGCCTGATCGACAACAACGTGATGACCAGCGATTCGCTGCGCCTGTATCAGCGCTTCATCGAACTGCACAAGAAGAACTTCTGGATCTCGCTGTACCCGATGGAAAGCCACGCGTTCGAGCACGCGGATTCCTGGTACGACGAGTACCGGCGGATCGACGAGTTGTTCAATACGTATGTGAAGCCGGTGCGCGAGGGCGCGCACTGAGACGCTGCTGACGATGCCGCCCCGCGCTGCGATCCGGCGCGGCATGGCTTGATCAGGTTGGCATGCGGGGAAGCGGCAGTGAGCGGGCTACAATAGCGGGCCCCAGGTCGCGTCGAAGCTCAGCCGGTCCTGCTCCCCTGGCGACCTTGGCAGTCCCCTTGTGGGTGCGAAGGTGGCGCGCCGCGCCGGAGGAGGGCACGAGCGAAGCGCGGGGCTGCGCAGTACCGAGTATTCCCACCGCCCGCACGCTCTCCCCAAGCCCGCTCTCTACGGCAGAGGGCTTTTGATCGCCATCTCCAGCGCCGATCACGCAGTCCGTTTCCTTCTCTTCCCGTCTGGTACCCCGCCATGCCCCGCTCCCGCCTTGCCGAACCGCTTGTGATGTTGGCGACGGTGATCCAGTGGCTGGTGCTGTCGATCGTCACGGGTGCGGTGATCGGGGTCGGCTGCAGCCTGTTCCTGCGCATCCTGTTTGCCACGGCCGGACGCACCTATGCGATCTCGTGGTCGGCGCAGTGCGCGCTGTTGCTGGCGGGTGGTCTGGTCAACGGCCTGCTGCTGCATTACGGCTATCGGCTGAGCCGCAGCGGTTTCAAGGACTCGCCGATCGTCGCGGTGAACGAACAGCAAGGCAAGATGCCGTTCCGCACGATGTGGATCAAGCCGCTGGCGGCGCTGGTCACGCTGGGCTGCGGCGCGTCGGCTGGCAAGGAAGGGCCGTGCTCGCATATCGGCGCCAGCCTCGCCGCGGGCATCGGGCGCACCCTGCATCTCAACCAGGAATTGCGCAAGCGCCTGCTCGCCTGCGGCGTCAGCGCGGGCTTCGCCAGCGTGTTTGGAACCCCGATCGCGGGTGCCATCTATGGCGTGGAAATGCTGGCGATCGGCCGCATTCGTCACGATTTCCTGTTTCCCGGCATCATCGCCGGGGTCACTGCGTTCCAGGTCAGCAAATATCTGGGCGTACCGTATCCGGTCTATCACATCGCTTTTGCCAGTGGCTTCACCGAGCTGCTGTTCCTGAAGACGGTGCTGATCGGCATCCTGTGCGGTGGCGCGGCCTGGATCTTCGTCGAATTGCTGGAGACCATGAAGCGCTGGTTCGCCAAGCTGCGTGATCGCCTCGGGTTGTGGCCGCCGCTGGTGCCGGTGATCGGGGCGGTGGTGTTGTCCTTGTTGATCCTGCTGCTGCCGACCGATTACCTGGGCCTGAGCCTGCCGCTGATGGACCGCGCGCTGGACGGGCAGCCGATGCCGTATCTGGGCTTTCTGTGGAAGGCTTTGCTGGTGGCGATCACCCTGGGCTCGGGGTTTTACGGTGGCATCGTGACGCCGCAGTTCGTGATCGGCGCGGTGCTGGGCGGCGCGCTCGCCCACTTGTTGGGGTTGCAGCCTGCGCTTGGCGCGGCGGTGGGGCTGGTCGCGGTGGTCGCCTCCGCTTCCAATGCGCCGATGGCCGCGATCCTGATGGGGGTGGAATTGTTCGGCGCGGATTCCACGCTGTATGTCGCCGGCGCCTGCGTCGCGGCCTATCTGATCATCGGCCACCGCAGCGTGTATCCCTCGCAGCAGGTGGCCTTCAGCAAATCGTCGTGGATCTTTGCTCGCGCCGACTTGCCGGTGGGGCAGGAGAAGGTGCGCCTGTCTTACGGCTTGCTGCGCTGGTGGAGCAAACGACAGCGTCGGCTGGGCCGTCACCGCCGCCCGGGGGACGGCCGGCGGCCGTGAGGCTGGCTGAGTGCGGTGGGCGTAGAGTCCGGGCATTACCGCCACGTCACGCCAAGGCACAGGAGCCTGAAGCATGTCCGTTCGCAGCCTGAATCTCGACGACACGCTTTACCGATATCTGCTCGACCATTCGTTGCGCGAGCATCCCGAGCAGATCGCACTGCGCGAGCTGACCCGAACGCTCCCGCATGGGCGGATGCAGATCTCGCCGGAGCAGGGGCAGTTCATGGCCTTGCTGGTGAAGCTGATTGGCGCGCGTCGATGTATCGAGGTCGGCGTGTTCACCGGCTACAGCGCGCTGTCGGTGGCGCTGGCCCTGCCCGCGGACGGACGCGTGCTGGCCTGTGACATAAGCGCCGCGTTCACGGCGGTCGGCAAGCCGTTCTGGCAACGCGCCGGCGTCGCTCACAAGATCGACCTGCGGCTGGCACCGGCGCTGCAGACGCTAAATGCCAGCCTGGCCGCCGGCGAGGCCGGGCATTACGACTTTGCCTTCCTTGATGCGGACAAGACCGGTTACGACGACTACTACGAACGCTGCCTGCAATTGCTGCGGCCCGGTGGCCTGATCGCGATCGACAACGTGCTGTGGGAAGGCGCGGTGGCACGCCTCGCGACGGACGCCGATACGCGCGCGCTGCAGACACTCAACGACAAGCTGCATCGCGACGAGCGTATCGATTACTCGATGCTGCCACTGGGCGACGGCCTGAGCCTTGCGCGCAAGCGCTGAACGAGCAGGAGAGGGGCGATGATAGTGAGCCAGAACGGGTTGTTGTGGCTGGTGCTGGGCGTGATCGTGCTGTTTGCGCTGGTGATCGCCCTCGGCCTGCGCTATGCCCGACGTACGCAGGCTCAAAACCTGCGCGAGACAGATGCCACAGTGGCGTGGATGGAGTTGGGCGTACCTCCCACGGGCAAGACCGGGCTGCTTTACGGCATCTGGCAAGTGGCGATGCATGAAGTGCTGCTGCTGGTACGCGATGAGCACGATGCCGTCGTCGCCCGAGTCACCCGACGCGCGTCAGCCACCGTGATCGAGGTCGGCAGCGCGAGCTTCAGCATCATCACCACGTCCGGCTGGTCGGAAAGCGCGGAGCTGGTGCTGGCGGACGCTGCAGGCGCCGCGCCGCTATGCCGGTTCGACGCTCGCGGCTGGGGCGGCAACCGGACCGCTCGTTATGTTGCACCGGGCAGCAGCAGCTTCACCCTCTGCGGGCGCTGGGTGTGGTCGCAAAAACGCGGAGCGTTGCCGATCCTGCAGGGCGACCACGAGATCGGCCGCTTCGTCAGCCTCGGCGGCCCCACGCACAACTGTGGCAGGGCGCTGTTGCTGCCCGCCAGTATTCCGTTGCCGGTGCGCCTGTTCGTGCTGTGGCAGGGCCTGGGTGTGCAAGGCCGAAGCGTGGCCCGTTGAACTGAGCGCCATGCAAGCCACGACGGCATGCGGCGCAAGATCTTGGCGCTGACGGGAAAGCCAGTCACGCGTGTCCGCCTGACGACGACATCAAGCGAGAGGCACAAGCTTGTTCCGACCCAAACCGATCTGCGCGCACGCCGGGTCAGCGTGATTTCCTGCGCCGCCGGCGGCAGCGCGCGAGTAACCCGAGGCCGCTTTCGTACAAGCAGTTCTGCGGTTCTT
>JBDTKM010000198.1:0-5996 GCA_039935315.1 Rhodanobacter sp. | reverse complement strand
CCACCCATGGCCCGCATCATCGCTGTCGCCAACCAGAAAGGCGGTGTCGGCAAGACCACCACGGCAGTCAATCTCGCCGCGGCTCTGGCCGCGGCGAAACGCAAGGTATTGCTGGTCGACCTGGACCCGCAAGGCAACGCCACCATGGCTTCGGGCATCGACAAGCGCGCGATCGAGCTGAGTGGCTGTGAAGTGCTGCTGGAGGAAGTGGAGATCGCCGCGGCGATCGTGCCGACCGTTGCGCACTACGACTTGCTGCCGGGCAATGGAGACCTCACCGCCGCCGAGCTGAAACTGATGGACGCGCTGGCGCGTGAGCACCGATTGAAGGAATTGCTGGCCAAGGTATCGGCGAACTACGACACCATCCTGATCGACTGCCCGCCGTCGCTGAATCTGCTCACGCTCAACGCCCTGACCGCTGCCGACGGCGTACTGATTCCCGTGCAGTGTGAATACTTCGCGCTGGAGGGGCTGTCCAGCCTGCTCGACACGGTCAAGGCAGTGCGCCACCGGCTCAACCCAAAGTTGGAGATCGAGGGTCTGCTGCGCACCATGTACGACGTGCGCAACAATCTCGGCAACCAGGTCTCGGCCCAGCTGACCCAGCATTTTGGTGATCGGGTGCTGCGCTCGATCATCCCGCGCAACGTGCGTCTGGCCGAGGCGCCCAGCCACGGTCTGCCGATTCATCTGTACGATCGCAGCTCGCGTGGCGCGATCGCCTACGTTGGCCTGGCCGGCGAGATCATCCGGCGCGAACGCAAGCTTTCGGCGGCGGCTGGCGCGGACCGCAGCGTCGGCTCACCGGCGCACGGCGACCATCCGGCGCCACTCAAGGCGCCCGCCGCCAATCATCAGGAATAACGCATGGCTGCTGCAAAGAAGCGGGGATTGGGACGCGGGCTGGATGCCTTGCTCGGTGGCGATGCTGATGGCTCGGCGTCCACGCCGGCCCAGGAAGGCGAGTTGCGCATGCTGCCGATCGAGCAGATTCACCCCGGCAAATACCAACCGCGGCGGCACTGGAATGAAGAGGCGCTGGAGGAATTGGCCGCCTCGATCAAGGCACAGGGCCTGATCCAGCCGGTGGTGGTGCGCGAGTTGGGCAAGCACCGCTACGAGTTGATTGCTGGCGAACGTCGCTGGCGTGCGGCGCAGCGCGCCCAATTGGGTGAGATTCCGGCGCTGGTCAAAAATGTCGCCGAGGCTGCCGTGCCGGCGATGGCGCTGATCGAGAACATCCAGCGCCAGGACCTCACGCCGCTGGAGGAAGCCGATGCGCTGAAGCGGTTGATCGACGACTTCGGCCTCACCCACCAGCAGGCGGCCGACGCGGTCGGCCGTTCACGTGCCTCGGTATCAAACCTGCTGCGCCTCACCGAGCTGCCGGAGTCAATCAAGAAACTGCTCGACGAAGGCAAGCTGGAAATGGGCCACGCGCGCTGCCTGCTGACCCTGGCCGAGGCGATCGCGGTGCCGCTGGCGCGCCAGGCGGTCACTTTGGGCTGGTCGGTGCGCGAACTGGAAGAAGCTGCGCGACGCGCGCAGGCGGCGCCGAACGGCAACGCGAAGCCATCCGTGCGCGATCCAAATATCGCCGATCTCGAGCGCGAACTGGCCGAGCGCTTTGCCACCCGAGTCGAGCTGGCGCAGAGCCGCGGCGGCCGCGGCAAACTGGTGATTCATTACCACAGCGCCGACGAGCTGGAAGGCATTCTCGACAAGATCCGATGAAACAGAGGGTGGAAGCGAACGCAGCGCGATCCACCTGCGCGTCGTTTCGCCGCTGAACCGTTCACGTAAACCTGCAGGGCCTCCGTCATGCCGCAACTAGCCGTCGTCGTTCCCGTGTTCAACGAGCGCGACAACATTCCGCCGCTGCTGGCCGAGATTGCCGCCGCCCTGCGTGGCCGGGTCGACTACGAGGTGATCTATGTCGACGACGATTCCAGCGACGACAGTCGTGCCGTGCTTGCCGCCGAGAAGCTGGGCCATCCGGAACTGCGCGTGCTGCATCATCTGGTCCGCAGCGGGCAGAGCACGGCGGTGTGGAATGGCGTGCGCGCGGCGCAATCGCCGTGGATCGCCACCCTGGACGGCGACGGCCAGAATGATCCGGCCGATATTCCAAAGCTGCTCGCCGCGCGCGAAACCGCCGCGGCCGAGGTGCGCCTGTTTGCCGGCTGGCGTGTTACCCGCCGCGACAGCTTCAACAAGCGGCTTTCCTCCAAGGTCGCCAATGCGGTGCGCTCGCGCATGCTCAAGGACGCCACGCCCGACACCGGCTGCGGCTTGAAGCTGTTCGAACGCGAGGTATTCCTGCGCTTGCCCTATTTCGACCATATGCATCGCTACTTGCCCGCGCTGGTCAAGCGTGCCGGATTCCACAGCATCAGCGTGCCGGTCGGCCACCGCCCGCGCACCGCCGGAGTCTCCAAATACGGCATGCTGGACCGGTTGTGGGTCGGCCTGGCCGACTTGCGCGGAGTGGCGTGGCTGATGCGCCGCGGCAAGGTAACCCGGGTCGAGGAACTTTGACCGGACCGTTCTGATCCGGGTCAGTTTGGGCTGCACTGGCCGTCGTATGCTGGTCCGGTTTCACTGACAGGAGAACGTCATGAGCATCGCGATCAAGCGGTCCTACGAAGAGCCGGCGAAAGATGACGGTTATCGCGTCCTGGTCGAACGGTTGTGGCCACGCGGCATGAAGAAGGAAGCCGTGCCGCTGGACCAGTGGGCGAAGGAGCTGGCGCCTTCCACCGCCTTGCGCAAGTGGTTTGGTCACGATCCGGCCCTGTGGGACGGCTTCCGCCACCGCTATGCCGGCGAGCTGGATGGGTTGGCCGAGTACTGGCAGCCGCTGGCCGAGCGCTCGACGCGGCACAAGGTCACCCTGATCTACAGCGCCCACGACGAGGAACACAACGGCGCTCTGGTGCTGCGGGATTACCTGCAGAACTGGTTGCGCTCGCACGGGCCGCGTTGACACCGGCCGCTTATTCGGAGCGTACCGGCGCGTTCGATCGTGGCCACTCGGCCAGCGCCTTGCGCGCCTGCGCCCGTCCGCGCTCGATCAGCTCGCGGGCGCGGTAGAACTCGTAGACGCTGGCGATGTTGCGCGGCAGTTCGATCAGCAAGTCCGGCTCGTAGGCGGCCAGCCGCAGCCGCGACAGATTCGCCTGCATCAAGTCCATCGCCTGGTTCAGCGTATCCAGCGTACCGGGCGTGCGCTCCGTGTCTTCGCCATGCGGGATCAGCCGGCCGACAAATTCGCTGATCCGGTGTCGGTAGCTGCTCCCGTCCTCCGCTGCACTCTCCACGGCGGTCGGTGCGGTGATCGTCTCGGCCGGGCCGTCCACGCTGACCGCCAGGATGTAATCCGCATCGGTACGCAGCAACGGCGTGACCGGCACCGGGTTGAGCAGGGCGCCATCAACCAGGCGGCGACCGTTCAACCAATGCGGGCGGAACACGGTGGGCACCGCGATCGAGGCGCGGATCGCGTCGAACAGGCTGCCGCGGGCGAGCCATATCTCGTGTCCGCGATCGATGTCGGTAGCCACGGCGGTGAAGGTAAGCGGCAGCTCTTCGATCAGAGTGTCGCCGATCAGGCCGCGCAGGGTGTCGATGATCCGTTCGCCCTTGATCACGCCGCCGCCGGAAAACGTCCAGTCGAGCAATCGCAGCACATCAAATCGCGCCAGCGCGCAGACCCAGTCGCGGTAAACATCAAGCTTGCCCATGGCGTGGATGCCGCCGATCAACGAACCCATCGAGCTGCCGGCGATCGCCACGATGCGGAAACCCTGCGCCTCGATTTCCTCGATCACCCCGATGTACGCCAGCCCTTTCGCGCCGCCGGCACCCAGCGCCAGCGCCACCGTGGGTTGGACGTTGTTTTCCGGCTCGCGGCGGGCGCCGAACGCAGGGTTTTCATCTTCGGTCATGGTCAACTCCGTTTGCTTGCGCGAACCTGGCGGACGGACGGGTGACCCGCCCGTCAGGGCACGCATGGATACAGGTCGCGCGCTGCCGGTTAGGATGGGACTCGGCCGAAACCACGGCAAGCGCTGGAGCATGCATGCGTCACACCGATGATCGATCGATCCAGCGCGGCCGCCTGGCTGCACCGAGGGGCGACGCGTGACCTGGCAGGCCTGGGCTACCGTCGTGGTGATCGCGACTGCGATGGCACTGTTTGCCAGCGAGAAGGTGCGTATCGATCTGGTCGCGTTGATCACCCTGGGCGCGCTGGTGATCCTGGGCATCATCAACCCGGTTGAAGCTTTGTCCGGATTCAGCAACGAAGCCACGGTGACGGTGGCGGCCATGTTTGCGCTGAGCCTGGGCATCGAACGCTCCGGCGCGCTGGAGCCGGTGAGCCGGTTGTTGATGAAGATACGCAAGCCATGGCTGCTGACCCTGGCGGTGATGCTGGTGATCGCGCCGCTGGGCGCCTTCATCAAGAATATCGCGCTGGTCGCCATCTTCCTGCCGCTGGTGTTGCGCGTGTGCCAGCGCACCCACACCCCACCCGGGCGGGTGCTGATGCCGATGGCGTACGCGGCGCAGATGGGCGGCGTGTGCACCTTGATCGGCACCTCATCCAATCTGCTCGCCGACAGCCTGGCGCAAAAGCAGGGCCTGCTGCCGATCGGCGTGTTCGAGATGACCAAGCTGGGCGCGCTGCTCGGCGTGGCCGGTATCATCTATCTGATGCTGGTCGGGCGTTTCCTGTTGCCCAAGCATATCGACGCGCAGCAGCCCGAAGAGCTCGACATCGGCAAATACGTCACCGAGCTGGAGCTGACCGCGGAATCGCCGCTGGTCGGCAAAATGATCGCCGACGCCAGGCTGGGCGAGAAGTTCGGCGTGTACCCGCTCGAGCTGCTGCGCGGCGAGCGGCGCGTGTGGTCGCCCCGCTCGCAGGAGCTTGCTGTCGGCGATGTGCTGCTGGTGCGTGGCGACTGGGCCAAGATCGAGGAATTTCGTCGCGATACCAAGTTGCGCAACGCGCCTGAGGCGCGTTATGTCCAGGGTGACGAGCGACCGCGTGTGCTGGCCGAGCTGATGGTGGCGCCGGCGAGTCCCATCGAGGGCCGTCGCTTTGCCGAGTGGGGCGCCGGCTGGCGCTACAACGCCACCCTGCTGGCGATCCACCGCCGTGGGGAAGTGCTGCGCAACAAGCTCAGCGATGTCAGTCTCGCGGTTGGGGATGTGCTGATGGTGCTGGTCGACGAAGACCGTATGCAGCAGCTGCGCGGCGAGGAGTCGTTCATCGTGTTGTCCGAGCGGGCGGATGCACGGCGCATGCCGCGCAAGGCGCTGGTGGCGGTGGGGATCATGGTGGCAGTGGTGGTGTTTTCAGGCTTGCGCTGGCTGCCGATCCCGATCGCTGCGATCTGCGGCGCCACCGCAATGGCGCTGACCGGCTGTTTCGGTCGCAAGGATGTCTATGAGGGCATCGACTGGAAGATCATCATCCTGCTGGGGGCGATCCTGCCACTGGGCATCGCGATCGAGAAAACCGGACTGTCCGGCACGGTGGTCGAACTGGGCATGCGCGCAGTCGGTGATCATGGCCCGCTGGCGGCGTTGCTGATGATTTATCTGCTGACTGCCCTGTTGACCGAATTGATGGGGCACAATCCGTCGGTGGTGCTGATGGTGGGCATTGCCGTGTCGGTAGCGCACGCGGTCAATGCCGATCCGCGTCCATTCGTGATTGCGGTGGCGTTTGCGGCGGCGACCTCGTTCGCCACGCCGGTCGGGTACCCCACCAACACCATGGTCTACTACGCGGGCGGCTATCGCTTCACCGATTTCATGAAGGTCGGCATCCCCCTGATCATGATGTTCTGCGCATTGTCGATGTGGCTGATTCCGCTGTTCTGGCCGTTTCACCCGGTTGCCGGACATTGAGCTTGTGCACGCTCGCAGCGGCAACGCGCCAGTCGCGCCTGGTTGCCCTCCGCGCGCGCGCGGGGGCCATC
>JBDTKM010000197.1:0-5321 GCA_039935315.1 Rhodanobacter sp. | reverse complement strand
CATTCGTGGCTTGACCACGGTGCTTGGCGGCAAGACGATTTTCGACGCGCTGGATATGGACATCCCGCGCGGCAAGGTCACCTCGATCATGGGCCCCAGCGGCACCGGCAAGACGACCCTGCTGAAGCACATTACCGGACAGATGAAGGCCGATGCCGGCACCATCCTGGTCGATGGCCAGAACGTGGCCGGGCTTTCGCGCGAAGGGCTGTACAAGCTGCGCGAAGGGGTCGGATATCTGTTCCAGAATTCGGCCTTGCTGACCGACTTCGACGTGTTCGAGAACGTGGCATTCCCACTGCGCCAGCACACCAGGTTGCCCGAGGTGCTGATCCGCAATCTGGTCTTGATGAAGCTGCAGGCGGTCGGTCTGCGTGGTGCCGCGCGATTGATGCCCAACGAGCTGTCTGGCGGCATGATGCGGCGGGTCGCGCTGGCCCGGGCGATCGTGTTCGATCCGCAGCTGATCCTGTACGACGAACCGTTCGTGGGGCTGGATCCGGTGGCGCTCAACCAGGTGATGAAGTTGATCGTGACGCTCAACCGGACGCTGGGCATCACCAGCGTGGTGGTGTCACACGAGCTGGCAGCGGTGCAACGCATTGCCGATCGCGTGATGTTGCTGTCCAACGGCAAGGTGGTGGCGCAGGGTGACCCGAATTCCATCGCGGACGACGGTTCGCCGTGGACCCGGCAGTTCTTTGGCGGGGAAGCGGATGGTCCGATCCCGTTCCGCTACCCGGCGGACGACTATGCCACCGCGCTTGGTTTTGCCGGAGCGCACAAGTGAGCAAGCGAACCCGCCGAAGCAGCAATACGATGGTGCAATCGCTGGCCCAGATCGGTGTCTGCGGCCTGTTCCTGCTGACCTTGCTGGGAGCAATCCCGCGCAGCTTCCGCTACTGGCGTGAAACCACCCGCCAGCTGTGGTTCGTCGGTGCGATGAGTCTGACCATCATCATGGTTTGCGGCCTGTTCGTCGGCATGGTGCTGATGTTGCAGCTGTACCACGTGCTGTCGATCTTCGGTGGCACCTCGGCCAGTGGCATGGTGGTGGCGCTGTCGGTGTACCGTGAATTGGGGCCGGTAGTCACCGCGCTGCTGTTCGCCGGTCGTGCCGGCACTGCGATCACTGCCGAGATCGGCCTGATGCGCGCCACCGACCAGATCTCGGCAATGGAGATGATGGCGGTTGATCCGATCGCCTACGTGGGTACACCGCGGTTCCTGGCCGGGCTGATCGCGATGCCGCTGCTGTGCTGCGTGTTCTGCGCGATGGCGATCTTCGGCGGCCACTTGGTAGGCGTCACCTGGCTGGGCATCGACAACGGCACGTTCTGGGCCAACATGACGGCCGTGGTCGATGTTCGCACCGACATTGTCAACGGCGTGCTGCTGAAGAGCCTCGCCTTCGGCGCCGTGGTGTCGTTGATCGCGGTGTATCAGGGCTTCAGCACGCCGCCGACCAGCGAGGGCGTGGCTTATGCCACCACCCGCACCGTAGTCGCTTCGTCGATCGCGATTCTTGCGCTCGACTTCGTTCTCACCGCTTTCCTGATGTGACTGCCATGACCTATCGTTTCCCGAGGATTCTGCCGTGAGCCAACCGAGAAGTTCGTATGCCGTTGGCACTGGCCTGTTCATCGTGCTGGGTTTCGCCGCGTTGGCGTATCTGGCCACGCAGACCAGTTCGGTGGCCAACATCCACCAGGGCGACAGCTATACGATCGATGCGCAGTTCACCAACATCGGCCAGTTGAAAGAACGTGCACCGGTGAAGATCGCCGGTGTGCGCGTGGGCCAAGTGCAGTCGATCGGGTTGTCGCCGAGCCACGACGCGGCCGAGGTGAAGCTGTCGATCGACAAGCGCTACGATCATATCCCGCAGGATTCGGTGGCGACGATCTTCACCAGCGGTTTGCTCGGCGACCAGTACGTGGGCATCGATTACGGCACCGCGACACAGATGGTCGCCGCTGGTGGCACGCTGGCCCGCACCAAGTCGTCGCAGCCGCTGGAGGAGATGCTGAGCAAGTTCTTCGGCGCCGGCGGCGTGGTCGACAATGTCGGCGGCAGCTACGCGGTGACGGCCGATTTCACCAACGTCGGCACGCTGTCGGTCGGCGCGCCGGTGAAGATGGCGGGCGTGGTGATCGGCAGCGTGAAATCGGTGCGCGTCGACCCGGTGAAGCTCAACGCCCACGTGACGCTGGCGATCGACAAGCGCTACAACCAGATCCCCGACGATTCGGCTGCCGCGGTGTTCACCAGCGGTTTGATCGGAAGCCAGTATGTTGCGATCCAGCCGGGCGGTTCGCCTGACGTGCTCAAGAACGGCGACGAGATGGTCCTGACCCAGTCCGCGATGCAACTGGAGGATCTGATCGGCAAGTTCCTGGTCAATGGATCGCCCAGCGACAAGAAGGATGCCGGCGACGGCAAGAAGTAGTACGAACTGTGATCGGATTTCCCGCCGGTAGCTGATGCGCCGGCGTAGCCCCAAGGAGTATCACCATGCTGCGCAGATTCGCTTTTGCCACCGCGCTCGCCGTTGCCGCCGTGGTTTCCGTCCCGGTGTTTGCCCAGGACTCCGCCGCCGCTGCTCAGGCGACCAACCAGCAGACTCCGGCGCAGATCGTGCAGAGCATTGCCGATCAACTGGGAACCGCGATCGAGGGCCATCGCACCGAGTTGAAGCAGAACAAGGACAAGTTGATCAGCATCATCGACGAGGTGTTCCTGCCACACTTTGACATCGACTACGCCTCAATTCTGGTACTTGGTCAGCACGCTCGTGAGGCCACGCCTGAGCAGCGCGAGCGTTTCGCCAAGGCGTTCTACAACTCGATTACGCATCGGTATGCCGAGGGCCTGCTCAACTACACCCGCGGCCGCGTCAAGGTGCTGCCGTTCAAGGGCGACCTCAACGACAAGCGCACCGTCGTTCGTACCCAGGTCGTGCTGGACGACGGCAAACTGGTGTCGATCGATTACGCGTTCCGCAAGAGTCGCAGCGGCGACTGGAAAGCCTATGACGTGATCATCGAGGGGATCTCCTACGTCACCAACTATCGCAATCAGGTGGACGCCGAGATTCGCAAGGTCGGCATCGACCAGTTGATCAAGAACCTTGAGACCCAAGGCGAAAACGCGCTGGTCACGATGGACAAGGACAGCAAGGGCTCGAAGTGACCACGCCAGCGATCTTCCAGCTGGATAACAGCAAGCCAGCGACGCTGGCCGTGAGCGGCGTGCTGAGTTTCGACACCGCGGGCTCGGCGTTGCAAGCGATCCAGTCGTCGCTGGCGTCTGGCCGGGTGGCGCGGCTGGATCTGGCGCGCGTCACTCATTGCGACAGTGCGGGCCTGGCTTGCGTGCTGGCCGCCGCCGCCGATGCGAGTACCCGCGGCCACCCGCTGCAAGTGGTTGGCATGCCGGCCGGCATGCTGACCCTGGCACAAGTCTGCGAGGTGGACCGCTTGCTGGGATGACGGCGGGCGACCGCGGTTGTCGGCCTGCGCTTCCGGCCCGGCACTTCCGATACTCCGGCAGCGATTGATTGGTCAGGCTTTGGCGGTCGAGTCGAGCGTCCGGCTGTGGGCGGTCAACGAATGAGGACTTGCCGGCCGGTAATGGCCCCAGGGTCGAGCCTCGATGGCGGCCCGCGCAGACGGATCCGCAGCCCGAACTCGATCGCCCGTCAAGGCTTGCTGCCCTGGCCGGAGCTGTCCTTGTCGGGATGGGACTTCTCGTACTCGTGCTGCTGTTGCAGCAGCTCATCCGGGTCGAAGCCGGGCGCGTCCAGACCTTGCATTTTCTCGATCAACGAGGCCGGCGGATTGCCGTCGTAGAGTGCATACAGACGCTGCTGTCGATACGCATCGCGAATGAACACGTATGGGTCATAGGCCGACTGCAGAAAGCCTTCGGCGTCAATCGCGCGCGCGCGCAAGGTGATCAGGTACATCGCCTGTGGTGCGTATTGCAGGCCGTTGTAATGATGGTTGTCGGCAAACAGGCTCAGCGGGTCAAAGAAGTAACTGTCCACCGGCATGCGCCAGATGTCGCGCGCAGTGCTGGGGCCGAGCAGCGGCACCATCAGAAAATCACCTTCAGGCACACCCCAGCGCGCCAGGGTGATGCCGAAATCGTTGTTCTCGATGGGTAGACCGAGCTGGCTGGCCGGGTCGAAGAAGCCACCAATGCCCAGCGTTACATTGATCAGGAATCGACCGGTGCTCTGCACGGCCTGCTTCGGACGCGCCTGCAGCAGATCGTTGGCCACCGTGATCGGCATGCGGATATTGGTGAAGAAATCGCTGAACGATCGCCGCACAGGGGCATTGGTGACCTTGCGATAGCCAAGCGCCACGGGCCGGATCGCCACCTTGTCCACCGCGTTGTTGAATTGGTATGCCTCGCGGTTGTACTTTTCCAGCGGGTCGTCGGTGCGCGGTGGCGCGATGGCGCAGCCAGCCAACAGCGCGATCGCCAGAATAGGCAACCAGCGGCTCAATCGGGGGACTCGGGGCAGGAACGGCATCTGGATAGATTCGCGGCTTAAGGACAGTAAGTGTACTGTTTGGTTTTGTATTTTGCACGGCCCTGCGGCCTGTCTGGCATGAATGCGAGCCGGTCGATGGCCAGCCCGCCATGATACGCGCCAAATGCATTGCCAGCAAAGTGCGCGCTCAACTACACTAGCAGACCGTATAAGTCACTATTCCCCAAGGATTTCGCATGGCACGTATAACCGTAGAGGACTGCCTCGAAGTGGTCGACAACCGATTCGAGCTGGTCCTGATGGCAACCAAGCGCGCACGTCAGCTTGAAAAGGGTGCCGAGCCCGCCGTCAATCCCGATCACGACAAGCCTACCGTGCTGGCGTTGCGCGAAATTGCCGCCCGGCGGATCGATCAAGCCACGATCGACCAGATCGACAAGAGCGAGCGCGAGCGGGCCGAGCGCGAAGCGCTGGAATGGGCTGCTGCCGAAGTGGACGACGATCTGTCCAAGGGCGGCGATGACTGATGGAGGGTGACTGCCGGCGCCCCAGCGGCTGTCACGCCGGTTCGTCCGGCGTGACGATGCCCTTGCGCGCCACAGTCAGAGGCGGTTTCCTCTCCGAGGTGGGCGCCTGAGCCGGCGCCAGGTACCGATGACTACGACCGCGCCACCCGTCCCGGTCGAACCGTCCGCGTGGCCACCCTATGTGCAGGCGCTGAAAGAGCGCGTCGCCTACCTGCCTGATGCTCAGGTATTGCAAGTGCTGCGCGCCTACACGGTCGGCGCCTTGGCGCATGCCGGACAGGAGCGCAAGA
>JBDTKM010000196.1:0-5907 GCA_039935315.1 Rhodanobacter sp. | reverse complement strand
CCAGCGAGTACGTGAACTTGCCGGCCGAGGTCGAACTGTAGCTGTAGTTGTCGTAGCGCCCGGCACCGGTCAGGGTCAGCTGGGAGAACACCGGCACGTTGAACTCGACCCCGGCGCCGGAATGGCTGCGCGAACCCACCGCATCGGTATTGTGCAGCCCGTAGTAGGTGCCATCCAGGGACAGCGGGTCAGCCTTCAGTCCGAAATACTGGTTGCCTTGTTCGGCCACGCCGGCGAACCCCACCGGACCGGCGGGCAACTGGAACAGCTCGGTATTGTTGATGGTGAACGAGAGGTTCTCCGAACGGCTCTTGTCGTGGTCGATCGAGTCCTGCGTGATCGAGCGGAATTGGGCGACGGTGAGCGGGGTATACAGGCGGCTCACCGGTGCGTCGTAGATCTGATAGCCGCTATCCGGGTCGACGCCCAGCGACGGCCCCAGGTACAACGCCTGTGCGTTGGCGGACACCAGTGCCGGGGATTTCATTTCAAGCTCGTTCTGCGAGTGGCCGAAGGTTGCCTCGTAGTTCCAGTTGCTGTCCGCACCGAAGCTGCCCTTGACGCCGGTATTCAACGACAGGGTGTTGTTGATGTTGCGGATCATGCCGGCGCCGAAGCCGCCGTTCTCCTCGATCGTGAAATAGCGGCGCTGCCATTGTTCGACCTGGCCGGTGGCCTGGTTGTAGAACGGGATCGGGGTCGAGTCGCCATTCAGCTGATAGCTGTTCTGCCATTGCAGCGGCGTGTTGTAGCTCTCCTGGTGCGAGGTACTGGCCAGCACGTCAAGAAACAATTCGGCGTGATCGTTCAGTTGGTAGGTGGACGAACCGTAGAAATTGGCCGCCCGGCGCCCGTTCTCCAGCGTGCCGTAGGCCACGTCGTTGTAGCTGCCGCAGTAGTTGCCATAGTTGCGGCGGGAGCCATACATGATCGAGCCCCGGTCATAGGAGGACAGGGCGTCACAGGTCGCCTTGCCGGGATCGAGGTAGTTCTCGTCCTCATCCATGCGCACCCAGACCTGGCTGGGATAGTTGCTCGAGGGATCGACCGGGCTGTCCAGGCGTGAGTCGGTGAAGCTGCGCTGGTAGGCCCACAACGGCTGCTTGTAGCTCACCTCGAGCGCGAAGATCGAATCGAACTTGCCGCTGGAGAACCCGCTGGCAATCTGCACGCGCTGCGAGGCGCCGCCGCCGCGTTGAGTATCGCCCGCGCGCACGTTGAGCGTGGTGCCCTCGATCTTCTTCTTCAGGATGAAGTTGATCACGCCCGAAATCGCGTCCGAGCCATACACGGCCGAGGCGCTGCCGCTGAGGATTTCGACGCGGTCGATCAGCGCCAACGGCAGGTTCGAGATATCGGTGAAGTTGCTGTTGCCGTTGTAGGACTGCGGATAGTCCGCGATGCGCCGCCCGTTGACCAGAACCAGCGTGTGATTGGGTCCCAGACCGCGCAGATCGACCGCTTGAGCACCGGGCGAGAATCCGTCTGTTTGCTGGTTGTTGTCCAGAGCGCCCAGGTTCTGGGTGAGTGAGCTCATCAATGCGGGCACGTCGGAGAAACCGCGATCCTGGATCTCGCGCGCGGTGACGGTCACCACCGGCGCCGGACCTTCCAGCGCGGCCCGCGGAATGCGCGAGCCGGTCACCACCACTTCCTGCAAGCGGGTGGCGGCTTCTGACGCGGCCGTCGCACCGGTCGGAACAGCTGCGTGCGCAGACGGCGGCGGCGCGCGGGCAGCCGGAGGGGGGACGATGACCATGGCCCCTGAAGCATCACGGCGAACGCCGAATCCGCTGCCGGCCAGTACCTGGCGCAAGGCATCGTCGGTCGACAACACGCCATGGGCCCCCGCGCTGCGATGGCCCTTCAGCTGGTCGGCCTGGTAGATGAACTGGGCGCCGGATTGTTGGGCCAGGGCATCCAGCGCGGTGACCAGGTCACCCGCGGGAATGTCCACGCGCCTGGGGTTTTCCCCTTGCGCCCCTGCCGCCATTGTCAACGAACAGGCCAGCACGAAGAACACGCTGCGCAGCGTACGAATCATGTCGCCCCTCCCCCAGGTGGCCGCGCGCGATGCGCGTCCTCAGAATTGGCGGGACGAACGAACCGTGGAAATCCCGCCCCCTGCGTCCTCCCCAGACCGCCTCTCAACGATGATGCAAGAAGATCGTGTCGCCGCGCCGCTCGGCCCGGATCGGGAAACCCTGCTCCAGCAATCGCACGAATGCCCGGCTATTCGACCAGCGGAAATTGCCGCCGATGCGCAGCTTGCCCGCGGCGGCATCGGCGATCGCGATTTTTTGCACGTTGTAGCGGTTGAATTCGGCCACTGCTGCGGCCAGCGGGGTGTCGTGAAAGCTGACGAAGCCGTTGCGCCACTCAAGATAGGCCTTGGCCTGCTGCACCGAGTCGGCATGCACCACCACGCCGGCATCGCTGGCCAATGCGACGCTGCCCGCTGGCAGCAGGGTGGTCGGCTGGCGCTCGCGGCCGTCATGGTCACCAGGTTCCAGCCGCACTACGCCCTCGGTCACGACGACGCGCAAGTCCGTCTGATCGCGTCGGACCGCGAAACGGGTGCCCACGGCGGTGACCCGGCGCCCATTGGCGCTGACCACGAACGGCCGGCCGGCATGCTTGGCCACCATGAAGAACGCCTCGCCGCGTTGCAGATCGACATGGCGCTCGCGCCGGGACAGGGTGACCACGATGCGGCTGTCGCTGCTCAGGATGGCGCTGGATCCGTCCGCCAGCGACACCTGTTGCAGAGCGCCGAGCGCCGTCTGGAAGGAAGTCTGCTTCACCGCGCCGTAGCGCTGCCAGCCCAGCGTGAGCGCCACGATCAAGACGGCTGCGATCATGGCGGCCGGATAGCGCCACCATTGCGCACGTCGCCTGGTTGCGAGCGCATGTCGCACCGTGCGGGTAGTGGCGGGCGCCGCTGCCGTCGCAGTGCGTTGGCGTGGATCGCCGGCAGCACGGAAGCGAATGGCCGACCGGGTTCCACGCGGCGGTACGGCAGCGGCGGAGCGGCCAGCACGCAGGATCTTCAGCCGGTCACTGTGCTGCCATGCCGCGTCGAGCCGGATGAACGCAATCCGATGGGCCGTCGCGACATCGAGCCATGCTTCCAGCCGGGCCTGATCGTGCGACGACCAGCTTCCACTATCCCGTCGCGCCAGCCAGGCCGCCGCGGTCTGTTCGATCTGCTCGCTGCCGGCCATGTCAGTTCTCTTGTTCAGCATCCAGCGGTTGCGCGGTTGGCACGCATGGGGCCGCCATGCCGGCATGAAAGTAGTCGGCGATCAGGCGCGCGCCTTTGGCCACCTGCTTCTCCACGGTCTTCTCGCTGATGCCCATGCGCAGCGCCACCTCCTTTTGTGGCAAATCCTCGACCCGGCGCAGCCATACCACTTCGCGACAGCGATCCGGCAGCCGATCAATCGCGGCGCTCAGCTGCTTCAGTTCCTGTCGTGCACTCAGCCGGCGTTCTGGCGAAAGGTCGTCTACCAAGACGTTCAGTGCGTCCAAATCACCCATCGCTTCGATCGACACGACCCGTCCGCGGCGCAACCGGTCGATCATCAGGTGACGTGCGGTGGTGAACATGAACGACTTGGGCATGGCGGGCCGCGCCTTCGCCGCGGCCTCGTAGACCCGCACATAGATGTCCTGGCGCAGATCGTGGATTTCTTCCCGACGAAACCAGCAGCGCAGCAAATAGCGCATCAGCGCGCCCTCGTGCACGAGGATTTCGCGGCAGAACCAATCGTTGAGCGAGTCGTCCACGATGCAGACCTTAGCGCCAAACCGCTCCGGCGATACAAGGGGCGCGGTTCGACCCGCTGATGCGGCGTTCGCGGGGGAAATTCCGCGTTGATTCGTCCCGGTGACCGGGGAGGCGCATCGCAGCCCATCGATTGAGGTTGATCCCATGAAGTCAAGCAACAGCCGACGCGCGGACAGCCGCGTCGTGGCGTGGGCGCTGGCGCTGTGCATCGCGCTGATGACCCTGAGTGGATGGGCCGGTGCGACCGATGCCGCGATTCGCCACGTCGGCTATGAGTACTACCAGATCGGCAATCTGAAGGCAGTCAGGCCGGCGCCGACCGAACCTGCGTTGTTGCTGGTAGGCGGCGGGCACTGGCCGCCCGACGCGTTTGTCTGGTGGGTGGCCAGGAGTGGCCACGGCCATGTGGTGATACTGCGGGCGTCTGGCGGAAACGACCTGCAGCAGAAGCTGTACGCCGGCGGCGGTGTGGCGTCAGTGCAGACGTTGGTATTCCACGATCGCGCTGCGGCCAGCGATCCGCAGGTGCTCGCTATCCTGCGGCACGCGGACGCCGTTTTCATCGCCGGCGGAGACCAGGCGAATTACGTGCGGTTCTGGAAAGGCACGCCGGTGAATCAGGCCCTGGATCAGCATGTTGCTGCAGGCAAGCCGATCGGCGGCACCAGCGCCGGCCTGGCCATTCTTGGTGGTTACGCCTATGGCGCGCTCGATGGTGACAGCATCACTTCTGCCAAAGCGCTGCGCGATCCGCTGGGCAGCGGGGTCACTCTGGTCGGCGGGTTCCTGCATTTGCCAGACATGCAAGACGTGATTACCGACACCCACTTTGCAGCGCGCAACAGGCTCGGCCGCCTGATCGCGTTCGTGGCCAACTTGCGCCATGCCGGCCATGCGGATGTTGTTGGCCTTGGCGTGGATCAAGACACGGCGCTGGGCATCGATGGGCATGGCAGCGGCCACTTGTTCACCCTGGACCACGGCTTTGCGTGGCTGGTGCGACCGTCGGCCGGGCCCGCGCGCACCGAGCCGGGCCGACCGCTTGACTACCTTGGTGTGCGGGTGACGGGAATCGGCCCGCACAGCCGCCTCGACCTGCGCGACTTGACGGTGCGACAGGCCGCCTTTGAAGCCAGCGCCGACGTTCGCGACGGAGAACTGAGTCTGCATGGCGGTCCCGCCGCCACACCGCCGGCGCATTGATCGTCGCCAAATCGCGCCGCAGTGCATAATCCCGCCTCTTGCCATCGTACGGATCTGATCCATGCCCGGACAGCAGCACGAGCTGACCTTCCGCTTTCTCGCCCAGCCCACGGATGTGAATTTTGGCGGCAAGGTGCACGGCGGCATGGTCATGAAATGGATCGATCAGGCTGGTTACGCCTGTGCCGTCGCCTGGAGTGGGGCTTACTGCGTCACGGTGTCGGTCAGCGGCATCCACTTCGTGGCGCCGATCCAGATCGGCGACCTGGTCAGCGTGCACGCCCGCCTGATCCATACGGGCACCAGCAGCATGCATCTGGCGGTCGACGTCATGGCGCGCGACTTGCGCCGAGGGGAAGAGTGCCTGGCGACGAGTTGCGCCATGGTCTTCGTGGCCTTGGACGGCGCGGATGGCAAGCCTACCCCAGTGCCGCGCTGGGAGCCTCGCGACGACGGCGAGCGGCGACTGCAGGAACAGGCGAAACGGTTGCTTGAGGCGTCGAAGGGCATGGAGCAACTGGTCTGCTTCTAGCCAGCTTCGCAAGGCTGAACCGGGCAGCGAAAGAGAGGCTGTCGCAGGCTGATGGGTATCTGCAGGTGTTGACAGTCAGGGGTCCGATCCACACAATACGCGTTCTTTGTTGGAGGGATACCCAAGCGGCCAACGGGGGCAGACTGTAAATCTGCTGGCTTACGCCTTCGGTGGTTCGAATCCACCTCCCTCCACCACCGTTTCAAGCGGTATCGCGCGACGCGAAGGCGGCGCGAATAGTGAGAGTTCCGCGCAGGGCGGGAGTAGTTCAATGGTAGAACATCAGTTTTCCAAACTGATTACGCGGGTTCGATTCCCGCCTTCCGCTCCATTGCGCTGCACTTGGCCTGCAAGCCGATTGGTACGCTTGCCGAGAAAGTCA
>JBDTKM010000195.1:0-14894 GCA_039935315.1 Rhodanobacter sp. | reverse complement strand
GCCGTCACGCTGTCGGTGAAATTTGCTGACATCTCTTTCCCCATTTCCCCATTTCCCCATTTCCCCATTTCCCATTTCCCATTTCCCATTTCCCATTTCCCATTTCCCCATTTCCCCATTTCGGCATTACCCGCGTGGCCGCGGCCCGCCCGCCCGTTCTATGCAAATTTTCCTGATGCACCTTGGCCAGTTTCGTCAGCCAGACGTGACGCAACCCATCACAATGCAACCACACGTTCACTCGACGTCGACCGTCTTCCATACCGTCGGCGGCGCGCTTCCTGTGTTGATGCTGTCCGCACCCGGTGGCTGAGCCGAGACGGTCGAAAGCATTGCGCGCGGTGGCTACAAGCACGTGGGCAAACTGTTCGAGACAGGTAGACTCATCGTGCACATGCCAGCCTTGGTGCAGAGCGCGGTCAGCCTGGCGTTGTCGGTACTGAGATGCGGCAGGCTTACGTTCGATACATGGCGCGTACGGCGATCAGGTCCACCGGGCAGCCGCTGCGGTTTCGTTTTCGCGACTATCCGGTGCACCATCACGAGCACGCCAGCTCTCGGCGCATGCCCAGCCGAACGTGCAGGGTTCACCTATAGCGATACATGAAGATACTTGCGCAGCCAGGTAGCGCTGTCGTCCAGTGCGCGTCCGGCAACATCCGCGATGGATACGGCTTCAAGGAAACTGTGCGTTGCGCCGACATACTCATGCTTTTCGGCCGCGACTCCAGCCTCACGCAAACGTATCGCGAACGCCGCGTTCTGCTCAGCCAGCACATCGCATTGTGCAATGACTTGAAAGGTCGGCGGCAAGCCTTCGAGCCGCGCGAGCAGCGGCGAGGCGAGCGGATCAAGCGCGTCTGCAGGGGTCGCCAGGTAGTTTCTCCAATATCCCTCCATTTCGGCGCTGGACAAAAGATTACCTTCGGCCCCGTATCCGTTCGCAGAGCGCTCTGATACTACGTTGGTAAAACAGCCATAAAAGAGCAGCATGCCTTGCAGCAATCCAGGATCACCCGCATCACGCAATAGCAGACTCACGCCAACCGCGAGATTCGCACCAGCGGAATCGCCACCAATCGCCAAGCGCTTCGGGTCCACTTCAAGCTGGTTGGCGTGGCTGGCCACCCAGCGCACCACTCCTTCAATCTGGTGCAGAGCGAACGGGAATTTCGCTTCGGGTGAGAGTGCGTAATCAATACCAATCACGACAACTCCAGCGCGAGCTGCAAGTTCACGCATGACACGTTCATGGGTATCGATGCTGAACATCGTCCATCCTCCGCCGTGAAGATAGATAAGCGCAGGGTGTGGCTCGATACTCTTGCAGGGACGGTACAAACGTACGTGCACTTCGCCACATACCGTCGGTACTTGCATGTCCTGGGTCGCGGCCATGGCGGGACCACCGTCGTGCCACCGTGCACGAACCACTTCCGCCCTGCGCCGCATCTCCTCGAAGGAGGCGTCGGTGGTATCCGTGTCGCGTGTCTGAGATTGCATAAGTTCGGAAACGAATCGACGGATTTGCGGGTCAATCGGAGCGACCTCGCTGGAGTCCATCCGCATCGGGGTTTGCCCATTCGGATCTTGCGTCATGTTGGCTGCGCCTCTGTGTACATCGTCGACATCTCTTCGTCGGATTGGCTCGGCCGACTACTTCTTGTTCTCATTGCGCGCTCTTCATCACTGTCCCGGCAACAGGGGTTTCGCTGTAGCGTATCGGGGCGTCGGAAATACACTGTCGAGAGAGGATCAATCATCATCTAGCGTGGGCCGCATGGGTCGCCGCGAGAAATCGCGGACTTTCGATTCGTGGATCGCACTGTCGGGACGCTGAGGGGCGACAACACATCACCGTTCCGCCGATTCAGTGCACCGCCCTGCCCGTACGCGACGGGTCTGCGCCGCATGCGCGGCCCTCTTCCTGGGCAGCAGAAAGGCAAGCAAAGGCAAGCCGCGTCGCACCGGCGTCGTGCACAGGCTGGATTGCGGCCTGCGCGAAGCATCTGGCAGGTCGTTTCGGACGAGTCCATATGTTCCAACTTGCGCCCCCGACGGTCTCCCCCGCTCTTATTCATAGCCGTTGGCTGGCACTGAAGGAGGCGTGCCCATAGCCACTGCATCCTCTGCCATCGCGGCGGTCCAATCCAATTTGGGCCTGAGCCACGTATTCGCCGTCGCGTCACCTTGGCTGAGACGCCGTGCCAGCAGGCTTGGGGCGATGCGGCGACGGCGTGCACGAGGCGCAGCTATCCGGTTGCCGCAGGCCGTGTGCTGACCAAGGCTTGGCGGATCGCTCGTGCGAAAACCACTGCGGTGCCAGTGGCTTGACTTCAGGGTAGATCTCGTCGAGCGTGCCAGCGTCATAAAGGCGACCATTCTTCATGACCTGCACAATCGAGAGCGTGTTACGAATATCCTCGAGCGGGTTCTTCTGCAGAATCACCAGGTCGGCATATTTTCCTGGCGTGAGGCTGCCGATCTCGTCTTGTCGTCCTATCGTCTCAGCCGAACCCATGGTGGCTGCATGCAGCACCTCGTGTGGCGTCATCCCGCCAGCTGCGTAGGCCTGCATTTCCCAGTGAATACCAAAACCCGGCACTTCGCCATGCGATCCCACTCCCACCAGGCCGCCTGCGCGCTGCACCTTGGCCGCACCTTGCGCGATAGCGCCGTAGAAATATTCGTTGGGCGCATACCAATGCCGGCGGGAGAATTTCGTTTCTGCGAGGAGGGGTGGCGAAAAATGATTCATTTTTTCCACGTCCTGAGGTAGATCGCGCTCAATAAAGTAGTTCTGCGCAGGCGGGCCGCCGTGCGAGATCTGCAGCGTCAACGTGTAGCTGACCCGCGTTTGTACGAGTAATTGAACGACATCCTTGTACAGCGGAGCGGCGACCAGGGAGTGCTCGTTGCCAGGAAAACCATCCATGATCTGGGTCAGGTCCAGCTTCATGTCGAGCGCGCCCTCGGTCGTCGGCTGCAGCCCCAGGGCTTTCGCCGCCATGACGACCCACTCGCGCGTGCGGCGATTGCCGGTCCGGTATTCCTTGAGATTACCCGTGCGGAAATCGTCGACGTAACGGGACAGCACGTCCTTTATCTGTTGCAAGGAAGTGAACTCGTTGAAGGAGAAAATTGCCGGACCGGTGGAATATACGCGCGGCCCCAGTGACTGTCCGGCATTGAGCATGTCCTGATACGCCAGCATGTCGATGCTCAAGGGCGAAGGATCGAGTCCTGCCGTCTTGCCGTACGCGAGATCGGTGAGGTAGCTCCAGTTCTGCTGATCAAGTACGCCTCGACGCACCTCGGCCCAATGGTCATGGGTATCGATGAAACCGGGCACAATGTATCTGCCGTGCACATCGCGGATAACCGCACCCTCCGGGATTTTCACGTCGCCCTGTTTGCCGATCGACGTGATGCGATTGTCAACGATCACAATGTCGGCATCGGCAATCACCTCGTCGCCACGCATGGTGATGGCGGTCGCGCCTCGCAGGACGAGCGTGCCGTGCGGAACATCGCGCGGCACTTCTACCACAGCCGTAAACTCCGCGACGCCATCCTTTCCTGGCAGCGGCCTTGCGCCACTTCCGGCTGTGCCAGCGGGATCCAGCGCAATGCTCGAGAGCGGCTGTCGATAGAACGTCGAACCGACCGCCCAGGTAACCGTCCTGCCCGCATCAGCCCAACCGAAGAAATCGGCACCGACATTCGTCAATTTGCGGTGGGCGACTGGTGGCCGATCGATATCCAGTGTCTTTCCGGAATCCGCCGGCATGCGCAGGAGATAGAGTTGTTCGGCGCTCTGTGCGAGCAACCATTTCCCATCAGGGCTGATGCGCAAGTCATCGATCTGCACTCGCCCTTCCTGGAAATAGAACCCCGGGCCAGTGACGGAAACGAGCAGCTGCCTGCCGGTTCCATCCAGCTTGACGGCGTTCAGTCCATCACCAAAATTCACCTCGACCGTCGTCGCGTCGTTCGTGAAATGCGGTACACCCCCCATCGAGCCACTGGCCAGTATTCGAGTCTGCCCACCGTGCAACGGGAACGTGATCAGGTCGGCCTGACGCAGCGGGCCGTATTCCATGTAGGTATGCATGCGCTCGTAGTTGCTCGAGCGCTGCGCGACGATCGCTCTACCGTCAGGCGTGAAAACCGGATTCGTGTAATACGCAGCAAGCTTGGTCAGTGCCGTCGGTGCGTCTCCCTTCATCCGGGTCAACCAGATCACCCCCGCGTCCTTGGCGGTCCAGCTGATGTAGACGAGCGACTTGCCATCGGGTGACCAGGACGGCTCGAAAGCAGAAACTCCCCGCGGAGAAAGCACCTGCGGTCGTGCACCCGGGGTCAGCGCCATCGTGTACACGCGACCAAGCGAAGAAAAGGCGATGCGCTTGCCATCGGGCGACTGCACCGGTGTCTGGATGAGGCGCGCCCGCACAGGTCCAGTCCCATTCTTGAATGACCGCCGCAACGACGGGCCAATATCCAGATCGACATGCGCCAGAAACGGAATGACGGTGGCGTTTCCATTGGCAAGATCGATACGGTGGATCTTCCCCTCGTAGGCGGCAATCAGCGCCTTTCCATCGGGTGTGAACGCATAGCCGGGCATCGTGTCGCGCGTGGCCATGGCTTCCTGCACATCATGCTGGACGGGATAAGCAAGCAGGCGGTCACTGCCGCCGACCAGATCGCGCACACGCAGTTCAGTCTCACCCTTGTAGCGCGCGGCATAGATGAGCGTCTTGCCGTCGGGCGACAATGCCGGGCGCATCGCGCTACCTGGGTTGGTGACAATCTTGTCCATCTGTCCGCTGGCAAGATTCATCCGATAGATACTCCACATCGGGAGCGTCATGTCTTCGCCGAACGTCCCGTATTCGCCAGCAAGGAAAAGTGAGCGGCCATCGCGCGATGCGACCGCTCCGAGCACGCCTAAACGCTCATCCTTTGGTTGCATTGCGTAGGCTTTCGCACGGGTAATTTGCTCACCATGGCCGCTGCCGTCGATCGGGTAGCGCCATAATTCGTAGGAAGTGATCTCGGCTCGAAATTCCGATACGTAGATCGAGCGTCCGTCTGCCGACCACGTCGGCGAGGCGAATACCCTGTTGTCGTCAAGCATGGATACCTGACGTACGTGCCCACCATTGATATCTGCCACCCAGACGTTCTCGTTGCCGGATCGGTCACTCACAAAAACGATGTGCTTGCCATCTGGTGAGAAGCGTGGCTGCGAATCGAACGGCAGACCATGGGTGATCGCCTTTGCCACACCACCGCGCATGTCTACTTGATAGAGGTCACCGAGCAACTCGAACACGATGCTGCGGCCGTCGGGCGATACGTCCAGCGACACCCAGGTGCCCTCGTCCGTATCGAACCGGATGTGTCGTGTCGGTATCAATGGCAAGCGATCGCTGGGCGCCCTGCTCGCCAGCGCGTGGTTCACTGGAGCGGCGGTCGCAAAAGCGCACGGAGCGATGGCAATGAAGGCCAGCCACAAGGCGCGCTTCCAGTTCATGATTTGTCGCCTGTGCTGATCAAGCTGCATTCAGTGATAAGCCGTTGGCCATGGATTGGACTTGGTCCTGGGTGCGTAACGGTCACGCAGCAAGGTCTGTCGGGTCACGAGCGACGCGGGGAGTCCTTTCACCAACACGAGGTCCGGCGCACTGGTGGGTTCGAGGGGATCGCCGTTCCATATGACCAGATCGGCATCCAGTCCCCGCGTCATGCTGCCGTAATGGTCGGCGATGCCAAACATTCTTGCGGGATTCAGCGTAAGGGCCTGGAGCGCAGCCGCCCATGGCAAGCCGTTGGCCACAGCTACCCCGGCCGCTTCGCGTACGGCGACACCGGCGTTGTGGCTGAGATAGATCGTGTTGCCGGATACGTTGAACGCAATCGTCACGCCGGCGCGCTGAAGAATCGCCGCACTGTCCGCGCGAGAACCGAGTTCATCGAAAGTCCACGGCAGGTTGGCCTCGGGATCGATCACTACCGAAACGTGATGGGCGGCGAGCAGGTCCGCGCAGCGCCACGCTTCGGCGCCGCCAAGAATGATCAGTCGTAGATGATAGTCATCCGCCAGACTCACAGACTGGCGTATATCTGACTCACGCGAAACCTGCATGACCAACGGCATGTGCGCGGCGAGCATGGCGTGCAGGGCGACGATATTGAGCCGGTTCTGCAGCTGATCGCGCGGAACGCCAACTCCCTGTACCGGCTTGTAAAGTTTCGCCTCGTCGAGCGCATTGCGCAGCAACTGCCATTGCGCGCTGCGCGAGCCGCCACCGTGTTTGGAAACGTTGCCGCCGACGCTGGCATACATCGCCGCCTTCGCGCGGTCGAGAATGTCACCGCCTGGAACCATGCGCAGTACTGCACCCATGCCGAGGAACGCCGGGTCTGCCGCACCATCGGGGCTGGTCACCGCGCGGGTCAGTCCATCGGCCAGCACATTGGGCAGCAGGACAGAGTTCGGATTCAGCCCGTACTGCACGTCGAACGCTGCGCCCAGCGGGCCGTCGGTAATGCTGTAGTCGCGCGTTTCTTGTAGCGAAGATACTTCGACCAGACCGAGATGTGTGTTTGCGTTCATCAAGCCCGGCGTGACAATTTTTCCCGCGGCATCAATGATGCGCGCGCCAGCCGGTGGCGCCGCTCCCGCCGCGACCGACTCATAACGCCCATCACGAATCACGATCGTGGCGTTGTCGATGTATCCCTGCAGCCCCGCCTCCGCAGTCATCGGCCACGCCCGTGCGTGCATGACGGCGAGGGTTTCCCCATGCACCACGCTGGCGCTGAAAATCAGCAGCACGGCAATCGCTTCACGCAAGCCGCGGCGTCGCATGTGCTTACGGGTCGTCATCGAGATTGCCGGAGGGCGCAGTCATGCTCGGCTCGCCGACCTCGAAATCCGAGCGTGGTTTATGGTTGGGGTCGCTGCGATCGAAAACCAGCGCGCCATCAATGAATACTTGATCCGCGCGACTATAGACGCTGAACGGATCACCCGACCAGATCACCAAGTCTGCATTCTTGCCCGGTTCCAGCGAACCGATTTCTGCACCCAACCCAAGTATTTTCGCGCTGTTGAGCGTTACCCACTCGATCGCATGCGCCTCCGTCAGGTGCAGGCCGGCCCGATTGCCGGCGGCCATGGCCTTGGCCGCTTCGAGATTCAGTCGCTGACCAAGCCAGGGTGAATCCGAGTGCATCGCGACACACACACCTTGCGCGTCGAGAAACGCTGCGTTCTCACGGATTCCGTCGAGCGCCTCCATCTTGTAGCCCCACCAGTCGGACCAGACCACCGCACAGGTGTGGTTGCGCACGAACAGCTCCGGGATCTTGTAGGCCTCGACGGCGTGGTGAAACGCGGTGATATGAAAGCCGGCTTCTTTCGCCGTATCGAACAACGTGGCCATGTCATCAGCGCGATAGCAATGCCAATGCACGCGAATATCCCCGTCCAGCACACCGGCGAGTGTATCGAGCTTGAGATCCCTGTCAGGAAGCTTGCTGCGTTTGCCGGACTCGTAATCAAGCCACTTCTGGCGGTATTCGGCCGCCTCGATCCAGGCTTCGCGCTCGCCTGCCACGCTGCCCATGCGGCTTGACGGAAAGACCCCCTTGGCACCGAAGGTCTCCTTCGGATTCTCGCCGCAGGCCATCTTGAGACCATAGGGAGCATCCGGAAATTTCTTGGCCTGCACGGTGGTTGCCGGTACGTTCTTCAGCACCACCGTACGTCCCCCAAATAGATCGCTGGAGCCAGGCAGGATCTGCAGCGTCGTGACACCACCGGCGAGTGCGTGTTCGAACGAAGGATCCTGCACGTTGATCGAATGCTCCGCCCAGACATTGGCCGCGTTGGGTCCCGAGGTTTCGCTCACGTCTGAGTTCGGCGCATCAAGGCTGGTGTACGGCGCGGAGAAATCGCCGTCATGAGAATGTACGTCGATGATGCCCGGCGTGACCCAACGACCACTTGCGTCAATACGCCTGACCCTGCCCGACCCGGTGGATATTTCTGACCCTATTTCGATGACCTTTCCATCGCGCAGCAGCACGCTGGCCTTGTCGAAGCGATGTCCCGCCCCGTCAAGAATGGTGGCATTGACGATGAGGACGTCTTGTCGGGGCAGCGGACGGTAGGTGCTTGGATAAGGATTGAGTTTCCACGGCAACGGGACCTTCGGGCCGTCTTCGTCCTTGCCATGTGTGCTGGCCGCCGCAACCGATGCCACCAACATGAACGCTGCAAGACAACTGCAAGCGAGGGTTTCGATGAACCGCAGCACGCGCTGGCGGTTCATCGGGGCTGGGGTGGCAGCAGGGCACATTGGCGCAGGTTACCAAAACTCAGAATTTCCGCGTGAGCGTCAGGTTGATGACACGGCGTAGCCCATAGTAACAAGCTACATCGCTCGAGCATCGCGACAGGTACTCCTTGTCAAACATATTGGAAAGATTGAGTTGCATCACCCATCGATCGCGCAGGTTGTAGTGAACCGTAGCGTCCCAGAGCACGACGCCTGGCGCCCTGTAGACATTGGCGGGATCCCCGTAACTCGTCCCGACATAGCGCGTCCCAAGGCTGGCTCCGAGACCAGTAAGCGCACCGGACCAGTTGGTGTAATCGACCAGTGCCGAGGCCATTCGGCGCGGTGTCTGTGCCAGCTGCTTGCCCAGGTCAGCGCCGTTGCTCCGGGTTACTTTCGAGAGCATGTTGGTATACGCCGCATTGAGACTCCAGTTCTCATTCAACCGTGCAACGCCCTCAAGTTCGAGGCCCTTGACCTCAACCTGGCCCGTCTGCACATTGAAGAACGGATGAGCTGGGTCTGTGTCGGGGGTCAACACGTTGTTCTGCTTCAAATCGTACGCGGCAAGCGTCAGCAGCACATTCGTGCCCGGTGGCAATGAAGTGGGCTGGAACTTCAGGCCCACTTCCACTTGATTGCCATCGGTTGGCTTGAAGGCTCTACCCTGAAAATCTGCACCGGGGCTTGGCTGAAATGACGTGGCATAGGACACATACGGCGCCAGCCCGCTCTCAAACAGGTAGTTGAGACCCGCGTGGTAGGTGAACTTGCTGTCACTCGATTTCACGCCAAGATTGCTCGAATCGAGGCTATCCTGGCGCCCGCTGAGGGTGAGCACCCAGCGATCGATCTTGATCTGATCCTCGGCGTACAGGCCCGTCTGTTTTTGTACCTGCTGCAGGTAAGGAAAGAGCTGCGTAGGTGTGGTGATCGGTACGCCATACACGGGAGCGAACAGATCGATCGAAGGCGCCAGCGCAAACCCGAATTCAGCATTGTCGGTATAGCGCCGATAGTCGACACCGAAGAGGACTTTCTGCTTCACGTCGCCAGTGTCGAATTTGCCCTCAATCCGTGAATCAACGTTGAAGGATTTCACGTTCTCGTTGAACGGAAAGTTGTACCGATTGACTGTACGGTAATCGACTGGAACCCCGTCAGGACCGGTGACAAGTCCTGCGCCGTAGACCTGCAGGATGTTGACCACACTGGAAAAATACTTGAGGTTCTGCTCGAAGCTCCAGTTCTCGTTGAACTTGTGGCCGAAATCGTAGCCAACCCCGTACTGGTTGCGCTTGAAGTGGTTGTACTTGGTGTCGCCCAAGTTGGTATCCGTGGGTACCTTGCCCAACGGGTTGAATGCGGCGACACCGTAAATTGGCAGGAAGCCACCGCCATCGCCGTAGACATCATCGTGCTGAAAATAGCTCAGCAGGGTGAGGCTTGTATCAGGTGATGGCAGCCAGGTGAACGCCGGCGCGACATAGTAGCGGTCCGTATCGACGCCGTTGGTCTGCGTGCCACGATCATAATAAAGCGCAGTGAACCTCCCCAGAAAATGGCCCTCCTTGTCGAGCGGCCCAGTGACATCGACGGCCGCCTGCCGATTGGCGTAACTGCCGTACTGCAGCTGCCCTTCCCCACTGAACTGCGATTCTGGACGACGGCTGGTCAGGTTTACAATGCCACCGGGCGGCGACAGTCCGTAGAGGGCCGACGACGGTCCCTTCAGTATTTCAACTGTCTGAAAGCCATATAGATCAATGCCGACGCTGCTGACCGATCCAATCGGAGCCTGCAAACCGTCGACATATTCCGCGGGATAGAACCCTCGTAATGTGAGCCAGTCGTATCGTGGATCGGGACCGTAGTTTTCTCCGATGACACCGGCGGTATAACGCACGACCTGGCTCAGGTTTTGCCAATCCAACAAGTCCACCTGGTCGCGCGGAATGACGGTGATTGCCTGTGGTGTTTCGATCAGCGGTACCGCCATCTTGGCTGCATCGTTAGTCTGGCGCGGCACGTACCCCGCGTGGACTATCACCTTCTGGAGCGTGACCGCATCCTTCTTGGTGTTCTCCGACAGGGCCTTCTTGGTGTTGTCCGACTGGTCTAAGCCGGTTGCCATCGCCGCGTTTGAAAATGCCGCAAGTGCCAATATGATGCTTGCGCACAGCAAGTATCGTTTGCCGAATTTGCTTGCAACAGAGAGTTGACTCGTGGTCATCATTTCGTTCCCCCAACGTGCGGCAGAGTAGCCGGGCAGGCTGTTACGTGCTTCCCCATTCGGGGCTCAATTCGGTCGAAATCGACAACCGTGGAGTCGACCGTCCGTGAGCCTGAGGGCCTTGATTTAATGTGTTCTTACTGTCGCTGCGCTGCCTGCGCAACGGGGTCTTTAATCGTCGCGTTCAGGCCATCTGGCTCGTCTTCGAACGCGAAGCAACGTCTGAAACGCATCACCGATGCGACTCTGAAACGTGAGATCCAACCGACGTTTCATCGTTACTCAAGTAACGGTGGGCAGTGAAGTCCGCGAGTCACACGGGCCTGTGTCACGCGCAAGATGAACGATTGTCGCCAACTTGATGCTCACCTCGCCGCCTCCCGCCGCCGGCGTCTCAAATGGTACGACCGTGGATAAGCACCGGCGCGAATCAGGTGGCCTTAATGCGACGATTGAAGGCCCCCGAGCACACGCAGGATAAAACTGAATTCGGCAAACTGAACGCTGACCGGCGATGTACCCGATCGACGGCAGCCTGTACGGAGCGTGCACACCGCAACAATAGCGCAAAGGCTCGCTCATCGAACGTCAGAAGTTCCGCCAAGCCTTGAAACGGGTGAGATCGGATGAACCGCCGCCATTTTCTCATGCTCGCCACATCAGCATTGTTCGCACGTCATTTGCGAGCAGCTGCTCCGGATGCAGCGGGTTACTGCGTTGAGCTCGCATCGCCTGTCACGCTCAGCAGGCCAAAACGAATCGTTCAACTAGGACGCGTCCGCGTCGACGATTATGCATGGCTCAAGCCTGCAAACTGGAAAGCGGCGTGGAAGGACCCTTCCACATTGGCGCCCGCTATTCGTGCCCACCTGAAGGCGGAAAATATCTACGCCGAGAAGGTGCTGGCGTCCACGCAGCCGCTGCAGCAGAAGCTATTTGCAGAGATGACAGCCCGCTCTACCGGCAGTGAAACGCCCCCGCCCCGCCCCGTCGGGCTTTGGCTTTACTATTGTCGCCTGGCGTCGGGCGCACAGCATGCATCCTGGTATCGCCAGCGGCGCGACAAGCAAGGCAATGAAGAACTACTGCTCGACGGGCCTGCGCGCGCGCGCGGCAGGCCATCGTTCAAGATTGTCAACGCAGTTCCCAGCGCTGACCAAAGTCTCTTCGCATGGGCCGAAGACGCCATCGGCTCGGAGCGGTACCATATTTATGTCAAGGATCTGCGCACTGGCAAGATTGTTTCCAATCCAGCCCAGAGCGCGTATGGCGATTTTGTCTTCTCGCCTGATTCAGAGTGGATATTCTGGATCTACCGCGATGCTGACAGTCGCCCGTCGAAGGTTTTCCGCCGCTTGGCGCGCGGAACCGAAGACACCCTGGTGTATCAGGAACGCGACCCTGCATTTTTCATGGCGATCAGCTCCACCGCGTCAGCGCGCTATATGATGATCCGCTCATGGAATGCGGTCTCTAGTGAAGTGCGGCTCATCTCCGGAACGGAGCCAACCGAGCGCCCCCGCCTTGTTGAGCCCCGTGCAGACGGCCTTGTCTATTCCGTGGAAGACTGGAACGGACGATTTGTGATTCTCACGAATGCGGACGGCGCCACGAATTTCAAGCTCATGTGGGCGGACGAATCCGATCCTGCGCGAAGAACCTGGTCTGACTGGATTCCTTATAATCCCGAGGCCTTCATTACCGGGATGACGCCATTTCGAGATTACTTTGTACGCGAGGAACGAGTGAATGCCAATCCACGCCTGATTTTTACTTCTGCAAAGGATATGTCGGAGCGTTCCATTCCATTTCCAGATGCAGCCTATGCCGTAGATGTCTCACCCGCTCAGGAATACGGGTCCACGGAAGTTCGCTACACCTACCAGTCCCCCAAACGGCCAGTGCAATGGATCGCCTATGACATGACCTCCGCGCATCTGGCCATTCTGAAAGCGGAAGCCGTAAATGGTGGATTCAAGCACGATGAATACGTCGTCGAGCGCCTTCACGCCACTGCCGATGACGGGGCGAACGTTCCCATTACTGTACTGCGCCACCGCGATACGAAGCTTGACGGTACCGCCCCGCTCATGATCTACGGCTACGGCGCTTATGGCGACTTTGTCCAACCTGTATTTTCGGCAGCCTTACTGTCCCTTGTCGACCGTGGTTGGATATATGCGATCGCGCACGTGCGCGGCGGCTCGGCCGAAGGTTGGGACTGGTATCTGCGGGCTCGCCAATTGCACAAAAAGCTTTCCTTTACGGACTTCATCTCCTGCGCCGAAAAGCTGATTCGCGAAGGGTATGCAAGCAAGGGGCGGATCATCGGATACGGACTGTCGGCCGGCGGCCTGTTGATCGGCGCTGTGCTCAACATGCGTCCCGATCTGTTTGCAGGTGTGATTGCCGAGGCGCCGTTCGTGGACATGCTCAATACCATGAGCGACCCCACTCATCCGCTGGTCCCGCTTACATATCCTGATTGGGGGAATCCGTTGGCAAGCGAAGCCGTCTATGACTATATGGCCAGCTATTCACCCTATGAAAACGTAACGCGGCAACCCTATCCGCCGGTGCTCGCAACTACCAGTGTTGCGGACAATCGTGTTGGTTTTTGGGAGCCGGCCAAATGGATTGCAAAATTACGCGTAGATGACGCCAGTCACAATCAGAAGATGCTGCGAGTTGAAATGGGTGGGCATCTTGGTTCCTCGGGTCCGGTTGCGAAGCTGCATCAAACTGCGTTGTTTTACGCTTTTTCAATATGGGCAGTTAACCACCACTGCGCTTGAGAGGATCACGATGGGCTATTTCCAACAACCGCACCACCTATGGTGGCGCAAGATGCTGTTCCGGGTGCATCTGTGGATCGGCACGATTGTTGGCCTTTTCATCATTGCGATCTGTATCAGCGGTAGCGTGTTGGTGTTTGAGCAGGGTTTACTCAACGACACGCCACAACTGCCGATGTCGTCCGTGCGGGGTTCCGCCACCTGGGACCAGTTGGTCGACTCAGCGCTGTCGGCAAATCCTGATAGCAGGCTGGCGGATATCGACATGCGCTCGGCTAGCCGCCGAGTGGTGCCGATCAGCCTCAGCACGGGTGGGCAGACCGTCGTCGTCTACGTGGATTCGTTCACCAGCCAAGTGCTCAAGCAGGAAATTCTCCAACGGAAGCACTGGTTTGTTGAGTCCATGTTGGCGCTTCACACCGAACTTGCACTCGGCGAAAGCGGCGCTGCGGCTATCGGCATCGCTGGCGCATTACTGTTTTTGATGGCGTTGATCGGCATTGTGCTGTGGTGGCCCGGCGTCCGTAGCTGGAAACGCGCGATCCGGATCAACTGGCGTGCCCGCTGGGTGGGCATCAATTTCGACATGCACCGAACCTTCGGTTTCTGGTGCTTTCTATTGGTCGCGATGTGGGGCATCACCGGTGCTTACTTCATTTTTCCGGAGCCTTTCGAGCACGCCATCAAAGTCTTCTCGCCCATGCCGAGCATGACGCAGCTGCCCTCCGACTGGAAGCCGGGTGACCCGGTCCTGTCTGCAGGTGACCTGATCCAGCGAGCGCAGAACATGTATCCGCGGGACAAACTTGCCTATCTCTTCATGGATACCAATCGACCCCACGGATTGGTCAAGGTTTTCATGTCACCGCGTCCCTGGGTTCCAATGGAACAACTCGAAGACGTTGTTGCATTGCACCCCGCCACCGGTGCTGTTCTGTCGAATAGTTCAAGCGCGCACTGGACCGCTGGTGAGCGATTCTCCCTGGTCGTCTATTCGCTGCACTTCGGCGACTTTGGCGGGCTGTTCCTGCAGACAATTTGGGCGCTGCTCGGCCTCGTTCCGGTAGTACTGGTTATCACAGGGTATGCGATGTGGTGGAACCGTACGCTCAAGAAAAAGTGGACAAAACTGACCAGCGGGAAGCCTGGCAAGTGAGGATCACGTGACTGGCGTGTTGTGTTGTCCCCGCAATGACTGATGTCAGCGAGGCTAATTGCAGCCGCACTGTCCGCAGCGCTGCTGCAGAAATTCCGCCTTGAGCGCCTGCCGGTCAGACTTCTTTTGACATTCGCACGTACTTCAACCACGACCATGAGAGACACCATGAACAACTCACGCTATTCATCGTGGACTCGTCGACTACACTGGCTCGTCTTCATTTTTGTCGTGGTGGCGTTGCTCCTGATCCATGCGCATAACTGGTCACCCAAAGGGTCGGATATCCGTGGGCAGTTCAAGTGGGCCCACATACAGTTTGGCATGGCGATCTTGTTGGTGATGCTGCCATGGGG
>JBDTKM010000194.1:0-5200 GCA_039935315.1 Rhodanobacter sp. | reverse complement strand
GTGGTTTTGAGTCAGATTTTTCGATCATTTGAGGCGAATAGCCGTAGCTATTCAACGAAAGTGAGCGGAAAAGCTGGCCAAAACCACGACGCCGCAGCCGCTTGTTTTCTACCGCCCACGCTCCTAGCGGTTGCCCTTGGCGACGGGCAATTGCGCCCCGTGCCAGGCGAGCACGCCGCCATCGAGAGTGTGGACGTGCTCGAAGCCCGCCTTGAGCAGGCGTTGCGCGGCCTTGGCCGAGTTGCCGCGGCCATCCTTGTCCATCAGCACCACCGGCAGGGACTTCGCCTTGGCGAGGTCTTTCTTCTCTGGATCGAACTGGCTCATCGCCACGTGTCTGGCACCGGGTACGTGCATCTTCTCGAAGTCGGCCAGTGCGGACAGGTCGATCAGCAGGGGATTGTCACGGTTGATCAGCGCAGTCAGTCCGGCCGGGCTCAGCTGCTTGATCTTGCTGAACAAGACCTGCGCCTGGGTCACGATCAGTGCCACCAGCAGGATCGCGAACAGCGCCGAAAGGGCGGCGTGGTTGCCGATAAATTGCGGCAGTTTGTGCAGGATATCGTTCATCGTCAGTCCACTTCGTGCGTTGGGCACGTCGATCCGGGTAAACCGGCGATTATACGGGTTGTGCAAGCCGGCCCGGTGGGCACGGCAGCACTCCTAGTCGCGGGTGATGTCCGGCAGCCCGCTGGTCAGCCACCAGTGCCTGGTCTTGTCGTCGTAGTGCCAGGTTTGGTGATCGGTGACAGAGCGCTCGGACTGGGTGTGGATGTTGACCAGACTGATCCGCACTGTCTGCTGTACCTCGGTCGGGCTGATCGGCACCGGACCCGCACCGTCGTCGTACTCGGTCACCCGCACCTGCTTGTAGCGGGCGAGAGCCAGGTCGGAGATCGGGTGTTTCGCGCGAACCTTCGGATCAATGAATTGGGCGGCACTGGCGAAATCGCCCCAACGCAGCACCCCGCCATAGGCAGACAGCGTGCTGGTCAGCGACTGACTGCGTTCCTGCGTGGCGCAAGCAGCCAGCAGCAGGATCGACAGCACCAGCACGAAGCTCGGGATGCGGCGCATGGGCGTTTGTCCTCGACGGGTATCGCGCCATTCTGCCTCAATCACGCCGCCGGGGTCCGATTACGCCGCTTGGCCACGAAGCGGGCGCTGAGGGTGGCGGCCGGCTGCGCATCCGCGCCCGGTACCACGCACTCCACGTTGATCCGCGCGCGGCCGCGGGCCGCCAGAGTGGCGAAGAATGTGCTCCAGCTGGCGTCGTCGGCCAGTCGTGCTTCGCTGCGGAAGTCCTGCCATAGCGGCGCCAGGTAGCGCACGCCGGATTCGGCGACAAACACATCGCAGTCGAGATGCTGGCGCCGCAGCGCCATTTCCACCAGCGCCCAGCCGCTCAGCGTCATCAGGCTGACCAGGCTTCCGCCGAAGGCACAGCCCTTGTCATTGACGTTCGGCGCCAGCGGCACGCGCAGGCTCAGCTTGTCGGCGTCGACCGTGTCCAGTTGCAGGTCCATCGCTCTGGCCAGCGGTATTTCCTCGCGGATGAATTCGATCAGTTGGCGGGTCGGGTCGCAGGTGGGTGGTTCACATTCGGTGGTGTTCACGTGACTCGCTGGGTGCGGTGGGGACCCTGCAGTGTAGGGCTGCCGCTACACTTGAGCCATGCCGGGTCGGTGAAGGTAGCGGGTGGATGCAACCGAATTCATCAGGACGGGGAGCTTCCCTGCACGGAAGGGTGCTGGTCATCACGCGTCCGGTGGGTACGGCGCGCGCCCTGGTGCGACGAGTGCGCGCGCTGGGTGGCACGCCAGTGTTGCTGCCCGGGCTGGCGCTGCGCGGGCCGGACGATGTCGCTGCGGTGCGCGCCGCGCTGGCCGCTGGATTGGCCGACGAGCTGGTGATCTTCACGAGCCCCGCCGCGGTGCGGCATGCGGCGGCGCTCGCGTCGCTGCGTACCGGCGCCGTGGTACTGGCGGTGGGGCGGGGCACCGCGCGCGCCTTGCGCCGACACGGCGTGCCCGGAGCGCTGGTGCCCAGGCAACAGGATAGTGAGGGCTTGCTGGATCACCCGCTGCTGCAGGACCTGCGCGACCGCCGGGTGACCCTGTTCGGCGCGCCAGGCGGTAGCGGGGTCCTGCGTACTCAGCTTGCCGCGCGCGGCGCCCGACTGCACGAAGTGCAAGTCTACCGGCGGGTACCGCCGCGACTCGACCGGCGCCATGTCACGGCACTGCTGGAGTTGCCGGTTTCGGCGTGGGTGTTGCTGTCCAGCCAGGAGGCGCTGCAAAACCTGTGCCGGCTGCTACCGCCGTCGGCGCTGGCGCGTTTGCTTGCGACCACGGCCGTGGTGAGCAGCGAGCGCATGGCGGGCGCCGTGCGCGATGCGGGTTTCAGCCAGGTCGAACTGGCTGCCTCGGCGGTGTCCGACGACATGCTGGCGGCGGCGGCACGCTGAGTGCGAAACCTTCACACGCAGGTGCTACGGGCGTGGGCGCATGGGCTGCTAGCATGCGCATATGAGCGATCCAGACCAGCCGGCTGACCAGCCGAAGAAACCAGCGGTGCCCCAGAGCGCGCGGCCCGACCCTGTGGTGGTCGAACCTTCGCCGTCCCGATCAGCGCGGCCTGCCCCGCCTCGGCCCGCGCCGCGGCCGCATGGTGGTGGCAGCTTGGCGCTGGCCTTGTTGCTGTCGCTGGTGGCCCTGGCAGCGGCGGGTTACGTCGGATGGCAGCAGTGGCAACAGCAGCGTGGCCGCGTCGCGGAGAATCATGGCGTAACCACCTTGCAACAACGGATGGCCGCCCTGCAAACGACGTTGGGTGGCGTCACCGCTCAGCGTGCCAGCCTGGATCAGCGCGTGGATGACGCGGCGGCGGTCAATCGTTCGTTGCGCGAGGAACTGCTGGGACAGGGCGAACGCGTCCGCAATCTCGAGGACGCCGTGGCCAGGCTCGCGGAAAAGAGTTTGTCTGGTCACAACGCGATGTTGCTGGACGAAACCGACTCGCTGCTGCGCATGGGTGCCGAACGTTACACGCTGTTCCACGATGCGCAGGCGGCTGCGACTGCCTACGGACTGGCCGACCAGACTCTCGCCGCGGTGAATGATGGTGCGTTCACCAGCGTGCGCCAGAGCATCCAGGCCGAGCGTGCAGCACTCCTGAAAAGCCAGCCGGCCAGCCAGGCCAGCGCGTTGCATCAGTTGCAGGCGTTGCGCGGCGCGGTCGAGCAGCTGCCGCTGAAGCCGCTGGACTCGGCCCGAGGCGGCCAGGCCACGGGGGCGTGGTCGCGCATTCGCCGTGCACTGGACACGGTGGTCAGCGTGCGGCGCGACAATGGCGCCCCGTTGGCCGTGACCGACGCCCGCTTCGCCCGCGAGTTGGCCGCGCTGGATCTGGCGCAGGCGCAAGCGGCGCTGCTGGCGCATGACAACGAAGGCTATGCGGCGGCGCTGCAGCGCGTGGCTGCCAGCCTCGCCGGCCAGTTCGACGACAGTGCCGCGCCGGTGCAACAAGCGCGCGAGACCCTGAAACAACTCCAGAGCCAGCTGTCGGCAGAACAGCCGGTGCAACTGGGTGCCGCGCTGACCGAGTTGCGCAACCTGCGCGCCGTGCACGCGCTCGCTCCGGCCATCGCCGCCTCATCGCCGGCCGCTGCCGCCAGTACGGCGGCCCCACGCAAGGGCGGAGCTCGGCCATGAGGCTGTGGCGTTGGGTACTGTTGCTGGTGATCGTGGCGGCGCTGGCCGCGTTCGGCTGGCACTGGGTGGCGGAAGATCCGGGCTATGTGTTGCTGCGCATGCGCGGCTGGCGGGTAGAGACCACGGTGGTCGCTGCCGTCGTGATCCTGGTCCTGGTGTGGGCCCTGGTCGGCCTGCTCTGGCGTTTGTTGCGCTGGCCTTTCGGTGCACTGTCGCGGCGGCATCGGCGACTCAGTCAGCAGCGTCTGGGCGAAGGGCTGGTTGCCTTGATCGAAGGCCGTCACGGCGACGCCGAACGCGACCTCAATCGGGCGGCTCAGCTGGCCAGCCTGCGCGGCCCGGCCCTGCTGGCCTCCGCCGAAGCGGCATCACGTCGGGGCGAACATGGCCGCGCGCTGGAATCGCTGAATCAGGCTTCGCAGTCGGTGCCGCGCGCCGCGCGCGTCCTGCGTGCACATCTGTTGCGGCGCGAAGGCAAGCCGGCCGAGGCATTGGCTTTGTTGGCGCCCGAATCGGACAAGGGCACCTTGACCGCCGGTGGCTGGCGTGAGCTGGCGCACGCCGCGTTGGAAAGCGGAGATTTCGGCCGTGCTCGCGCCGCCCTCGAACCACTCCACAAGAGCGGTGCGCTCGGTAGCCGTGCGTACGCCGCGCTGGAGACCCAGGTGTTGGCCGCGACGCTCAATGCCGCGCCCGATGGTGCGACCCTGAACGCGCTGTGGTCGCAACTGCCCAAGGCCCAGCGCCGGGTGCCCGCCCTGGTCGATGCGTATGCGCACTGCGCGTCTGCGTTTGGCCTGGTGCTGCCGGCAATGGACGAAGTGGAATCCGCGTTGCGCCGCGAATGGTCACCGCTGCTGATCGAAACCTATGGCAGCCTGCCCGGCGATGATGTGGAGGCCCGCCTGCGTCGCGCCGAAGGCTGGCTCGATGCCCATCCGAACGACGCCCAGCTGTTGCGCACCCTGGGCTGCATGTGCGTGCGGTTGAAGCTGTGGGGCAAGGCTCATCAATACCTGCAGCGCTCGCTGGCACTCGCCCCGAGCGCCACTGCGTGGGAAGCGCTGGGCGATGCGTTCGCCGGGCAGGGCGATGCCGCTCAGGCGCAGCGCTGCTATCGCAACGCGCTGGCGTTCGGTCGTGGCGACGCGGTCGTGCCGCTGGCGCAACGTGCCCAGGCCGGCCAGCCGGATACGCATCCGATCGCGGTCGAGGAGCGTGATGCGCACGGGATGCCGCGACTGCGTGAGTGAGGCCCCAGGACCGCGCTGTGGCGGTCGCGAATTGGCGATTTCCGCCCCCGAGCCGACTCTTCACGTGCACTTTGTGCCTGATTTTGGACGCGCCACTCAGGTGCTGGGCGGACGCCCCATGGCTTTGCGCTGAATTGGCGTGGACTGGCGCCACGCTTACAGCTTGTCGAATTCCTGTTTGAGGTCGTAACCCTTGTCGGTCACGATCCGCTCAAGGGTCCGCATGCGCTGCTC
>JBDTKM010000193.1:0-14412 GCA_039935315.1 Rhodanobacter sp. | reverse complement strand
GCTCGCCATCCTTGACGAACAGTTCCAGCGCGAACACGCCGATATAGTCCAGCCGCTCGGCCAGCGTCAGCGCGAGCTCACTGGCACGTTGTTGCAGGTTGCCCAGATCGGGGGCTGGCGCCAGGCTCATCGACAACACGCCGTTGACGTGCCAGTTGCGGGTCAGCGGCCAGGTCCGAAAATCCCCGTTGCGGCCGCGTACGGCAATCACCGACAACTCGCGCTCGAACGGCACGAAGGCCTCCAGGATCAGCCCGTGCTCCGCTGCCTTCGCTCCCAACGCCGCCCACGCGGCGTCGGCATCGGTCACCGTGGCGAGTCGAAACTGCCCCTTGCCGTCGTAGCCGAACCGGCGCGTCTTGAGGATCGCCGGGGCGCCAATCGTCGCCAGCGCCTGATCCAGCTGCTCCCGCGTATCAACGGTCTGGAAGTCCGCCGTCTGCAAGCCGCACTCACGGAACAAGGTTTTCTCATCCAGCCGATCCTGGGCCACGGCCAGCGCGTCCGGTGAAGGAAACACCGCCACGCGCTCGGCCAGCCAACGCGCGGTTTCGGCGGGCACGTTCTCGAAATCGAAGGTGACCACGTCGACCTGGGCGGCAAACGACTCCAGCGCGGCGTAATCGCTCCAATCGGCCACGATCAATGGTGCCACCTGGCCCGCACAAGCATCGGCCAAGCCATCCACCACCACCGTCTTCACCCCCAACGGCGCTGCCGCCAAGGCCAGCATGCGAGCCAGCTGGCCGCCGCCCAGAATGCCCACCACCGGTTGCCGCGGCGTACTCATGAGCGCGGATCCGGCTGGTCGAGCACGGCCTGGGTCTGTCGCGCGCGCCAATCTTGCAGGGCGCGGGACAAATCCCGATCGTGCAGCGCAAGCACCGCGACCGCCAGCAACCCCGCGTTGACCGCACCGGCCGGCCCGATCGCCAGCGTGCCCACCGGGATACCGGCAGGCATCTGCGCGATCGACAGCAGCGAATCCATCCCGTTCAATGCCTTGGACTGCACCGGCACACCGAATACCGGCAAGCAGGTCTTGGCGGCAAGCATGCCCGGCAGGTGGGCGGCGCCGCCCGCACCGGCGATGATCACCTGAATGCCCCGCGCGGGCGCCTGCTCGGCATAGCTGAACAACAGATCCGGCGTGCGGTGGGCCGAAACCACCTGCACCTCGTGCGATACGCCCAGCTCGGTCAGCACGCGGGCCGCATGCTGCATGGTTTCCCAATCCGAACGCGAGCCCATCACCACGCCCACGCGCGGTGCCGCGCTTGCTGCTGTCATGGCTGAGACGTCCAAAAACCGTTATTGTACGGGCTTTCCCGGCCCGATTCACCCGAACCCACCGACTATGGACAAACGTCTGCTCGATATCCTTTGTTGTCCAGTCAGCAAGACCCCGGTGCGCCCGATGACGCGGCGCCAGCTGGATGCACTGAACGATGCGATCGCTGCGGGCAAGGTCGACACCGTGGCCGGCGTGGCGGTGCACGAACGGGTCGCCGAGGCGCTGATCACCACGGACCACAAGCTGATTTACCGCATCGAGGACGGCATCCCGGTGATGCTGCCCGAGGAAGGCATCGGCACGTTGCAGTTGGACGGCTTCCCGGCCGACTAGGATTCCCGGCCACCTACGGAAGCTTGTCGATCGCTTCAAGCGAACCGCTGCGGAAATTCGACGAAGTACAGCGCGAAACCGGCCGAACAAAGCCAGCCGAAACTGTGACGCCATCACCAATTTTGCGTGGGCGAGCCGAATCCACGGCCACGACCATCCACAAACCCAGTTTCAAGCATGACAGAGGGCCACGATTTGGCTTATTGTCAGAGCCCGCCCGGCCCCGCCAAGCCGGGGGTCGCACGACAAATCCACGGGGACATGGCGATGAACGAAGCGAGCGAGCCCACTAGAGTCGTCAACTTGAGCCAGCGCCTGGATCCTTCCAGCGAGCGCGTGGGCGAACTGCTCAGTGCGGTGCGTGGCATCGCCAGCAAGCGCCTGCAACAATGGGTGAGCAACGCGTTCGAGCAGGTTGACGATGCACTGTTCGACCTGGCCGAAAAAGGCGAGAACAACGCCGCACAGATGCATTATTTCGACGGGATGCGCGAGGTTCGCAAGCGCCGCCCCACCATCGAGCGGAATTTTCTCCAGGCCATCACCCGCAAGCTCGGTTCGCTGGCCTACCCGGCGAAGGCGCCGGCGACGCCGGCGGGGACGCCTTCACTGGGCGCGGCCGAATTGACCCTGGTGGCCGAAAGCGACCTGGAAGAATCGCTGGCGATCACCAGCATGATCAGCAAGAACGAAGCCCGCCTGACCCGCGACCTGTTCGCGGTCAACCAGCGGCTTTCGGTCATCTGCGGTGGCCACAAGGTCGACGACGCCAGCAACCCGGTGGCACCAGCGATCCTGTCCCAGACCTTCAGGGAGGCACTGCAGGAGCTGAATGCCGACATGCGGGTCAAGCTGATCATCTACAAGCTGTTCGATCGCTACGTCCTGTCCTTGGTGGAAGAGCTCTACCACGAGATCAATGTCGAACTGGTTCGCGCAGGCGTGTTGCCACAATTGCACCACACCCTCCCGCACGCTGGCGCGGCGAAAAGCAGCGGCGGCGCGCGACGCGCCACCGCCACCAGCCAGGTTGCCGGCGCCGGGACCGGCGCGGAAGCGTTGGAAGCTGGCAGCGAGATTCCGGACGATCTGTTGCAGACCCTCCATGCGCTGTTCAGTGCCCGACGGGGCACCGTCGGCGGTCGCTCCGCCCGGGAAGGTGGTGCACACGCGACGATGAGTGGACCCTTGCCATCGGCGAATGAACTGCTCGGTGCCCTCAGCGTGCTGCAGAGCCAGATCGTCAGCGCCGGTGGGGGCAGCTACGACGAAGCGGATGACGCGGCCGCACTCGGTCGTGAAGTGATGGAACTCAAGACCCAACTTCTCACCCAGATCGGCGCCCTGCGGGGCGAACGTCCCAGCCACGTCGCCAGCATGGACGAGGACACCATTGACCTGGTCGGCATGCTGTTCGAGTTCATCCTGGAAGACCGTAACCTGCCGGCCACCATGCAGGTCATGCTGGCTCGTCTGCAGATCCCCTACCTCAAGGCCGCCATCCTCGATCGCAAGTTGTTCGCACACCGCCAGCACCCCGCACGACGGTTGCTGGACAGCCTGGCCGAACAGGCCAAGAGCTGGTCCGAAGAATCCGATCGCGACCACCGCCTGCACGAAAAAGTGAAGTCGATCGTCGACCAACTGCTGCATGATTTCGATGACGACATGGGGATCTTCGAGCGTCTGTTGACCGACCTGCAACAGTTTCAGGACGTCAACAAACGGCGCTCCGAACTGGCCGAGCAACGCGTGGCCGAATCCACTCGCGGTCGAGAGAAGCTCGAACAGGCGCGCCGTCGCGCGGCGCGCGAAATTCTCGACCGGATCGGCACCCAGAAGTTGCCGCCGCTGATGCATGGCGTGCTTGCCCGCGCCTGGGCCAACCATCTGGTGTTGACCATGCTGCGCCAGGGCGAGGATTCGCCGGAATTCAAGACCGCGTTGCGCTTCATCGACGAGTTCATCGCCAGCACCCATCCAGCCAACGACGCGACCAGTCGGCAGACCCTGCGTTCGATGCTGCCCGGCATCGAGCGGGCGTTGCGCCACGGTCTGGCCAACGTGGCATTCCAGGAACAGGATGTCGACCGACTGCTGGGGCAATTGCATGCATATTACCGCCAGCAACTGGGTGAGCCGCCGGTGCAAGGCGAACCGCAGAACGTCGCCACGGCCGCGGAGGACGGGGCGATGCTGTCGCTTCCGGACAGCATCCAGCCGGTGATCGACCAGCAGGCGGATCCGGAGGATATCCTCGATGCCGAGGAGTTGGCCGAGGTTCCACCGGACAGTCCAGAGTGGCATTACGTGCAGGCGCTGAAGCCCGGCAACTGGCTGGAGTTCACGCTTGGCAATGACGCGCCCGCGCGGGCCAAGCTGTCATGGATCAGCCCGATGAGCGGCCGCTATCTGTTCGTCAATCGACGCGGTCTCAAAGTGGCCGATTACGCGCCGCGCGAGCTGGCCGCACTGTTTGCCGAGGGTCACGCTCGGGTGTTGGCCGCCAGCGCCTTGTTTGATCGCGCGATGACCGCCATCGTGGGCAAGCTCAGCCACCCGGACGACGCGCCAGGCCAGGACAAGCCGGCGCTTTCGACGGGCGCCCAATGAGTTCAACTGCCTCGTTCGCGCCGCCCGATGCGACGCAAATCACGGTGGATGTCGAGCGTGCCCTGGCCGAGGACCTTGGCCAGGGCGACGCTACCGCCGGACTCCTGCCGGCCACGGCGCGTGCGCAGGCACAGCTGACTTGCCGCGACGCCGCCGTGATCGCTGGCAGCGCCTGGTTCGACGCCTGTTTCCGGCAGCTCGACCCGGCGGTGGATATCGATTGGCAGGTGCACGACGGCGACCGCGTGGTGCCGGGAACCCTGGTCTGCCGCCTGGCGGGGCATGCCCGCTCACTGGTCACCGCGGAGCGATCGGCACTCAACTTCCTGCAGCTGTTGTCAGCCACGGCCACGAGTACGGCCGAGTATGTCGCCGCAGTAGCTGGCACGGTGGTACGCGTGCTGGACACGCGCAAGACCGTGCCCGGCCTGCGCGCTGCCCAAAAGTACGCGGTGCGTTGCGGCGGCGGTCACAACCAGCGCATGGGTTTGTACGACGCGATCCTGATCAAGGAAAACCACATCACTGCGGCCGGCAGTATTGCTGCGGCAGTAACGGCGGCGCGGCGCCTGCACCCGGAGCTGCCGCTGGAAGTGGAAGTGGAGAATCTCGCCGAGCTTGAGCAGGCGCTGCAGGCAGACGTGGACCGCATCATGCTGGACAACTTCGAGCTGGCGCAGATGCACGAGGCGGTGGCCCGCACCGGCGGCCGCGTCCCACTGGAAATTTCCGGCAATGTCGATCTGCACACGATCGGCGCCTTCGCCCACACGGGCGTGGACTTCATTTCGGTTGGCGCGCTGACAAAACACATACGTGCGATTGACCTGTCGTTGCGATTGCAACTGAATTGAGAAGCTGCACGAAGACCACCCCGCGACGCGTCCGCGGCAGCGTTCCCGGTGTCTGCAGTGCTTGAACGCCGCTTGCACCCGGCCGCACTCGCCCACACACTGGGCGCATGTCCGACTTTTCCAACCTTCTGCTGTTGCTGGTGCTCGGCGCCACGGTGGTACTGTGGCTGAAGCTCAGTGTGGCGCGCGAGCGCGCAGTGAAAGAGGCGCGCCGCCAATGTGAATTGCACGGCCTGCAATTACTGGATGAGACCGTTGGCCTGCATCGTCTGCGTCTGTGTCGCGCCAATGGTCTGCGCCGGGTAGAACGTTGCTACGGATTTGAAGTGAGCATCGACGGGCATGATCGCGCACCGGGGCGACTGTGGATGATCGGCGACGCGCTCAGCAGCCTGAGCCTGCCCACCATCGAGTCATTGCCCCCCGACAGCCGCGCCGATGCGGCGTCGCCAACGGCGTCCGCCAAGGTCGTCGCGCTGCGCCCTCGCCAAGACAACCGGCTGAACTGACGCGGGCCGCCCGCCCCTTACTTGACCACGCGCAAGTGCGGCGCGCCGCGCTTGGGTTTGGCGTCGCCGGCAATCGGTGTCGGCTTCTCCGGAGGCGACTTGGAGGGCGGCGTATCGCTGCCTTCGCCATCGGCGGGGAACATCATGCCCTGTCCGTTCTCCTGTGCGTACAACGCCAGCACCGCCTGCACCGGAACCTGAATCGTCTGGCTGACACCGGAAAAACGTGCCTGGAAACTGATCCACTCGTTGCCGAGGTCGAGGTTCGCCACCGCCCGGGTAGCCAGATTGAGCACGACCTGCCCGTTCTGGATCACCTGCGGCGGCACCCGCACACCGGCGGCTCCGGCGTCGACCAGAATGTAGGGAGTCAGCTGGTTGTCGCTGATCCAGTCGTAGATCGCCCGTAACAGATACGGGCGATTCGAGCTCATGGTTACGTCGTCTGGTTTGCTCATGGACCTACCGCATCGCCTTTTCGTCGTCGGTCATGCTGCGCGCAAAACCCTGGCTGTGAAACAGGCGCTCGCCATAATCGATGATCGGCTTGCCTTCGCGACCCAGCTCAACCCCCAGCCAGGACAATCGCCAGATCACCGGTGCGACCAGACAATCGGCCAGGCTCATTTCGGTGTTGAGAAAGAAATTCGAGGCCTTGAACAGTGGCAAGACGGACAGCAGTTGCTCGCGCAGGCGCTTGCGTGCGGCATCCGCCGGGCGGCCACCGGCGCGAATCGTGGCGACCTCGGGCAACCAGTCCTTCTCGATCCGCACTGCCGCCACGCGCAGTCGCGCACGCGATTGCGGATCGATCGGCATCAACGGCGGGTGCGGGTAACGTTCATCGATGTACTCGCACACCACCGCGGCATCGAACAGGGTCAAATCGCGATCTATCAGGGTCGGTGTGCTGGCATACGGATTCAGGTCGATCAGATCCTGCGGAGGCTGCGCATGATCGACCAGCACTCGATCGTAGCTGACCGCCTTGGCAGCCAGCACCAACCGCGCTCGATGACACTGAATGTCATCGACCGTCGTGTACAGCGTCAATGCATTGCGCAAACGGGGGATTTGAACCACGCGCGATTACCCTATCGGTGGGACCGGCGCGGCGGCTCACCGCCGTCGCGCCCGCGAATAGCATCCGGCTCAGTGGATGTCCTTCCAGTATTCCTTCTTGAGCAAGGCAGCCAGCAAGATGAAAACGGCCAGGAACAGCACCACCCAGAGACCGTACTGGTGACGTTGCAGCGCCGCCGGTTCGGAAACGTATTCCAGGAAGCTGGTCAGATCGCGAGTGGCCTGCTGGAACTGTGCCGGCGTCATCTTGCCCGGACTCGACAACACCAACTTCTCCACGGCGGCGCTGTTACCGTCCTTCGCCGGAGCCATCACCGCCGTCTGCATGCCCTGCAGCGCCCATAGCGGGAACGGCATGGCGGCATTCGGCAGGATCGTGTTGTTCCACCCGATTGGACTGTGTGGATCCAGATAGAAGGAGTTGAGGTAGGAGTAGACCCAATCGGCGCCCCGCGCATCCACTTCCAGCGAGAGATCCGGCGGAGCCTTGCCGAACCAGGTTGTCGCCAGAGCTGGTGGCATATGCGAATCGATCGGATCCTGGAACTTCGCCCCGGTGAAGTTGAGGTTCTGCATGACGTCGCTTTCGGTCAGGCCCAGATCCTCGGCCATGCGCGAGTAACGCATGTATTTCAGCGAATGGCAGCCGACGCAATAGTTGAAGAACAACCGCGCGCCACGCTGCAGCGAGGCCTGGTCACTCACGCTGGTGCCCGCTCTCATCAAGGCAGGCTCGCCACCCTCGGCATGCGCCGGCATGGCGCCAATCAGGAGGCCAAAGACCAGTACGAAGCTGGAGAGAAAATACTTCATCGTCATCCGCCGCTCAGTCATGTGTGGTCACCCGATCCGGCACCGGCTTGGTCTTCTCCCAGCCCAGATGCGTGTAGAGCCACAGGAACACGAAGAACCCAAAATAAACCACCGTCATGATGCGGCCGAATACGTTGTTCCAGGTATTGACATCGATGTGGCTGCCGAACAGCTTGGGGAACAGCACATCGGTGGAATCGGTACCGATCAGCGCCAGGCTGAAGAACGCGATCACGAAGATGGTGAGTGCCACCTTGTAGCCCGTGCCGCGATAACGCACCGACTTCACCGGACCCACATCGATCCACGGCAGTGCAAACAGCACCGCGATCGAACCGAACATGGCAATTACGCCCCACACGGCGGTGCCGATGAAAGCCGGGACCATGCGCACGATCGCGTAGAACGGCGTGAAATACCACACTGGCTTGATCTGCGCCGGGGTCACCAGGTTGTTGGCGCGGATGGCGTTGTCCGGTTCCAGGAACCAGCCGCCCAGCGTCGGCGCGAAGAAGATGATGAAGGCGGCGACCAACAGGAACACCCCCACGCCGACCAGATCCTTCACCGTGTAGTACGGATGGAACGGAATGCCGTCGGCCGGTTTCAATGCATCCCAGCGGTTGCCCTTGGCCCCGTGCTTGATATCCACCCCGTCCGGGTTGTTCGAGCCCACCTCGTGCAGCGCGGCAATATGCAGCACCACCAACAGCAGCAGCACCAGCGGCAGCGCGATCACGTGCAGCGCAAAGAAACGGTTCAAGGTGGCATCGCCAGGCAGGAAATCGCCCATGATCCACGTCACCAGATCGTTGCCGATCACCGGAATCGTGCCAAACAACGACACGATCACCTTGGCGCCCCAGAACGACATGTTGCCCCACGGCAGCACGTAGCCCATGAACGCCTCGGCCATCAGTGCCAGGAAGATCAGCATGCCCAGCAGCCACACCAGTTCGCGCGGTTTCTTGAACGAGCCGTACATGATGCCGCGGAACATGTGCAGGAACACCACCACGAAGAACAGCGACGCGCCGGTCGTGTGCATGTAGCGGATCAGCCAGCCCCACTGCACGTCCCGCATGATGTATTGCACCGAGTCGAAGGCTCCCGCCGCGCTCGGGTTGTAATTCATGGTGAGGAAGATGCCGGTGACGATCTGATTGATCAGCACCACGATCGCCAGCGAGCCGAAGTAATACCAAAGATTGAAATTCTTCGGTGCGTAGTACTCGGTCATGTGCCTGCGATACATCGGCAGCATGCCCGGCGTACGCTCGGTGACCCAATCGCCGATATTGCCAAATACGTTGCTCATGACGCAGCCCCCTTCGGATCCACGCCAATCTGGACCGTCATGTCATCGATGTAGTGATAAGGCGGGATGACCATGTTCTTGGGCGCGGGCACATCCTTGAAGACGCGACCGGCGATGTCGTAACGCGAATGGTGGCAAGGGCAGTAATAACCACCCTTCCAGTCGGGGTCGAACGGCTCGGGCACGATCTTCCCCTTGAAATCGGGCACGCAACCCAGGTGCGTGCAGATGCCGATCATGACCAGCCACTGCGGCTTGATCGAACGCGTTTCGTTCTGCGCGTATTTGGGCTGCTGCTCGGCCGAGCTGCCGTCGGACTTGGGGTCGACCAGCCGCGAATCCAGCGTTGGCAGCACCGCCAGTTGGGTCGGCGTACGGTTGACGATGAAGACCGGCAGGCTGCGCCAGGCGACGATCAACTGTTGACCCTTCTCGATCTTCTTCAACGATTGCGTGACCGGAGCACCAGCCGCCTCGGCCCGTGCGCTGGGTTCCCACGACTTGATGAAGGGCACAGCTGCCGAAACGATCCCAATGCCACCAACCACCGCCGTGGTTGCTGTCAGGAATCGGCGGCGGCCGTGATCGACGACTTCGTTCGCCATCAGGCTCTCCGGTACTTGCAAGGTCAACCCAGGATACGGGGCTTCAGGCCCCGCAAATATCGCGTTAGTGTAGCGTCAGGGGCGGCGCCGTACAATAAACCGGACACATGCAGGGTCTGCCCGACGCCTCTTTGCCACGACTCGCCGGAACGTCCCCTCTCGACATGAAACATGCCGCCGGCACCCTCCTGTTCCTTGCCCGCTTTGTCATTCTCGGGTTGGCGCTGGCCTTTGTGATCGGCCTGTTGTGGCCGGGCAGCGGCCAGCGACTGCGCGCGCAGTTCGGGCTGGGGCCAACCGTCTCCACGCCTGCAAGCACCGGCCAAGCCCAGACGGCACCGGCATCCTACGCCGACGCGGTGGCTACCGCCGCGCCATCGGTGGTTAACATCTACGCCAATAGAATCGTCACCGAGCAAGCTCTGCGCATGTACGACAACCCGGTGCTGCAGCAGTTGTTCGGTGGCCAGCCCACGACCTACCAGCATCGCGAGCAGACCTTGGGATCGGGCGTGATCGTCAATGCCCGCGGCCAGGACTACGTGCTGACCAACAACCACGTGATCGCCAATGCGGCCGATATCCAGGTGTTGCTGTACGACGGGCGCATCGCCAAGGCGCGCCTGGTCGGCTCCGACCAGGAAACCGACCTCGCCGTCCTGAAAATCGACGCCAACAACCTGCCGGTGATTCACCTGGCAGGCCCGCAGCCATTGCGACCGGGCGACGTGGTACTGGCGATCGGCAACCCGTTCGGGCTCAGCCAGACCGTCACCATGGGCATCGTCAGTGCGATCGGGCGGCAGTTGAACAGCGCAAGCGCCGAGGATTTCATCCAGACCGACGCCGCCATCAACCTGGGCAATTCCGGGGGGGCGCTGGTCAATACCAACGGCCAACTGGTCGGCATCAACACCATGCTGATCGGCAAAGGACAGGCGGCCAACGCCGAAGGCATCGGCTTTGCCATTCCGGTGGCCACCGCAGTCAATGTGCTCGACCAGCTGATCACCACCGGACACGTCGTGCGCGGCTGGATTGGGGCCGATTATGCGTTCGTGCCGGTGGCAGCCGACAGCGGATTGCCGGCTGCGGCGCGCGGCGCGCAGGTCACAGCGGTTTATCCCGGCGGCCCGGCGGCGCAGGTTGGCATCAAGCCGCGCGACATCCTGCTGCGGTTCGGCAACCACGACATCCTCAGCCCGGCCAACCTGCGTCGGCGTGAGGCTGCGCTGAAACCAGGCAGCCAGGTGGAAATCTCCGGTCTTCGCAACGGCACACCGTTCCGGGCCGAAGTCACCGTGACGCAACGACCGGCCATGAACAACGGCACCATGCTCGAGCCTTGACGCCGCGCGGGCGAACCGACCGCGTGGCTTCGTTCAACCGGGTCAGCGCGAAGCCAGCGGCGGATGGATCGCGGCCCCATAGCGCTTGCGCAAGGTCTCCACGCGTTGCACATACACTTGGGTCTCGGCGTAGGGTGGCACGCCATTGTAGCGTTGCACCGCCCCCGGGCCGGCGTTGTACGCCGCCGCCGCCAGCCGCTCATTGCCGCTGAAGTCGTGCAGCAGCACGCTCAGGTAGCGGGCGCCACCACGGATGTTCTGATCGGAATTGAATGCATCCAGCACGCCCATGTCGCTGGCCGTCGCCGGCATCAACTGCATCAGCCCCTGCGCTCCCTTGATCGACAGCGCGCGCGGATTGAACGCACTCTCGGCGTGGATGATCGCGCGCAGGAACGCCTCGTCGACGCCATACTCGATGCTGGCAGTGCGGATTGCGTCCGCATAGGCACTGAGGTTCAGCGCGACACTGTTCCAGTGGATCGTCGAGTGCAGATTGCAGGCGACGCAGGTCGCGATGTAGCTGAATAACATCGTCACGGCGCGCCCGCTGCCACCGGAAGGGCGCACGTTGGTGTACTCGGTCCCGCCATCCGCTCGCATGATGCGGTAGACCGCACCGCGCAGCACGCGGTTGGCGGAATCGATTGCTGCCGCCGGCACGGCCAGTGCCGCAGCGCCATGCGCTTCGAGATAATGCCACTGGCCCGGCGTGCCCGCAGCAACCGCGGCCAGCGGCGACCTGGCCGTGGTTTCGACCGAACTGCGGACGGCCGCAAGCGATGCGCGCTCCACCCATGCTGCGTCCAGAGTCTGGCCGCTCGTGACCACGCCGCTGCGCACGCTCTGCAACGACGCCGGCAGCGCGCGGTCGGCAACCAGGCTGCGCGCGGTCGTCGCGACAGTGCTGGTCACTGCGCTCAGCGACACGCGCGTCAGGGGGGCCGCACGGCTGGGTACCGAAGGTTCCGCATAATTGCTGATCAGGCGGCAGCCGTGGTAGCCGGTGCGGCTGCTGCTGTATACCGGCTCGCCGCTGCTACCGGTGCACTGGTACAGCGTGCCGGCCTGCGCCGCGTCGCCAAATACGCAGGCAGCCAGCAACACGACCCCGGCAAGGATCGGATGGGACGGGAAGCCACGAACTGGCCGATCGACGCTTCCCCCGTAGCTGGCGGCACCGAACATGGGCGCAGTGTGGCGCCATGCGCGACGGACGCCAAGTGCGCGCTGGCGATTTCGTGCGCCAGGCAGCGTTTTGCTGACCGGATACCGCGCGCGAACGCCACGCCATCAGCGCAAGTGCTTGATCCACCACGCCGCACCGCTGGCAGCACCGGCTTCGCGCGGGTAGACTTTCCGGTCCGGCGGACATCGCTCCAGATCAACACGGCACGGAACCCACGCGATGAGCGGCAAACTTTTCATCAAGACCCACGGCTGCCAGATGAACGAGTACGACTCGGCCAAGATGGCCGACGTGCTGCGCGAATCACACGGCATGGAATTGACCCTGGACGAGTCCGAAGCGGACGTGATCCTGATCAATACCTGCTCGATCCGCGAGAAAGCGCAGGAAAAGGTGTTCAGCCAGCTCGGCCGCTGGAAACAGCACAAGCGCGACGGCAAGCCGGTGCTGATCGGCGTGGGCGGCTGCGTGGCGTCGCAGGAAGGCGCGGCGATCATCAAGCGCGCGCCGTACGTCGATCTGGTGTTCGGCCCGCAGACCCTGCACCGGTTGCCCGAAATGATCGAGAAGCAGCGCGCCAGCGGCCTGCCGCAGGTGGACATCAGCTTCCCCGAGATCGAGAAATTCGACTGCCTGCCGGCGCCGCGCGCGGACGGCCCGACCGCCTTCGTCTCGATCATGGAAGGCTGCTCGAAGTACTGCAGCTATTGCGTGGTGCCGTACACCCGCGGCGAGGAGATCAGCCGTCCGTTCGACGACGTGCTGGTGGAAGTGGCGCAACTGGCGGCGCAAGGCGTGCGCGAAGTGAACCTGCTCGGCCAGAACGTCAACGCCTACCGCGGCCCTACCCACGATGGCGGTACGGCCGACCTGGCCGTATTGATCCATGCGATCGCACAGATCGACGGCATCGGCCGGATCCGCTTCACCACCTCGCACCCGCTGGAATTCTCCGACTCGCTGGTCGAGGCGTATGCCAACGTGCCGCAACTGGCCAGCTTCCTGCACCTGCCGGTGCAGGCCGGCTCCGATCGCATTCTCAGTGCAATGAAACGCGGCTATACGGCACTGGAGTTCAAGCAGAAGATCCGCAAGCTGCGGGCGGTGCGTCCCGACATCTGCATCTCGTCCGACTTCATCGTCGGTTTCCCCGGCGAAACCGAGGAAGATTTCGGCAAGACCATGAAGCTGATCGAGGACATCGGTTTCGACCAGAGTTTCTCCTTTATCTTCTCCGCCCGCCCCGGCACCCCGGCGGCAAAACTCGTCGACGAAACGCCAGCGGCGGAAAAGCACGCGCGGTTAATGCGTCTGCAGGCCGTGATCAACGCCCATGCCAGAGAGATCAGCCAGGCGATGATCGGCAGCGTCCAGCGCGTACTCGTGGAAAAGCCCAGCACCCGCGACTCCAACGAACTGACCGGCCGCACCGAGAACATGCGTTTCGTGAACTTCCCCGGCAACCCGCGCCTGATCGGCCAGTTCATCGACGTGGAAATCACCGAAGCCATGGCCAACTCGCTGCGCGGGCGGGTACGACTGGACGAGGAAGTGGTTGCTTGAAATGGGCGTTGGTCCGGAGCTTGCCGCGAGAGTCACCCAGGCGCTACGCCCGAACCCTCATCCGCGTGTCGGCACCTTCTCACCCGCGACGGACTCTCCAGGGAGCGTCGAAGGGAGAAGGATTCAATGACGGAATCCTGCGCTGAATCCATGACCCCGAACCTCAACCAGCGCGATTTCGCGCTCGACCCCGAAGACAATGCGCGCCTTGCCAATCTATGCGGGCCGTTCGACGAACACCTGCGCCAGGTCGAATTGCGTCTCGGCGTCGAGATCAACCATCGCGGCAGCATCTTCCAGATCATCGGTGAAGACGGCCCGGCCCAGGCCACCGAGAAAGTGTTGCGCGTGCTCTACGCCAGCACCGAAGACGAAGCGCTGACCGCACCGAAGATCAACCTGCAATTGGCAGAATCAGGCATCGATGCGCTGGTCGCGGACACCGAAGGCAGCCAGGACGTCGTCATCAAGGTAAAGCGCGGCGTCATCACGGGCCGCGGCCCCAACCAGGCGCGCTACCTGCAGGCCATTACCGCCCACGACATCAACTTCGGCGTGGGCCCGGCCGGCACCGGCAAGACCTATCTCGCGGTGGCCAGCGCGGTGGAGGCGCTGGAAGCGAATCGGGTGCAGCGACTGATCCTGGTCCGCCCCGCGGTCGAAGCAGGCGAGAAGCTCGGCTTTCTGCCTGGCGACCTGTCGCAGAAGGTCGATCCGTACCTGCGCCCGCTGTACGACGCCTTGTACGAAATGCTGGGTTTCGAGCGGGTGGCCAAGCTGATCGAGCGCAACGTGATCGAGGTCGCCCCGCTGGCCTATATGCGCGGACGCACGCTCAACGACTCCTACGTCATCCTCGACGAGGCGCAGAACACCACCGTCGAGCAGA